>JAKQJD010000624.1 GCA_029561355.1 Bacteroidota bacterium | reverse complement strand
TCGGCTCGCGGGTGATCGACATCACGCACCAGCAAATTGCCGAAGAAATCGGCAGCACCCGCGAAGTGGTCACACGTATTTTAAAAAAACTGGAACAGGAAGACGTGCTGCGGACGGGCAGGGGGAAGATCCGGTTGTTGTGAGAAAATGAGGAGTTGAGGATGCGAGGAGTTGAGCATTCTCATTTCATCCGCGCACCTGTGCTGTTCAAATAATCCTGAATCGGCCCAAGTCCGACGGACAAGCGGCGGCGGTCAAGATTGGCAGGGTCTTCCACTTCATACAAAATCCATTCGCCGGTTTCTTTATCCGGAACGATCTGACTCCCGTAGCGCTGCGGTTTTCCTTGCCGCATCAACACGCGGTCTTCGAGGTAAGCCAGGTTGGATGCCTGTGCATTGCCATCGGCTACGGCCCGCCGCATCATAGGCAGATATTTCTCCTGAACGGGTAAACCGGCGTGCTGAATAACCAGAAAGAGGGCGGTGTTCGCTTTCGTGCTTACAACGTCGGTACCGAGCCAACCATGGGTGTCGAGGATTTCTTTCACCCGCATTTCATTTACTGAATCCTGCTTGCTGCTGCGGCGCAGGAAATCCTGAAATTCCAGTGATTGGCGCCCATGCAGGGAAATCACGCTATCAGCGTGTATGCGGTACCACTGGTCGAGTTCGTAAATCCGTTCCAGTTCGATGGTAAGCGGGTGGTTGCCGGCGGCAGCGCGCCGTTCCTTTTTCAGGGTGATCAGGTTCAGCAGGCGCGTCCAGCGAAATTCGTTTTTCAGCACTTTTAAATCGGCAAGGTCTTCCCAGGCAGCGGAATCTTCCAGAAAATCCGTTTTTTCAGCCAGCCGCTGTAAATGAAAAAAAGCGGAATCGGCATTTCCAGCCAAGGCCCAGGCCCGGGCAGCGTTGAATCGGTCAGGGGCATAACCGCGTCCGCCGAGCGTTTCGAAAGCCGACCCGTAGGAACGCGCTGCCGGTTCAAATGCTTTTATTTGCAACAGGGAATCGGCTTTATGGACGTGTGCGGCATATCCTTCATGTTGCGCATTCAAATGCAAGCCGCCGTTACATACCAGTGCGAACCAGAGCAGTCGTGTATATTTCATTTTTATCTCCACGATTTGACTTGTGTGACGTTTGTTACATACAGGAAGTGCCACAATCTCACATCTTTGCACCAGGTTTTTTAACAAAAAGTCTTAACGCATCAAAATCCGCGTGAAAAACACATCCAACGCTGTAAACGCAGCCTCACAGTCAGAAAAATTTCCAACTGCATGGAATACCTGGGGTACGCGCTGTCGGTTTTAATCGGCGTTGCGCTGGGGCTGATCGGCGGCGGCGGTTCTATCCTGACGGTGCCCGTTCTGGTGTATGTGATGGGTGTGAGTCCGGTGCTGTCTACCTCCTATTCCC
>JAKQJD010000574.1 GCA_029561355.1 Bacteroidota bacterium | reverse complement strand
TGTGACAGATTACCTGATCAGAAATTTTACTCAGGAAAACACGCCTCCATTTACGGTGTCGGCAACGAATCTGTCCGGTTGCCTGACCCTGCGCTTCTCTTCCGATTTGAACAAAGTAGATGCAGGATGGAAAGGTGCCATCAGTTGCGCGATTCCATCTGAATGCTTTAAGGTACAGAGTGTCAGTGCATTCAACCTACAGGCCACCAGCGCAAACTTCTCCTGGCCGGCCGTTTTCGGTGCTTTTGGATACCAGTGGGACGTGCAAAATCTGGATGGTACACCTGTGTCTTCGGGTATTGCTACCGGAACTTCCATAAATGTGGGCGGACTGATCGAAGGCACCGAATACCATTTGATTCTTCAAACCCTGTGTATTTCAGGTGAAAGTGATCTGCTTCAAATTACGTTTTATACGCCAATTCGGTGTGATAATAAACCATCAATTATCTGTGGGCAAAACGTCGTCAGCGCTTCTACGGGACAGGGTATTTGGCAAACCGATGCCTGCGGCGACATGTCGCCAACGCCCGGCCGGGAGAAACTATACCGCTTTACTGCTCCTCAAACCCGCAGATACACGTTTCAGACAATTGGCGGCAGTAGCCCGGTAAATGCCTACGCGACATATGCTTACAAGGAAGTGTCCGAAGGCTGCGGCCCTTATGATTGGCATTGTATCGGGAGTTTTCTCGTAACCCTGAACAGCGTATCAACCACTTTCGGTCCGCTGGTTGCCGGAAAGGAATATCTGATTTTATTCGATCCAGAAACCACGGCTTACGTACAACACGGCTTCAAAATTAAGGACTGCGAACCGCCGAATGACGAGGCGCGCAATGCCGTTACCCTGGCTTTGGACAGCCCGTGCGTCGGAAATATCTATTCCAACAAAGACGCCACTTTTAACATCGTCGATTCGCTGGGAATAGAACCCAATCCGGATACGTTAACGGATAATGAGGATCCGGTTTCAGGCCGGTGGCTCACTTCTGCGGACCAGACGGTTTGGTTCAAATTCAAAGCTCCTTCCTCTGGATCTGTCATTATTTCAACAGAAAGCCTGCCGCTGGGCGCCAATTTCGACACACAACTGGCTTTGTATGAAACACCGGACTCGGCCAACTACACTAAATTTCGCCTGATCGCAAGCGACGACGACAATGGAGTGGGAGGCTTGGGATACAACTCCATCTTTTCCTATTCCGGACTCACGCCCGGCAAAAACTATTACATACAGGTAGACGGGTACGGCAGTATTATCAGCGGCACCTTCTGCCTGGAAGTCAGGGAAGGGGTGATCCGGTTCGACGAAGCGGAATGTGCGCCCGGTTATTTCGCCGAACATGTGGATGGTTTGGCGCCTGACGGTGACCGTTGGTATGATGTCTACTCGCGTCCGGACGAACTCGACCTGGGGGATTTGCTGATAGCGGTAAAACCCGGATTGCAGGACCTGGATACGGTATTTTGCAGAACGTCGGTGGCCGATACCATTCCAGTTTCCCTGAATGTAATCCCTTATTTGCCGGCCTACTACAGCATCAGTTCGAGCAAGCCGCCGACGGAGCCTTATACGGTACGTTTGTTTTTCCACAATGCCGAATTTGATTCTCTGGTAGTGAAAAGCGACCTCGACCCGGAGATGGTTTCCATTAACGATCTCGTGGCCACGCACTATGCCGGACCGAATGAAGACTGTTTTCAAAAAAACAACTCCATCCTGGGTGTTCCGACATTGATCACCGACATCAAAGCGGTCAGTATGGGGCTTTCCAATATGTTTTATGTAGAACTGCAAATACCCGGCGACGGCGAAATAGGCATCCACCTCAAGCAGGTGGCCCTGCCGGTAGAATTAAGGTCGTTTACAGGTGAAATAGCCGACGGTATCAACCGGCTAAAATGGACGACGGAAACCGAGAAAAACGTCGCCTGGCATATTCTGGAACGTTCGGCAGACGGCTCCAACTGGAAAGAAATGTACCGGCAAGCCGGTCAGGTCGGTTCCAATTCGCCAACCGACTACGTATTCGACGATGTACATCCGTTGCAAAAATCCTATTACCGTCTCCGCACAACCGACCTGGATGGACAAGCGGTGCTGTCATCCATTGTAGTGCTGACACGCCAGGATGTTTTGGGAATCGACAAGGTGTATCCGTCGCCGACCACGGACAGGCTTCATATCAATTTCACAGTGCCAGGGGAATCCGAACTTCAGATCCATGTGACGGATATTACCGGCAAAATAGTGCTGGAACAACAGATTTCTGCGTCAAAAGGTCGCCAGTCGACTTTCCTGTCGCTCCAATCTTTACCTGCCGGCGTGTACCTGCTGTCTATGAACGACGGTTCTACTGCGATTACACCGGTTCGGATTGTGAAACAATAGTTTTTTGGGGTTTATGGTTTATAGGTTTATAGGTTTATGGTTTATAGGTTTATGGTTTATAGGTTTATGGGTGCTCGTACAATATAGCGTTACCATTTCCGAGCAGCCATAAACCCATAAACCATAAACCATAAACCATAAACCATAAACCATAAACCTATAAACCATAAACCTATAAATTCATAAACCTACAAACCCTCATAAAATGGAAGAAACACAAGATGCGCTCCCTGTCTTACTGCAAACGGCAGAAAAAATGATACAGCGCAATGAAATTCAGCCTGCCCTGGAATTCCTGGAAAGGCTGGATGAGCAACAAAAAATCGGCATCAGCCAGGATCTGATCATGCAGTCGGGTAACTTTTACCAGGTGTATGATTTTTTCAAACAGGGCATGATCGATGACGACAAGTATTTCCAGCGCACCGCCAGAATTCGTTTTGCCCTGACGGATATCGTAAAAGATATTCCTAGAAAACTGGAAATGAATGCCCGCATCAAAGGACTTGGCGCGTACCAGTTCAAGATTCCGGCCAACCCTGCGGAACTGGAAAAAATCATTGGAAGCAAGGATAACCTGCTGACGATCAACTGGTTGGAAAAAGCCTTGAATGCTTCGAAATCAGTCTGCCGGATCGTGCTGGCCAATGGCGTCAAGGGCACCGGCTTTTTAACGAAAGACGGATACCTGTTTACCAACCACCACGTGATCGATTCGCCGGAATCGGCTAAAGGCGCGCGTGCCGAATTTAATTACGAAGTCGGCCCTGACGGCTCCATCCGGCCGCTCACCAGTTACCAGCTGGATGCGAGCAGTTTTGTGACGAGCCCTGTTCCGCAACTGGATTTCACCCGTGTAAAACTCGTCGACAATCCGGCCAATTCCTTCAAGCAATGGGGCGGTCTCGACGTCGCGCCCGACGCACTTCCGTCTCCCGGAGATCCGGTCACGATCATCCAGCACCCGGGCGGCATGGACAAGCGGATTGCGCTGCGCGCGAATGAGGTGCTACAGGTGAGCAACCAGTACGTACATTATACCACGGATACGGAAGGCGGGAGCAGTGGTTCTCCGGTATTCAATAATTTCTGGCAGGTGGTGGCAATTCACCACGCCGGAAAACCCGTGAATGTCAACGGACAACAGCGCGATGCCAATGAAGGCATTCTTTTTCGCGATATTTACGCCTTCATTGCAAAACAATAAACCTACTGTATGCCGGATTTACAAAATACCAAAGCCACCCTTTCGGAATTGTCCGTAACCGACCTGGGCGGCGCACTTAAAAACCTCCAGGGACTTATCCCGGGTTCGGCGCCCAAGAAAAAGGATATACTGAGTCTGCAAGGCAGGCTGGAAAGTATCAACGCCGAACGCCGGAACAACCTGATCGCTTTCGACGAATACGACATCAAGGTCAGCCGTATCCGGTACGATTTTCTGGGCCTGCTGGAATCGCTGACCGACGAAGATTTCAACCCTGTTGCCACGCCTGCCGCAAAGCAGGTGGGCGCTGTACCCAAATTTATGTTTGTTTACGATGTGGAAGAAGAACCGTTTGCGACCAAACTGAACAAACATCTTTTTCTTCAGAAGCGCAGTGGCAAAATAAAAATTTACAACGTGCATGCCGACCTGAAGGCGGGAGATCCGGTGGAAGAAGCCCAAAAGGAACTGGCGGACACCGACTATATCATTTGTTTGTTTACGTTGAACCTCATTACAGGTGTATGGCTCGACTTCATTTGGGAAAGCCTCAATGCCGGAAAACGTGTGATTCCCGTGCGCATTGCCGATATCAGCCTGGATGGGAGCGGCCTGGAAAAGTATAAATCGCTGCCTTCTCAAAACAGAACGATTTCCGCTTTTAAAAATGAAGACGCCGCATACGCCGATATTGCTGCGGAAATTGTCCGGTTGCTTCCTCGTTGACCTTTTTGCATTTCAAACAATTATTTTGCGGGCGAAGCATACGACGTTCGATTATTTTTCAAATAAAAACCATCGCACACAATCTTCTCGAATTTAAAAGGGGTGTTAAATAGTCATTTCACTATTTCATCTTTCGGTAAAATTTAGTATAACTTTACATCCGAAATTAACAACTAATATTTGTTAACCCGATACTTTCAAAGATACTGCTATGGTTAAGAATTTTACTCCACGCGAGGCTTATGCAGCCTACATACTTGGCAGCGTGCTGGTGGACGTACGCGATAATGCCGGTCCCGATTCCAAAACGCTGGGTGTAAACAGAATTTTCCGTCTCCCTTTCAGCGAACTTGATAAACGCTACGGAGAATTGCCATCCAACAGACCGGTTATCCTCATGTCGAGGGTCGGTAACAAAGGCAAGGAAGCTGCTACCTTTCTCCTGCAACACGGCTACAACGACGTCGCTATTATGGACGGCGGACTGGATGCCTGGGTGGAAGAAGGACTGCCTGTGAAATAAGGTGTAATTAATTTTGATAGGTTTAAATGGGAAACCACTCGTCCGGCTTTTGGATGAGTGGTTTTTTTTGGTTTATAGGTTTTTTGGTTTATAGGTTTATGGGTTTATAGGTTTATAGGTTTATGGCCGCTCTATTGTGGAATATCTCTACTTTTCGAGTGGCCATAAACCTATAAACCCATAAACTCATAAACCCACAAACCACAAACCACAAAAAAAACTACTTTTGCCCCATACCACTCAACGAATCACGATTTCAATGGCTAAGAAAGACGATTTCACCACCCTTATTCAAAACGGCTACCAGTTCGCCGGTAACTCCATCGTACTGGGAGGCGCCATGCTCGACGGCGAAGTGATCCATGGTTTACAGATCAAAGTGCCACTCAGAACGATGAACCGGCACGGCCTGATCGCAGGCGCTACCGGTACGGGTAAAACCAAAAGCCTCCAGGTCATTGCAGAACAATTATCGGCCAATGGCGTACCGAGCCTGCTGATGGATATCAAGGGCGATCTGTCGGGCATTGCCATGCCCGGAACCGACAACCCCAAAATCACCGAACGCGCGGGTAAAATCGGCGTCACCTGGCACGGCACGGGTTCTTCCGTCGAATTTCTGACACTTTCCGGTGAAAAAGGTGCGCGACTCCGAGCCACGGTGATCGAATTCGGTCCCGTTTTGTTCTCCCGCATCCTGGGCCTGAACGATACGCAGGGCGGGGTAGTGTCGGTGGTTTTTAAATATTGCGACGACCGGCAATTGCCGCTGCTCGATTTGAAAGACTTCAAAAAAGTGCTGCAATACCTCGGCAATGAGGGTAAAGCCGAAATCGAAGCGGAATACGGCCAGTTCAGCGCCGCTACTGCCGCTACCATTTTGCGGAAAGTAGTGGAACTGGAACAACAGGGCGGCGACCTGTTTTTCGGCGAGGTTTCTTTCGACGTCCGCGATCTGGCACGTATGGATGAAAACGGTCGCGGTGTGATCAGCGTCGTTCGCCTGACCGACGTGCAGGATCGCCCCAAACTTTTCAGCACGTTTATGCTGCAAATGCTGGCCGAGATTTACGCGACTTTCCCCGAGGAAGGCGACGTGGACCAGCCCAAACTTTGCATTTTCGTCGATGAGGCTCACCTGGTATTTCAGGAGGCTACGCCGGCGCTCATGCAGCAACTGGAAGCCATTATCAAACTGGTGCGCTCGAAAGGCGTGGGCATTTACTTCATTACCCAAAATCCGGTGGACATTCCGGAAAGCATCCTGGCGCAACTGGGCCTGAAACTCCAGCACTCACTCCGCGCATTCACGGCCAAAGACCGGAAAGCCATTAAAATGGCGGCTGAAAACTACCCGATCACGGAATATTATCAGACGGAAGACCTGCTTACCAGCCTCGGTATCGGAGAAGCCATCGTCAGTGTTTTAAATGAAAAAGGTATTCCGACACCGCTCGCGCATACGCTCATGCGCGCGCCGGAAAGCCGTATGGATATTCTCACGCCGCTTGAAATCGACCAGATCCTGCAACGCTCGGCGCTGGTGAGAAAATACAACCAGGAAATCAACCGGGAAAGCGCCTATGAAATTCTCAGCGGCAAAATTGCCCAGGCGCAGGAACAGCAGGCGGAAGAGGAACAGCAACAAGCCGCAGCGGATGCTCCCCGCCAGCGCCCGCAAAAAGAAGAGCCCGGTATGATCGAAACCATCGCCAAGGACCCACTGGCGCGTCAGATCGGCCGCACCGTCGCCCGCGAACTCACCCGCGGCCTGCTGGGTGTGCTGGGGCTGGGCGGAAGAACGAGTAGCACGCGTAAAAAGACGAGCTGGTTCTAAAAGTGTGTTTAGTGTTTGGTGTTTAGTGTTTGGGGCGCATTGCCCTCGGCTTTATTAATTTCCAAAGCCGAGGGCAATGCGCCCCAAACACTAAACACTAAACATCATAACTGAGTACCGGCGCCAGCCAGCGCTCCGCTTCCGCCGTCGTCATTCCTTTTCTGCGGGCATAGTCCTGCACCTGATCCTTTGCGATCTGTCCGAGCCCAAAATATTTCGAATCCGGGTGGCTGAAATACCAGCCGCTGACGGCTGCGGTAGGGTACATGGCAAAACTTTCCGTCAGGGTGATACCCGCATTGGTTTCCGGTTCCAGCATTTGCCAGAGGGTACGTTTTTCCGTGTGCTCCGGACAGGCCGGGTAGCCGGGTGCAGGGCGAATACCCTGATAATTTTCTTCTATAAGTGATTCTGTATCAAGTTTTTCGTGGGTAGCATAACCCCAGAATTCCTTGCGCACCCGTTCATGCAGACGCTCCGCGAATGCTTCGGCCAGGCGGTCGGCCAGAGCCTTCAGCATAATGGCGGAATAGTCGTCGTGGTCCGCTTCGAAACGTGCGACATGCTCTTCGATGCCGATGCCGGCCGTCACGGCGAAAGCGCCGATGTGATCCTGGGCAGCGCCTGTATTTTTCGGCTGAATAAAATCGCTGAGACAGAAATCCGGTTGACCTGCTGCTTTTACATTTTGCTGGCGCAGGTGGTGCAGGACATGCCGTGGATGGTCACGGTCCGGATTTTGAGCATCGTAAACCTCAATGTCATCGTGGTTGACGGTATTGGCCGGGAAAATGCCGATCACCGCCCGGGCTGTCAGCCATTTGCCATCGATGATGCGGCGGAGCATCACCTGTGCATCGTGGAAGAGTTTTTTAGCCTCCACGCCTACGACCTCGTCTTCAAGAATAGCCGGAAACTTGCCGGCCAGTTGCCAGCTCTGGAAAAATGGCGTCCAGTCGATGTATTCCGAGAGTTCTTCCAGCGAATAGTTATCGAATGTTTGTACGCCAGTGAATTGCGGCTGTGGGGGCGTGTAATTCGCCCAGTCGCAGGTCCACTTATTGGCGCGTGCATCCGCCAGCGAGAGGTATTGTTTGTTCGACTGCCGGCTGGCGCGTTGAACCCGGATCTGCTCGTATTCCTGGCGGGTATTTTCTATAAATGTCTGATTGTCAGCCTCATTGTTCGTCAAAAGCGAACTGACTACAGCCACACTTCTGCTGGCATCCAGCACGTGAATGACGGGCGCATTGGAATATTGCGGCTCGACTTTTACGGCGGTATGTGTTTTGGAAGTGGTAGCGCCACCGATGAGCAGCGGCACTTTGAATCCCAGGCGCTGCATTTCTTTGGCTACGTGTACCATTTCATCCAGTGAAGGAGTGATCAGTCCGGAAAGCCCGATGACGTCTACTTTTTCCTCGATGGCCATACGCAGGATTTTATCTGCGGGAACCATCACACCCAGATCGACAATGTCGTAATTGTTGCAGGCGAGCACGACGCCGACGATGTTTTTGCCGATGTCGTGTACGTCGCCTTTGACGGTCGCCAGCAGTATTTTGCCTTTTGTAGTGACCGTGTCTCCTTTTTGTGCCTCGATAAAGGGCTGTAGGTAGGCTACTGCTTTTTTCATGACCCGGGCAGATTTGACCACCTGCGGCAGGAACATTTTGCCGGCACCGAACAGGTCGCCGACTACGTTCATGCCGTCCATCAGCGGGCCTTCGATCACCTGAATAGGAGAAGGGTAGAGCAGGCGGGCTGCTTCCGTGTCTTCGTCCACAAACTTGTCGATACCGCGTACGAGTGCATGAATAATCCGTTGCTGCACGGGCTGATTGCGCCAGGAAAGATCTTCCTCGATGGTTTTTCCGCCTGTGTTTTTAAACGATTCGGCGAGTTTTACCAGTTCTTCGGTAGCGTCCGGGTTTCTGTTAAACAGCACATCTTCAATGCATTGTAACAGTTTTTTCGGGATTTCCTCATAAATTTCGAGCATGCCAGCATTCACAATACCCATGTCCATACCGGCGCGTGTGGCGTGGTACAGGAACACCGAGTGCATAGCCTCACGAACGGCATTGTTGCCGCGGAAAGAGAAAGAGAGGTTGCTGACGCCGCCGCTGATTTTGGCGCCCGGGCAGGTAGCCTTGATCTGGCGGGTGGCTTCTATGAAGTTGATCGCGTATTCGTTGTGTTCCTCTATACCGGTGGCAACGGCGAAAATATTGGGGTCGAAAATGATGTCCGTCGGGTCGTAGCCTACTTCTTCGATAAGGATCTTGTAGGCGCGCTGGCAGATGTCTACTTTTCGCTGAATCGTATCGGCCTGGCCTTGTTCGTCGAAAGCCATCACCACAACGGCCGCACCGAAACGGCGGCAGATTTTGGCCTGGCGGATAAACTCGCCGACGCCTTCTTTCATGGAAATGGAATTGACGATACTTTTCCCTTGCAGGCATTTCAGGCCCGCTTCGATCACCTGAAACTTGGATGAATCGACCATAACCGGCAACCGTGCGATATCGGGTTCGGCAGACATCAGGTTCAGGAATTCGACCATGGCTTTTTCGGAATCCAGCAGACCCTCATCCATGTTCACGTCGATGATCTGTGCGCCGCCTTCCACCTGCTGCCGCGCTACGGTGAGGGCTTCGTTGAGATTACCTTCCTTGATGAATTTGGCAAATCTGGCCGAACCGGTCACGTTGGTACGCTCGCCGATATTCACGAAATTCATGTCCTCGCGCAAAATCAAGGGCTCCAGACCGCTGTACATACTCAACGGTTCGGCTTCCCTTTCTTTTGGAACACGGGGCGCTATATTTTTCACATGTCTGGCGATGTGCTCGATGTGGGGAGGCGTCGTGCCGCAGCAGCCGCCCACTACGTTTACAAAGCCGGCGCGTGCAAAATCCTCAATAAATTCGCACATCTGGTGCGGCGTCTGGTCGTACTCGCCGAATTCGTTGGGCAGGCCGGCGTTCGGATAAGCGCTGGTGTAGCAGTTGGAGATGTTGGCCAGCACTTCTATGTAGGGCCGCATTTCGGCGGCTCCGAGGGCACAGTTCAGGCCGACCGACCAGGGTTTGGCGTGTTTGACGGCAATCCAGAATGCCTCTACCGTTTGTCCGCTGAGCGTACGTCCGGAAGCGTCGGTAATGGTGCCGGAGATCATAATCGGCAGTTTGATACCCTTTTCTTCGAACACCTCATCGATGGCGTACAGCGCCGATTTACAGTTCAGAGTGTCGAAAATGGTTTCCACCAGAATGATATCCACGCCGCCTTCGATGAGGCCGCGTACCTGTTCGGCATAGGCATTTTTGGCTTCATCGAACGTGAGCGCCCGGTAACCGGGATTGTTGACGTCGGGCGAAAGACTGAGTGTTTTGTTCAACGGACCAATGGCCCCGGCGACGAACTTCGAACCTGCATCCGGATGTTCATTCATAAACGCATCCACTGCTTTGCGGGCACATTTTGCAGCTGCTACGTTGATATCGTACGCCGCTTCCTGCAAGTCGTAATCGGCCTGCGCAATGGTGGTTGCGCTGAATGTGTTGGTTTCGATGATATCGGCGCCGGCATCCAGGTACTGTCGGTGGATTTCCTCGATTACATCCGGCCGAGAGAGGCACAACAGGTCGTTGTTTCCTTTCAGGTCCTTGTGAAAATCTTGGAATCGTTCGCCCCGAAAATCGTTTTCCTCCAGCTGGTAACGCTGGATCATGGTCCCCATGGCTCCGTCGATGACGAGTATGCGGGATTGTGCGGCCTGGTTCAGGCTGTCTAATATGTTTTTCGACACGGGCATTTAATTTTGAATCGGCAAAGTTAGGGAGTTAAACAACAATGGGAGGGGATAGTTATTGGTTATTTGTTATTGGTTATTAGTGTTCAATAGCTTGGCTATGCTATTTCTAAAGCCAAGCTATTGAACACTAATAACCAATAACAAATAACCAATAACTAAATACGAAGATTTGTCCGCTCCAGAAACGCCGCATCGATCGTAATCAGCAGGCTGTGAAACAAGTGGCTGAGTTCCACCTGAAACCTGTTTTTTCCGGCGCTTTTGATCACCTTGCCTTTCATGCCCATCAGGGCGCCGGCAGAAATCTCCACCGGATCTCCTTCTTCCAGGTGGCCTTGAACGACTTCTACATCGAGGCCGTCTTCGAGCGTAATGCGGCGAAGGATATCGATTTCGTATTCCGGAATCGCGATCATGTTCCGGTTGAATTTGACGAATCCGGTTACGTTTTCCGTTTCCAGAACAGGAACGTATTGCGACTTGACTATGTGAACGAAAACATAGCAATTGATCAGCGGCTTTTCCACCATTCGCGTGCTTCGGGTATACCGCCGCATCAGTCGCTGTATGGGCAAATAGGCGTGGACACCTTTTTTACCCAGCATGCGCTGCACGAATTTTTCGCTTTTGGAGCGTGTACAAACAGCGAACCAGCGCGCTTCCGTTTCGTCTAACTGGTTGATTATCTTATCCATGTAACTGTATCACCCGTTTTTTCATACGTTTCGCCCGTTTCGGGACAAACTGCGCGGTTGTCGGAGCCAAATTCAAGGCGATGTCCATAGCGACTCACCCAGCCTGCCTGCCGCGCCGGATTTCCCATGACCAGTGCAAAATCAGGCACGTCTTTCGTGACGACCGCGCCGGCGCCGATCAGCGCAAAAGCCCCGATGGTAACGCCGCAAATTACGGTCGCATTGGCCCCGATGGTGGCGCCTTTTTTTACCAGCGTCGTCCTGAATTCGTTTTTTCGTTCGATAAAACTCCGCGGATTGATCACATTGGTAAACACCATGCTGGGTCCCAGGAACGTATCGTCTTCACAAACGACCCCTGTATACAGCGAAACGTTGTTTTGCACTTTCACGTTGTTGCCCAGCGTAACCCGCGGCGACACGAGTACATTTTGCCCAAGGATGCAGTTTTCACCGATCACAGATTGCGGCATTACATGGCTGAAATGCCAGACTTTGGAGCCGTTTCCGATGCTGCATCCTTCGTCAATGACGGCGGTGGGGTGTGCGTAGTAGTTCATGTATGTTATTGGTTATTTGTTATTGGTTATTGGTTATTGGTTATTAGTGCGTCATTAGTTTGGCTTCGGTGCGTGATTATGCCAAACTGATGACGCACTAATAACCAATAACCAATAACAAATAACCAATAACGAATAACCAATTCAAAAATCAAGTTCCCTGTTCCACATATTCATCCGCAAACCCACGGCCAGCACCCGGGTGTTGAGGTCGAGCGCATCGTCGTCGCTGTTCTTGTTGCGGAGGAGTAATTTACCTTCGATAAAAAGGTTGTGATGAATCATCCAGGCTGCATCCAGGCCGATGATGCGCAGGCTGGCGCCGATGCCCTGTCCGATTTCATTGCCGTAATCCTGCACGCGGGAACTGTTGCTGAGCAGCGGGTTGTTGCCCCAGTTTTCACCGGGCCGGTCGTCGGCAATTTTTGCCTGAATCAGGCGCGCGTTCAAGGTCAGTTTCGGGAACGGCTGGTACCGAACCAGCGCAATCACCTCTTTAAAATTGGACCACAGCGGATGCGCCAGCGGCTGGCTGTAGTGCGTATAACTGTTGAGCGAATCGAAATGCGAATAGGTGTATGGCCGAACACTGTTGAACTCCACCTGCAGATCGAGGTGGTCGATGCCCAGCGCATTAAAATATTTGATGCCGCCCTGCAAGCCAAATTTATTGCCCCACCAGCCGCTCTGGTCTGGATTGACCACATTGGAAAACAAAAACTCATCGAGTAACACCTGCCCATATAACTGTATGTGGTTGAACAGGTTCCAGTGGCCGTCCACACCGATTTGCACATTGTCCGGACTGCCGATCATACCTTCTACCGTGCGGTACAAAATCACGGGATTGAGGTATTGAAACTCGAAATCCTGGCTCCTGTTGAAAATCGTGGCTTCGAAAAAACCGAATGCCAGTTTCGGCGTCACCTTGTAATTCAGGTAATGTACGGCGGCATATTTTTTCGCAATGCGCGTGCTGGTTCCCAGGGTATTGGCGGTGCCGGGGTTCAGTTCCATGAAAATATTTTCATACTGGAATCGCCAGACACGGGTGTTCAGTTTCAGGAAAAAAACGGAATTGCCCACGTCCGAAAGAAACAGGGAACGGTAACCGTTTCCGATAAAATTGCGGCCGTGCCCGAGTTGAATACCGACATGGCGGGTAACGTGAAAGCCTAGAAAAGCGTTCGCAACATTGAAGTCGTAGGCATCCGTCACTTTCGGAAAACGCGGATGATATCTTTTGTAAAAACCCGCGCCCGGCACGGCGGAGAACATCGAAATCCGGTCTGTTACGTAATCGGCGAAACGCGCCTGTGATTCCACTACATTGGTGTAAAAGAAAACTTTGTCGTCCACCGTGCCGCGTACTTCGAGTCCGCGCTGGTTCTGAAACAGCAATTCCTGGTCCGCGTTCTGGTCGCCCGCCTGAAAATTGAACATCGGATTCACACGGAGGGAGAAGTCGCGTGCATTCACCTCGAACAGGTTGGCCGGCGTCCGGTAAAAGTATTTCAGCAGCGGTTTCCGGCTCATCCGGCAAAGGCTGTCGGGCAGGCAGTCGTTGTTGTCGTCAAAAATATATTGAAGGTCCGCGCGGTCCAGTTTTCCGTTCAAAACGCCCATCGTATCTAATTTCCGGGCATATCCGGCAGCATCGCGGCGACTGATTTCGCGAATCTCCGGATGGATGTCACTGGGTACGCCACTCAACACTTCCAGTCTGCCGAGCAGGTGATAGGTGGGCGATTGAAGTGGCAATCCACTGTCCTGTGCAGATATCAAGCAAGGAGAAGCGACGATAAGAAGACCATATAAATACCTCAACATAAGCAACTTAGGTAGAAATGAACTGAAGAAAAACCGATTTCCAACGCGCCCAAAAGTAGGTGTTCCAGGAGGAGTTGTGCCATAAAAAAACAAATTCGCCGCCGTGCCGCACCACTTGTTCCTTCAAATGAAGTAAACTTTCCAGCGCTTTCTCCGGCGTAAGTTCCCGGTATTGTGCCAATGTAACATCCATGGCGATCAGGGGTTTTTCGCGCAGGCGCAGCATTTTGCGCTCCAGAAAATCGAATACGGGGTAATCGTGGCAAATGCCGCAACGGAACCCTTCCAGTTCGGAATAACCCAGCGTACTGTCCCAGTCCATACCTGCCGCGTCCCAGGTCCGCCACGTGAAAGGCGCGGCAAAACGGAGGTAATGTTGCCGGCCCGTTTGTACGGGAACGGGCGAAACCTGCCGCAGCGATTCCAGTTCACGTTCAAATGTTCCGGCATTTTCATAGGCCTCGTACGACGGGTGAAAGCCAATAAAATGACCTTGTGCCACCAGTTTTTCCATGGTTTTTCGCACAAACGGATGCCGGACAGGGTAGTAGCAATCGCTGCCACGTTTACGCTCGCCCAGAAAATTGAAATGTACCTGCAAATGGTGTTCCCGGAAAATGTGCAGCCATTCGTCAAACACATCATATGGATCGTGGGCGCCGAAAGTATAGTTGAGAAGCCAGTATTTGAATTCATCCGGATTTCCACGGCTGAACAAACTTCCCCCCAGCGTTTTCAAACGATCTGCCGCCGACCACCACAACCTCGGATGGTCCACGTCGCAGGAAAGAGAGAGCTTGTACCTGCGCTCCGGCCGCGTATGTTGCCAACCGGCTTTTTGCAGCAAAAGAAACAACAGATCTGCCCATTCATTCACCACCGGGCGGTCCATAAACCCGAAACGTACGGCCGCACTTGCCGCAGCAGGAAACCGGCCATGTGCATCGCGGTCGGGCAGTACGTACTCTTCCCAGCGCGTGAGCATGAAAAAGGTGGAAGCAAACAGGTCGGCGCCGCATTGCCGGGTCGTTTGATCGTTTTCCGTTATTTCCTGAATGAAGGGCCGGCCGTACAGGACTGCGTAGTCCCGGTTTTCATATTTAAGACTGGGACAAAAAGCAGGCAAGTGATTGACATTCAAATAATTGTTCGCAGAAACATCTCCCCAGAAACGATCTTCAATCACGACGGATGCGCCATTGGGCAGCCGGATGCGGTAATGTTTTTCAGTTGTCCAAACGACGCGATAATCCGTTCCGAGCATTTCCCGGAACAGCACATGGAAACAGTATTCCTTCTCCACGGCAAAATCGGCATTCGTTTCAATCGTCAGCATAGTGCCGCAAAGTTCGTTATCTGGTTGCAGATTTGTCTGCCACTATCTTTTTGAATTACCGTGCATGTTCGGGCGTCCTGCTATCTTTGCCCCCGCCAAACAAATAATACATGCGACTTTCCTTGATTTTCGGGGCGTTTTTAGCCCTCCCTTTCTTGCTGAATGCCCAAAAAGCCAACACAGGCGCTATCCGGGGCAATGTTTACGACAAAGAAACGGCTCAGCCGGTAGGTTTTGCCACGATTCGTGCAGAAGGCGCGAATCTGGGCACTATATCCGATGTCAACGGCTTTTATTCCATCAACAATGTACCGCCGGGAACGTACCAGTTGTCTGTTTCGCTGACCGGTTACGAAATATTCACGGCACAGGTAACTGTCAAAAAAGGAGAGATTACGTACCAAAGCGCTTACATCTCGGAAAGCGGACAAAACCTGGGAGAAATCGTGATCAGCGGCCGCAAAGCGCAGGCTAAAACCGACGTCCAGGTGTCCAAGATCAGTGTATCGCCCAAGCAGATCAAGTCCTTGCCGTCCGTCGGCGGTCAGTCGGACATTGCACAATACCTCACCGTTTTGCCTGGTGTTGTTTTTACGGGCGATCAGGGTGGACAATTGTATATCCGCGGGGGATCGCCGGTTCAAAACCGCATTTTGCTCGACGGTATGACGATTTACAACCCGTTTCACAGCATCGGTTTTTTCTCGGTTTTTGAAACGGAACTGATTCGCAACGTCGACGTACTCACGGGCGGTTTTAATGCCGAGCATGGCGGTCGTATTTCCGCCATTGTGGACGTAAAAACCCGCGAAGGCAACCGTAAACGCCTTTCCGGGCTCGCGTCAGTGGGGCCGTTCCAGGCGAAGGCCATTCTCGAAGGCCCTATCGTTCCGCTGAAATCCGATAATGGCAGCAGTGTTTCGTTCGTCATGGCGGGCAAAAAAGCGATTATCAATCAACTGGACAGCAAATTATACCCCAATATCAACGACTCGGTCGGCATTCCTTTTGATTACCGCGATTTTTACGGCAAACTTTCCTTCCTGTCCGGTAACGGCAGCAAATTCAACGTCTTCGGCTTCAATTATACCGATGGCGTAAATTACCCCGCTACGAAATTCGGCTGGACCAGCGGCGGCGGCGGTATCGATTTTACCCTGGTGCCCACCAACTCCAACACCATTGTAAATGGTACCCTGACCTTCTCCAATTACGATTCGGAAATTGAGGAAGCAGATCAGGAGCCCCGCACCAGCGGCATTTCGGGTTATTACGGCGCCCTGAACTTTAAAAACCTGGGCCGCGACAACGAAGTAGAATACGGTCTGGCCCTGACCGGTTTTCATACGGAATTTCAGTTCCTCAATTTCCGCAAGATCACCATCGAGCAAAATGATAACACTACGGAAATCAGCGCATACGTCCGCTGGAAACGCAAAATCGGCCCGCTGGTCATCGAACCCGGGTTCCGCCTCCAATACTACCAGTCGCTCGACGACGTGTCGCCCGAGCCCCGGCTTGGCCTGAAATACAACATTACCGACAAACTTCGCTTCAAACTTGCAGGCGGTCTGTATTCGCAAAACCTGCTTTCCACGGTCAACGAACGCGATATTGTGAACCTGTTCGTAGGTTTCCTTTCCGGACCGGAAGAAACGATTTACGAACCCAATTCCACCACTGCCACGAAACACCGGTTGCAAAAAGCATTGCACGGCGTTTCCGGTTTCGAAATCGACATCACCAACAATTTCGAGGTGAATGTGGAAGGTTATTACAAAAAATTCACACAATTGCTGGCCCTCAACCGCTTCAAGGACGAACTGGCGGATCCGAACTTTTTTGTCGAAAAAGGCGATGCATATGGTATCGACCTGTCATTCAAACTGGAAGGCAAACGCTCCTATCTTTGGGGCGCTTACTCGCTGGGATACGTTACCCGCAACGACGGACAACAGGTGTATCCACCCGTATTCGACCGCCGGCACAACGTAAACCTGGTAGGCACTTATCAGTTGGGTAAAAAAAGGGAATGGGAATTCGGCGCCCGCTGGAACTTCGGGTCGGGCTTCCCTTTCACGCTGACGCAGGGATTTTATACCAATTACAATTTCGACGACGGCGTGGGAACGGACGTCCTGGGCGGCAACCCCGACGGAACACCCGGCATTGTTTACGCCAGCAAAAGAAACGGCGGCCGCCTGCCATACTACCACCGCCTCGACTTGTCGGTAAAACGCGTGTTCAAGTTTTCAAAATACAGCAATCTGGAACTCACCGCATCTGCCACCAATGTATACGACCGGCCGAATATCTTTTACTACGACCGCGTTCGTGCAGAACGGGTAAATCAATTGCCGCTTATTCCGGGATTGAGTGCGACGTTCCAGTTTTAAGGTTGGATGGGTA
>JAKQJD010000474.1 GCA_029561355.1 Bacteroidota bacterium | reverse complement strand
CTGAAAACCGAGTGTACCCAAATCACTGTCCGAACCGCTTACGCGCCAGGGATTGAAATCGACCGATCCGTAAATGGTGGTTGAAATAGCCCCCAGGCCCGTTACGCCAAACCAGTTGCATTCTGCCGGCAGGGTACCTGTTCCTTCGTTACGGATATTGGCGAAAGTGCTGTTTGTGAATGAGTTGTCATACACATTTGCCGTATTTCCGCTGAAATCGTAAGCCGATCTTACCGAAACGCCGATATAGTTGCCGTCGAAGGTGTTGTTGTGAATATTTACAAAAGCGCCGGGTGCATCGTCGTAGAACCGCACACCCGCGCCCCAGGTGGTTACCAGCAGGTCGGGATTGTCGATACCTGTGAAACTGTTCTGGTAAATATTCAGGTTCGATTGATTGGCCACCAGGATACCGTAGTAGGCGATGTTGTCGAAAATATTGTTGTAAATAAAACCTTCGCAACTGCTCAGGTTCATACCCGTCATCTGGCCGTTGAGCCATTTGTTGTCGTGCACGTCGATGTGCGTACCGGTAGAGCCGTTGTAATTTCCAAACAGGGCAAAACCCTCGTCGGCGCCCGAATTGAACGTACACAGGTTATCCACGATCGTGGTACTGACGGCATTTGGAATGTACACGCCGATGGAATTGTCGAAGAAGTTTTTCTCCATGACGATCGTCGTACCCACGTTTCCGCTGATGGAATAGTGGAAAGGACCGCCCGAATTCGCCAGGCGCAGGCCTTTGATTTCCACAGGATCGGTTGTGGTGACATTCACCATCGTGCCTGATGTGGTGGCCAGCGTCGCTTCCGGCAAACGTACTCCTGTAACCGGACTAATGCCGCTGTTCAGACCGTACACTTTCAGTTCCTTGTTGATATTCAGCGCATTGGTGTACGTTCCGGAATTGACGTTGACCGTAAATCCGGGGCTGGCCGCATCCACGCCGCGCTGGGTGGAGGCCACCGTGGTAGCGGGTGCGATGAAGCTGTTGATCGTAACGAAATCGTGGTTGGCTTTTACCAGCACGAAGCCGAGGGCGCCATTGTCGATTTTATGCACGATTTTGTCCTCGATGGCAAAGTTTTGCGCCAGCGAAGCAACTGCGCCCGTATTGCCTTCAAAGGTGGCGGAAGTGCCCGTCAGATTGCCGGCATTGGCCACCAGTTCGATGTAATTGCCGCTTTGACCCGAAAATGAAAGGTTCGACAGGGTGCCGCCCGTAATAGATGCACCCGAATTTTCAACGATCAGTCCGTCGGTGCCGCCGCTGACAGCGTTGCCGGCATTGATCGTAAGAGCGACGGTTGCATTGTTGGTGTTTGCGGGATCGTCGTACACGTAAATGCCCGTATTTGCGCCGCTGATTGCCACATTGCTCATAGCAACGGTGCTGGAAGTTGCGTTGCCGAAACTGGCGTCGTAGTTGGAAGCATAAACGCCGTAATCGCTGTTTCCGATCGTGCCGCCGCTCACGGTCACTGTATTAGATGTCGGTAAATTCCACAAGTTGACGCCACGCGAGAAGCGACCGCCGCTGTTGCCGATGGTATTGCCCGCTATCGAGACGCCGGACCCTACCTGTACAGACCAAACGTTTATCCCCCAGGTATCCGAACTGCTTATTACACTGGATGCCGCATTGACGGTATTGCCAGTGATACTCAGATTCGCACTGGAACCATAAAACAGGTTAGCATGGATACCGATGCCGCCGGCACCTACCGTGATTGTATTCGATCCCCAGGTCATATTACCGTTGGAGGAGAAATTTTGCAAGTGCAAGCCGATGCTGCCTGCCGGAACCTCGAGGGTATTTTCCGTAACGTCAGTGTAGGCATTAGTAAAGAGAATAATCCCCTGTCCGCCGCCCGGTTCGTAGCCGAAATGACGGATTACATTTCCGGTAATTACATTTCCGGTCGATACCGGGCCGTTATTGGCCAGGGACACGCCGCGTTGCGACACGTTCTGAATAATATTGTTCTGAACGATCAGGCTGCTAACCGGATTGACGGCATTGCTGTTGTCGATGTTGGTAATACCGCGACGGCCATGAATATTCACACTGCCGCCATCGGTGAGCGCGCTGGCTCCCAGAGCAGGATTGTTGCCGTCCAGTACTAATCCGTTGATCGTTACACCACTTGCAGTTACCCGTATCAGGTCGATGGCGCCCGGATTGCCGCCCAGCGGGTTGTTGGAAGGCGCCGTAATGATGGCTTCCAGGGACGGGTCGGCTTTCGGATTCGCAAGACCGCCCGTAAATAACGCAAAACGTGTATCCGCATCCTGGCCGGCTTGCGGACCATTGATTGTCAGGGACTTATTGATCAGAATAGTTTCCGGATACGTTCCTGCACAGACTTCGATGACATCTCCCGTGCCGGCTGCGGTAACCGCTGCCTGAATATTGGGATAATATGTCGGCCCTGTAGTGTTGGTCACCGGCAGATAGAGTACCGCCTGCGTTGCCGTAGTGGAAGCACCGTTTATATCCGTCACTGTGATCGTGTAGGTAGCAGGTGGCAGTGCCGTGATCAGGTAAGGGCTTCCGGAAAGGCCCGTTACAGGCATGGCTGCTCCGGTCCAGTTCACGCTATACGGCTGTGTGCCGCCTGTGAAACTGACGGTAATGGAACCGGTCGTTTCACCACAAATCACATGATCCGGCACGGTAGAAGTAATGACGACCGGCGTACCCGAACATGTGCTCATGGTGGGTTGGAACCCATTGGCAGGCAGGGCGTCGGTGCCGTCTACCAGCCACGATACGTAATCGAAGTTGGCGGAAGCAGGTCCGAGAATATCAGGTTGTCCACCGGGAGCCACGGCGCTGCCGCCGTAAACAACCGGTATCAGTGCTGCATAGCCGGGTTCGGCGCTGTTGGCGGT
>JAKQJD010000570.1 GCA_029561355.1 Bacteroidota bacterium | reverse complement strand
ATTTTGCGGGTAAATGAACTACATTTGCCGACTTTTTACATGAATTTCATTCCACCTGTTGAATCGCAGGTTTTTTTCGGCACCTGGCATACGACGGCCGTTCATAAATTTGGGATTCAATCATTATTATGTTCGAAAGATGATCTTTGACCTGAAAATGATCCGGGAGTTCTATCAGAACTTCCCCGCCCGCGTAGACGCAGCGAAAGCGAAACTCAACCGCCCACTCACCCTGTCTGAAAAAATCCTTTTCGCCCATTTGCATTCCGACAACCCGTTGGCTGATTACCAGCGCGGTTCCGATTACGTGTTTTTTCAGGTCGACCGTGTGGCCATGCAGGATGCCACGGCTCAGATGGCTTTACTACAGTTTATGACCTGCGGCCGCAAAAAAGTGGCTGTTCCGAGCACCGTACACTGCGATCACCTGATCACGGCGGAAGTAGGCGCTGAAAAGGACATGGTGGTAGCGCTCAATAAAAACAAGGAAGTATTCGACTTCCTTTCTACCGTGTCTCAAAAATACGGTATCGGTTTCTGGAAACCCGGCGCCGGTATCATCCACCAGATTGTACTGGAAAACTACGGTTTCCCCGGCGGTATGATGATCGGTACCGACTCACACACCGTAAATGCAGGTGGCCTCGGCATGGTCGCCATCGGCGTCGGCGGCGCGGATGCCGTAGATGCCATGAGTGGCATGGCCTGGGAACTGCAAATGCCAAAACTGATCGGTGTGAAACTCACCGGCAAATTGCGCGGCTGGACCTCCCCTAAAGACGTCATCCTGAAAGTAGCGGGTATCCTGACCGTAAAAGGCGGTACGGGCGCTATCGTGGAATATTTCGGCCCCGGCGCTCAAAGCATGAGCGCTACCGGTAAAGGCACCATTTGCAACATGGGCGCTGAAATCGGCGCAACTACCTCCACGTTCGGCTACGATAAAAGTATGGCGCGCTACCTGAAAGCCACCGGCCGCAGCAAAGTGGCCAACATGTGCAACAAGGTGGCTGACTACCTCACCGGCGACCCGGAATGCTACAATGAACCGGAAAAATACTTCGACCAGGTGATCGAGATCGACCTGTCGAAACTGGAGCCGCATATCAACGGCCCCTTTACGCCCGATCTGGCGTGGCCGCTGTCCAAGTTCGCCGCTGCCGTTAAAAAGAATAAATACCCTGCCAAACTGGAAGTGGGCCTCATCGGTTCCTGCACCAACTCCAGTTACGAAGACCTCACCCGCGCCGCCTCCATTGCGCGGCAGGCCAAGGAGAAAAACCTGGACGTGCGGTCCGAATTCACGATTACACCGGGATCCGAACTGATTCGATACACCGCCCACCGCGACGGGCTGCTGAAAGATTTCGAAAACATAGGCGGCGTGGTAATGGCCAATGCCTGCGGCCCCTGCATCGGCCAATGGGCACGTCATATGGACGACAATAAACGTCCCAACTCCATCATGACGTCGTTCAACCGCAACTTTACCAGCCGCAACGACGGAAACCCGAATACGCACGCTTTTGTGGCTTCGCCCGAAATTGTGACCGCATTTGCTATTGCCGGCGACCTTTCTTTCAATCCGAAAAAAGGTATCCTGATCAACCGCAACGGCGAATCCGTCAAACTCGACCCGCCGAAAGGCATCGAGTTACCGAAAGCGGGTTTTGCCGTGGAAGACGCCGGTTACATCGCTCCTGCAAAAGGCGCCATCAAAGTAGCCGTCGATAAAAATTCCGAGCGCCTGCAACTGCTCAAACCGTTCAAACCGATCGAGAGCGACGAACTGCAGAATATGCGCGTGCTGATTAAAGCCAAAGGAAAATGTACCACCGACCACATTTCGATGGCGGGTCCGTGGCTGAAATTCCGCGGCCACCTGGAAAATATTTCCAACAACTGCTACATCGGCGCAGAAAACGCGTTTAACGGCGAGCGCAATAAAGTGCTCAACCTCGAAAACGGCCAGTACATGGAGGTGCCTGCATCGGCGCGGTATTACCAGAAAAAAGGCATCAGCACGATCATTTTCGGGGAAGAAAACCTCGGCGAAGGCTCCAGCCGCGAACACGCCGCCATGGAACCGCGCTACCTCGGCGTAAAAGCCGTTGTGGTGAAATCCTTCGCACGTATTCACCAGACCAACCTGAAAAAACAGGGTATGCTGGCACTCACGTTCTCCAACCCGGCCGACTACGATAAAGTACGCCAGGACGACAAAGTGAGCATCCTCGGGTTTCAATCGTTCGCACCGGGTCGTCAACTGACCATCCTGCTGCACCACAGCGACGGCACGCAGGAGCAGTTTACCGTCAACCACAGCTACAACGACCAGCAGATCGAATGGGTACATTCCGGTTCGGCGCTGAACAAGATCCGCAAGGATTTCGGGGTAAAATAAACACGAGTATTCTTTTGTAAAATATTGCACCGGCTGTTTACGATTCGTCGTAGGCAGCCGTTTTTTGTTTCGGATTTTAAGATGTGTTATCTACGCCCTTCGTGGCAGGTTGGGGACGCGGATTGGGCGGATTTTGCGGATTGAAACGGATTTTTTAATGGCCTTGCGGCCAATTTTCTGATTTATTTTTGATTTTGCACCGCCTTCGGCGGGGATTGAATTGGCTTATCAAATCAAGTTGAAATCTATATTTGTCCAGTCGATGGTTTGCATTTATCATACCAATGCCTTGGGTACCCGTCCGCCGGAGGCGGATTAATCCGTAAAAATCAAAAAAATGGCCGCAAGGCCATTAAAAAATCCG
>JAKQJD010000547.1 GCA_029561355.1 Bacteroidota bacterium | reverse complement strand
CTCAACCCACCCATGATCACCGTCCACAACATCTCCAAATCATACGGCACCCTCCAGGCCCTGCACGATATTTCCTTCGAGGTCAAAGAAGGTGAGATCTTCGGTATCATCGGTCCCGACGGAGCCGGCAAAACCTCCCTGTTCCGCATCCTGACCACCCTGCTCACGCCCGATCAGGGCCACGCTTCGGTAGCCGGTCTGGACGTAGTAAAGGATTACAAAAAACTCCGGCAGATCGTCGGGTACATGCCCGGCCGTTTTTCTTTGTACCAGGATTTGACGGTAGAAGAAAACCTCGATTTTTTCGCTTCCGTATTCGGCACCAGCATCCGCGAACATTACGACCTTATCGCGCCGATCTACCGCCAGATCGAGCCCTTCAACAAACGCCGCGCCGGCGCACTATCAGGTGGCATGAAACAAAAACTGGCCCTCTGCTGCGCCCTGATTCACAAACCCGAAGTGCTGTTCCTCGATGAGCCCGGCACCGGCGTCGACCCCGTTTCGCGCAAGGAATTCTGGGAAATGCTCGCCGACCTGAAACGCCAGGGGCTCACCATGCTCGTCAGTACACCTTATATGGACGAAGCGGAATTGTGCGACCGTGTAGCGCTCATACAAAAAGGAAAAATCATGAGCATCGACACCCCGCAAGGTATCATGAGTGCTTTCAAAAACCCTTTACTGGCTGCCCGATCCGACAATATGTACCAGTTAATCAAGGATTTGCGCACCATGGACGGTGTAGCCGACTGCTATGCCTTCGGCGAATTCGCCCACGTCAAAATGAACAAGGACGGTACCGGAATACAAGCCTCCGAAGAGGCCGTTCGCCACTTTTTACAGGAAAAGCAGCACCATAACATCGAAGTGAAACCCGCCGCTGCCACGGTGGAAGATTGTTTTATCGAACTCATGAAAAACTGATGGCTACCGTTATTCAAACCGACCGGCTCACACGCACTTTCGGCGCTTTTACCGCCGTCGACGCCATTACCTTCGACGTTCAAACCGGCGAGATATTCGGCTTTCTCGGCGCAAACGGCGCGGGCAAAACCACCGCCCTGAAAATGCTCACCGGCCTGCTTTCCCCCTCCGCAGGCTCGGCTACCGTGGCCGGTTTCGACGTCTGGAAACACCCCGACCAGGTGAAAAAACGCATCGGGTACATGAGCCAGAAATTCAGCCTGTATGAAGACCTCACCGTGCGCGAAAACATCCGCCTGTACGGCGGCATTTACGGACTGAAAATGGCCGATATAAAATCCAAAACCCAGGTGCTGCTGCAAAAACTGGAACTCGAAGCCGAAGCCGGCAAACTCGTCGGTTCCCTGCCACTCGGCTGGAAACAAAAACTCGCCTTTTCCGTCGCCCTGCTCCACGAACCCCGTATCGTGTTCCTCGACGAGCCCACCAGCGGCGTCGATCCGCTCACGCGCCGGCAATTCTGGGAACTCATTTACGAAGCCGCCGCGCAGGGCGTGACGCTCATGATCACTACCCACTATATGGACGAAGCCGAATACTGCGACCGTGTGAGTATCATGGTCGACGGGCGTATCGAGGCGCTGGATACGCCGCGGGCGCTGAAACAACAGTATGGGACGGATAATATGGACGAGGTGTTCCGGCGGCTGGCGCGGTAACGCGGATTTCGCGGATGGAGAGCGGATTTACGCGGATTTTGCCCTCGTAGGGTGTTCCGTAGGAATAATGGCTACGCGGACGACGCGGATCAGGCGGATTAACGCGGATTTTTTATGGCCTTGCGGCCATTTTTTTCTATCAACCACAAGGGCACAAAGGACACAAAGCGTAGATTACACTGCGGCAAGTTTAAAGAAAGATTAAGCCAAATTCAACTCGTTATATGGTGTAATCTACGCATTGTGTCCTTTGTGCCCTTGTGGTTAAATAAATAAAAACGAATGGCCGCAAGGCCATAAAAAATCCGCGTTAATCCGCAAAAATCCGCGTCATCCGCGTAGCCATTATTCCTACGGAACACCCTACGAGGGCAAAATCCGCGTAAATCCGCTCTCCATCCGCGAAATCCGCGTTGCAAAAATCCGTTAACGATCCGCGAAATCCGCGTTACCTTCGCGCCGCTCAACCATTTTCCAGCAAACTTCTCAACCTCCAAGCAGAGAAATGAATTTTGATTTGATTGTTATAGGTAGCGGCCCCGGCGGATACGTGGCTGCCATACGCGCCGCCCAACTGGGTATGAACGTGGCTATTATCGAACGCGAAAGCCTCGGCGGCATTTGCCTCAACTGGGGCTGTATCCCCACCAAAGCACTGCTGAAAAGCGCGCAAGTGTTTGATTATCTGAACCATGCGGAAGACTACGGCATCAAGGTCGGCAAAGCGACCGCCGATTTCGACGCCGTTATCAAACGCAGCCGCGGCGTAGCCGAGGGCATGAGCAAGGGTGTGCAGTTCCTGATGAAAAAGAACAAGATCACCGTCATCATGGGCACGGGCAAACTCGTCGCCGGACCGAAAGTAGCGGTGACCGCTGCCGACGGCGCCGTTACCGAATACGAAGCCAAAAGCATCATCGTCGCTACCGGCGGCCGGGCCAAACAACTGCCCAACCTGCCCATCGACGGCAAAAAGATCATCGAATACCGCAAGGCCATGAGCCTCGACAGCCAGCCGAAACGGATGGTCGTCGTCGGCGCAGGCGCTATCGGCGTCGAATTCGGCTACTTCTACCACACCATGGGCACCGAAGTGAGCATCGTCGAATTTATGGAACAAGGCCTCGTGCCACGCGAAGACGCCGACATCTCCAAGGAACTCGGCAAAATTTTCACGAAAAAAGGCATCAAGGTCTACGGCAACTGGGCTGTCGAGAGTGTCGACACCAGCGGCAAAGAGATCAAGGTGAATATGAAAAACCGCAAGGACGGCGCTACCGAAACCATTCTTTGCGACGTAGTGCTCAGCGCCGCCGGCGTTACGCCCAATATTGAAAACATCGGTCTCGAAGACCTCGGCATCACCACCGATCGCGGCTACATCAAGGTCGACGAATTTTACCGCACCAACGTGCCCGGCGTATATGCCATCGGCGACGTGCTGGCCACCCAGGCCCTCGCACACGTAGCCAGCGCGGAAGGTATCACCTGCGTGGAAGCCATCGCCGGCCACCACCCGGAAGCCATCGACTACAACAATATTCCCGGCTGCACCTACTGCGTGCCCGAAATCGCCTCCGTCGGATACACCGAACAGGGCGCCAAAGACGCCGGCTACGAAGTGCTGGTCGGCAAATTCCCCTTCACCGCATCCGGCAAAGCCAAAGCCGCCGGCCATCCCGAAGGCTTCGTCAAGGTCATTTTCGACAAAAAATACGGCGAATGGCTCGGCGCCCACTTCATCGGCTACAACGTAACGGAAATGATCGCCGAAGCAGTCGTCGCCCGCAAACTGGAAACGACCGGCCACGAAATCGTCAAATCCATCCACCCCCACCCTACTATGAGCGAAGCAATCATGGAAGCGGCGGCAGCGGCTTACGGGGAAGTAATACACCTGTAAAGAGAAGTGAGAGGGTGAGAGGTGAGAGGGTGAGAGCCGACTTCGAGTACACCGCTTCGCTCTTTAGAAGTGAGAGGAGTGAGAGGGTGAGAGGGTGAGAGCCGACTTCGAGTACACCGCTTCGCTCTTTAGAAGTGAGACAAGTGAGAGAAGTGAGAGATGTGAGAGATGTGAGAGGGTGAGAGCCGACTTCGAGTACACCGCTTCGCTTTCGGTATTGTAAAAGAATAACATGAGCGAAGCGGTGTACTCGAAGTCGGCTCTCACTCTCTCACATCTCTCACTTTCTCACTTCTCTCACCCTCTCACTTCTCACTTCTTTTCAAACGCGTCTTGCATTCTTTTGGATAAGTGCAAATAGATTGAGTAGTTTTGCTGCTCAATCTATTGCATGATCGACGCTCTCATTTCTTCCAAAACGCGGATAAAACTCCTGTTGAAGTTCTTTTTGAACAGCAACGCACGGGCATACCTGCGCAGCCTGGAAAGTGAATTTGGCGAATCGACCAATGCTATACGACTGGAACTCAATCGTTTGGAAAATGCCGGACTGCTTACATCCAGCAGCGAAGGCAACAAAAAAATTTTCCAGGCCAATACGCAGCATCCACTGTTCACGGAGATCCACAATATCCTTAGAAAACACATCGGGCTCGACCAAATCGTCGAAAATATCGTACATCGTTTGGGCGAACTCCAAAGCGTCTACCTGATCGGCGATTTTTCCAAAGGCATGAACAGTCAGGTGATCGACCTGATCTTCATTGGTAACGTCGACAAAATGTACCTGCTCGAACTAACCGGCAAGGTGGAAAAAGTGATCAACCGGAAAATCCGATACCTCCTGTACGACGACCTGGAATCGCAGGGGATCGACTGGACGGTGCATCAACCGGAACCGCTGCTGCTGTGGAAAGAAGTGAGCGGGGAGAGAGAGGTGAGAGGGTGAGAAAAGTGAGAGGGTGAGAGCGGTGAGAGCCGACTTAGAGTACACCGCTTCGCTCTTTAGAAGTGAGCGGTGATAGAGAAGTGAGAGGGTGAGAGCGGTGAGAGAAGTGAGAGCCGACTTCGAGTACACCACTTCGCTCTTTAGAAGCGAGAGGGCAAGAGAGGTGAGAGGAGCGAGCAATTAGAAGCCCTGAAGGGGCGTAAGCATCAACCCGGGGCATCGCCCTGGGATAATCGGGGCATCGCCCTGGGATAATCGGGGCATCGCCCTGGGATAATCGGGGCATCGCCCTGGGATAATCGGGGCATAGCCCCGGGATAATCGGGGCATAGCCCCGGGATAATCGGGGCATAGCCCCGGGATAATAAAAAGCCATGTATCAATCTCTGATTCGAAAAGAAAAAACACTCGCGGTCGTCGGACTCGGTTACGTCGGACTCCCCATCGCACTCGAGTTTGCCCGCCATTTCCGGGTGATCGGCTTCGATATCAATACCGCCCGCGTGGACATGATGCGCCGCGGGGAAGATCCCAGCCGCGAACTGGCGCCGGAAGTGTTTCAGAATGTTGATATACTGTTCAGTACCGACCCCGAAGACCTGAAAAAGGCGCACTTTTTTGTGGTAGCCGTTCCGACCGATATCGACGAACATAAGGTGCCCGATCTCACACCGCTTAAAAAAGCGTCCGTCAGCGTCGGAAAAGCCCTGAAACCCGGTGATTACGTGGTGTACGAATCCACCGTGTATCCCGGTTGCACCGAAGAAGATTGCCTGCCTATCCTGGAAGAACATTCCGGTCTGCAATTCGGTACCGATTTCAAACTCGGCTATTCTCCCGAACGCATCGTACCGGGCGACAAAACCAAACCCCTCACACAGATCCTCAAAATCGTGTCCGGCTCCGACGCCGAAGCGCTGGAAGAAATCGCCGGCGTATACGGCCACATCATCCAGGCCGGCGTATACAAAGCCGAAACGATCAAGGTCGCCGAAGCCGCCAAAGTCATCGAAAACACCCAGCGCGACCTCAACATCTCGCTGATGAACGAACTGGCCATCATTTTCGACCGCATGGGCATCGACACCCAGGCTGTCATCCGCGCCGCCGGCACCAAGTGGAATTTCCTGAAATTTTACCCCGGACTGGTCGGCGGCCACTGCATCGGCGTGGATCCTTATTACCTCCTGCATAAATCGGTCGAACTGGGCTACGAACCCCAGGTCATCCTCAGCGGCCGCCGCATCAACGACGGTATGCCCGCCTGGATCGCCAAAAAACTGATCCAGTTGCTGATCCAGAACAACAAAAACCCCGGCCAAGCCAAGGTGCTCGTGCTCGGCATCACCTTCAAGGAAGACGTGTCCGATATCCGGAATTCCAAGGTGGCCGCGCTCGTACACGAACTACAGGACTATTCCGTTAACGTGCACCTGGCCGATCCGCATGCCTCCCCCAACGAGGTGGCACACGAATACAAACTGACGCTGGTCGACAAAATTTCCAACGACTACGACGCTGTCGTGGTCGCCGTCGCCCACCGGCAATACAGGGAATACGACGCGGCTTTTTTCCGGTCGATCACGAAGGAAAACCCTGTTTTGATGGACTTGAAGGGGTTGTATGAGGGATTGGAGGGGGAGATGGGGTATTGGAGGCTCTGAATAGAGCGTGAGAGAAGTGAGAGGTGTGAGAGAGTGAGAGCCGACTTCGAGTACACCGCTTTGCTCTGATTAGAAGTGAGAAGTGAGAGGTGAGAAGTGAGATGCGTAGAGTACACCGCTTCGCTCTGATTAGAGGTGAGATTAAATGGATTTAAGATTCCCGATTACATGATTTAAGATTTTATCAAACGCTTGGAGTTTGCGTAGAAAAGGGACGAAATGGTGATAACAGTTTGCAAATCACCATGTTTCAGCAGACTTTGCCGTTCATCATATCAAAAATCGTACATCATAATCTTACATCTTACATCATGTAATCTTAAATCTTAAATCAATTGATGCGTTTACCCTGGCGTAGATGGTGAGGCACTTGACACATGAAAA
>JAKQJD010000532.1 GCA_029561355.1 Bacteroidota bacterium | reverse complement strand
CCGATAAAATCGGCAAATTCGTTGGGACTGATCTCACCCAGCCCTTTGAATCGGGTGATTTCCGGTTTGCCGCGCAGTTTGTGCATCGCCTTTTGTTTTTCCGTTTCGGAATAACAATAAAACGTTTGCTGCTTGTCGCGTACGCGGAACAAAGGTGTATCGAGAATGTACAGGTGGCCGTTGCGCACCAGGTCGGGGAAGAACTGCAGGAAAAACGTAAGCAACAGCAGGCGGATGTGCATACCGTCCACGTCGGCATCGGTAGCGATCACTACACGGTTGTAACGCAGGTCGTCCATCGAATCCTCGATGTTCAATGCGTGTTGCAGCAGGTTGAATTCCTCGTTCTGGTAAACGATCTTTTTGGTCAGGCCGTAGCAGTTGAGCGGCTTACCGCGCAGGCTGAATACTGCCTGCGAATTCACGTCGCGGGCTTTGGTAATGGAACCGCTGGCAGAGTCGCCCTCGGTGATAAATATCGTGCTGCCGAGACGCCGGTCTTCATCCCCTTTTTCATTGAGGTGATAGCGGCAGTCGCGCAGTTTTTTGTTGTGAATATTGGCGGCTTTGGCGCGCTGGTTGGCCAGTTTTTTTACGTCGGCAATTTCCTTGCGCTCCCGTTCCGACTGCTGAATGCGTTTGAGCATTTCCTTGGCCACGTCAGGGTGCTTGTGCAGGAAATCGTCGAGTGCCTTGCTCAGGAAATCGTTCATCCAGGTGCGCATGGCAGGCCCGTCGGGCGCGATACGCTCGGAGCCCAAGCGCGTTTTGGTCTGGCTTTCGAAAACAGGTTCTTCTACGCGGACGGCCACGGCAGCGATCACGCTTTCGCGGATGTCCTTGGCGTCAAACTCCTTTTTAAAGTGCGTGCGCACCACTTTTACCAGCGCTTCGCGGAACGCATTGAGGTGCGTGCCACCCTGGGTGGTGTTCTGGCCGTTGACGAAGGAATAGTACTGCTCGCCGTAGTGTTCGCCGTGGGTGATGGCGATTTCCACGTCTTCGCCTTTCAGGTGAATAATGGGGTAGCGAACCTGTTCGGCGCCGGTTTTTTTCTCCAGCAAGTCGAGCAGACCGTTTTTTGAAACAAAGGTTTTGCCGTTGAACTGGATTTTCAGGCCGGCATTCAGGTAGGCGTAGTTCCAGAGTTGCTGCTCGACGTATTCGTATACCCAGCGGAAATTGCGGAACAGGCCATTATCGGGTTTGAAAAAAACGAGGGTGCCGTTTTCTTCTTTCGAGGCTTCTAACTTGCTTTCTTTCAGCAGGTTACCAAACTGGAATTCCGCGCTTTTGCTTTGCCCTTCACGGAAAGCCGTCACTTTGAAATATTCAGAAAGCGCGTTCACGGCTTTGGTACCTACGCCGTTGAGGCCCACCGATTTTTTGAATGCCTTGCTGTCGTATTTGGCGCCTGTATTGATCTTGGAGACGACATCTACCACTTTGCCGAGCGGAATGCCGCGGCCGTAGTCGCGCACGGTCACGCCGGCTTCCGTGATGCTGATGTCGATGATTTTCCCGTAACCCATGGCATACTCGTCGATACAGTTGTCGAGTACTTCTTTGACCAGGACGTAAATGCCATCGTCGGGGCTACTGCCATCTCCGAGTTTGCCGATGTACATACCCGGGCGCAGACGGATGTGCTCCCGCCAGTCGAGGGATTTGATGTCATCTTCTGAGTAACTCACCTCTTGCATAACTTGTGCTGGGTTTTTGGCGGCCGGCTTCGGGTCCTTCGCGGACGGTTTAGCAGCCTTTCCTTGCTTCGCTGTTCTGTAATTTGCGCCCAAAGTAACGGAGTTTTAAATTTTTTTGTTCTGTCCCTGCCGGAAAACCTGCAATCTAATTTCCGGATGGGGTGTACGAACTGCAAACTTAAAACAAGTTTCGCTATTTTAAAACAAAATATTTTAAAAATAT
>JAKQJD010000068.1 GCA_029561355.1 Bacteroidota bacterium | reverse complement strand
ACTTTTTTCTTGGCTTCGCTGATGTTACGCGCAGCATTGTGTACTACGTGGTCTTTCTCCGGCGTGAGGTACCCGTAGTTGAATGCCTCGTAAGCCGAGGTAGCCACTTGTGCCGTGGCAATGGTTTTGAACCGGTCGATCAGGCGCGGGATTTGTACGTCGCCTTCCTTGCTGGTTTCATCGGAAAGCCGCACGGCAAATTCCTTGGTGCCACCGCCGCCGGGGATGATGCCTACACCGACTTCCACCAGACCGATATAACTTTCGGCAGACGCTACTACCGCATCGGCGTGCATGGAAAATTCGCAGCCGCCGCCGAAAACGTAGCCTTGTGTAGCAATCACTACGGGAATGGCCGAGTAACGAATCCGCATAGATGTTTGCTGGAACAGGTTGACAGCCATGTTCAGTTCGTCCCACTCCTGCTGGTAGGCAAGCATGGCGATCATCATCAGGTTGGCGCCGACGGTGAAGTTCTGGGCATTGTTACCGATCACGATACCTTTCCAGCCCTGGTCTTCGGCGATTTGTATGCAGTCGTTGATGCCGCGGAGAATGCCTTCTCCGATAGCGTTCATTTTAGAATGGAATTCGAGGCACAAAACCCCGTCACCGATATCGTGCAAGGTGCATTCGGCGTTGGTATACACCGGTTTGTTCGAACGGAAAGTGTCCAGCAAAATGAACGAATCGCCGCCCGGCAGGGGCTGGTAGGATTTGCTGACCGGGTCGTAGCAGAAACGTTTGCCGTTTTCCACTTTATAAAAAGAAGAATTACCCGCCGCCAGCATGTCTTTTACCCAGGTAGCGATTTTTTCTCCCTGCTCTTCCGCCAGCCGCACACCTTCGGCTACACCGACCATGTCCCAGAGTTGGAATGGTCCGGCTTCCCAGGCAAAACCCGCGCGGATGGCATCGTCGATAGCGTAAGCCGTATCGGAAATTTCAGGAACGCGGTTGCTCACATAGGCGAACAAGCCGAGGTGCGCACGCTGAAGCAGTTGTGCACCTTTATCGTCGCCTTTGAATACTGCTTTGATACGTCTCGGCAGGTCGTCGATTTGCTTTAGGGTCTCGAGGATCGGCAGTTTTTCTTTTTGTGAAACGCCGTATTCGAGTGTATCCAAATTCAGCGAAAGCACTACAGGACGGCCTTTCGCGTCTTTTTCCGCTGTTTTTTTATAAAAACCCTGGCCGGTTTTATTGCCCAGGAATTTGTTGTCGATCAAAAACTGCAGGTACTTCGGAATGACAAAAGCGCCGATCTGTTCGTCGTTCGGGCAATTGTCGCGCATACCGTTGAGCACGTGCACAGCAGTGTCCATACCCACCAGATCGCCCAGTCGGAACGTGCCCGTTTTGGGGCGACCAACGGCCGGGCCAGTCAGCGCATCCACGGTGTCGATTCCGAGGCCCATTTCCTGGGTCAGCTGATAAATGCGGGCCATAGCATACACGCCGACACGGTTGGCTATGAACGCGGGCGTGTCTTTACAAAGCACGGTTTGTTTGCCGAGCACCACGTCGCCGAAGTGCATAAAAAATTCGGTAACCGCCGGGTCGGTATCAGGCGTCGGGATCACTTCCAGCAGGCGCATGTAACGCACCGGATTGAAAAAGTGGGTGCCGCAAAAGTTCTTTTTAAAATCTTCGCTGCGGCCTTCCGCCATCATGTGGATCGGAATGCCGGAGGTATTGGAAGTAACGAGCGAACCTTTAGAGCGGTATTTCTCGACCTTTTCAAAAACCTGCTTTTTGATGTCCAGGCGCTCTACCACCACTTCCACAATCCAGTCATAGTCCTTGATTTTGGGCAGGTCGTCTTCAAAATTTCCAATGGAAATACGGCCGGCAAATTTGGTGTCGTAAAAAGGTGCGGGTTTGGCTTTCAGCGCCGTTTGCAAGGAATTGGCCGCCATGCGGTTGCGGGCAGCCGGTTTTTGCGCTTCATTTTCAGCCAGATCGGGTGGTAAAATATCGAGCAGCAGTACTTCAATACCACAACCTGCGAGGTGAGCGGCAATACCTGTTCCCATCAGGCCGGAGCCCAGCACAGCGACTTTTCGGATATGTTTGTTGAGCATAACAATTGGTTAGAGCGTCAGCGAAAATTCGTTGCGAAGGTAATAGTTCCGGGTGGAAAAAGTTATTAGTTATTGGTTATTAGTTATTAGGGGTGGTAAAGGGACCATCTTCACAATTTCATGGTTACCCGATAGAGTGGCCAAGCATTTGTGGAGACGGTCCCTTTACCACCCCTAATAACTAATAACCAATAACAGATAACTCAATACGCCCTCGCGTCCTTGTTTTCTACAAAATTCATGAACGCGCGGTTGGCAACGCGGTTGCCGCCGGGGGTAGGGTATCTGCCGGAAAAATACCAGTCGCCGCTGTTATGCGGGCAGGCGTCGTGCAAGCCGTCGAGGGTTTGGAAAATGACGTCCAGTTGCGGCTTAAGGTCTTTTGGACGCACGATCTCCGATATTTTTTTGCTGATCTGCTCGAACTCGAATTGGTCATATAAGGCGATTACCTCATTCGTGACGGCTTCTATGGGTAGGTATTCCGAGTTTTTGCAGCGCTGATAGGTTTCTTGCAGCAGGTTTTCCTTCCCATGGTCTTTTAATAATTCTACCAGAGCCTGGAATGCTACAAAATCCTTCATTTTACTCATGTCGATCCCGTAACAGTCGGGAAAACGAATTTGCGGAGCGCTGCTCAATATGATGATGCGCTTGGGTCGCAAGCGCGCTGTAATGCTTACAATACTGTCGCGCAGGGTAGTGCCGCGAACGATAGAGTCGTCGAGCAGAACGAGCGTATCCACATGATCATTACAAATACCGTAGGTCACGTCGTAAACATGTCCGACCATGCTGTTGCGCGATTTTTTATCGGCAATGAACGTGCGTTGCTTGTCATCCTTGTG
>JAKQJD010000507.1 GCA_029561355.1 Bacteroidota bacterium | reverse complement strand
TAAACTTCCGGTCGCATTTGCGGGAAAAACAACACTTCCTGAATACTCACCTGTCCGGTAAATAACATAGCCAGGCGGTCGATCCCGAAACCGATACCGGCCGTAGGCGGCATGCCGTATTCGAGTGCGCGCAGGAAATCCTCGTCCATCGCCATGGCTTCTTCGTCGCCGCGTTCGGCCAGGCGCAGTTGCTCTTCGAAGCGTTCGCGCTGGTCGATAGGGTCGTTCAATTCCGAATAGGCGTTGGCGATTTCCTTGCCGTTTACAAACAATTCGAAGCGCTCCACGAGGCCCGGTTTGCTGCGGTGTTTTTTTGTCAGCGGCGACATTTCCACCGGGTAATCGATCAGGAACGTCGGCTGGATGAGATTGGCCTCCACTTTTTCGCCGAATATTTCGTCGATCAGTTTGGCCTTGCCCATCGAAGCGTCTATTTCGATGTGTTCTTTTTTGCAATAAGCGCGCAGCCCTGCTTCATCTGTCGTTTCCACGTTCATGCCCGTATATTCCTGGATGGCATCGAACATGGTGAGTCGGCGATAGGGTCCGGCAAACTCGATGGTTTGTTCGCCTACCTGCACCGTCGATCCGCCTTCCGGGTGAATGGCGCGGGCCACACGTTCGAGCATTTTTTCGGTCACGTCCATCATCCAGTTGTAGTCCTTGTACGCCACGTAGAATTCCAGGGCCGTGAACTCCGGGTTGTGGGTACGGTCCATGCCTTCGTTGCGGAACATTTTAGCAAATTCGTACACCCCGTCGAAGCCGGCCACGATCAGGCGCTTCAGGTACAATTCGTTGGCGATACGCAGGTACAACTGCATATCCAGCGTGTTGTGGTGCGTTACGAACGGGCGTGCCGCCGCGCCGCCATGAATAGGCTGTAGGATCGGCGTTTCCACTTCCAGCAGGCCCAGTTCGTCGAGGTAGGCCCGCATGGTTTTGATGAGTTTGCTGCGTTTGATGAAGATCTCGCGGAATTCCGTATTCACCGTGAGGTCGACATAACGCATGCGGTAGCGCTGTTCCGGGTCGGTAAACGCGTCGAAAACATTGCCTTCGGCATCTTTTTTCACCACCGGCAGCGGGCGCAGGGATTTGGACAGGTATTTGAATTCCTGCACGTGGATACTCACCTCGCCGGTTTTGGTGCGGAATGCGTAGCCTTTTACGCCGACGTAGTCACCCAGGTCGAGCAGTTTTTTAATGACGGTATCGAACATCGGCGAGTTTTCGTCGCCGCCATTGATCTCTTCCTTGCGCAGGTACAACTGGATTCGGCCCGTTGTATCCTGCAGGTTCATAAACATCGCCTTTCCTGCTTCGCGGGCAGCCATGATGCGGCCGGCAACAGCGATTTGCTGGTAGTTGAGGCGGTTTTTAGTACCGTCTTCGAGTACTTCTTCCTGGTAGTTGGCAACGATATCGGCAGCGAATGCCGTTACGTCGAACATGTCGGCCGGATATGGATCGATGCCGAGTTCGCGGAGTTTTTGCAGCGAATCACGGCGGAGCAGTTCTTGTTCAGTCATATGTTGGTTATCAGTTGCCGGTTATTTGTTATCGGTAGTCGCTTCTTGTCCATTTGAACCGATTTGACCGGAAATAATTGTTATTGGAAAAAGACGCGCAAAAGTAGTGCGAACTTCGAAGATGTAGGTGCAAACCTTGCACTAACTTTCATGGCATCGAATCAACTATTTGGGCTCAACGGCTCCGGTTTTCGCCCCTGCAAGCCATTTTCTCGCATATTCGATCCAGCCGGACTCCTCCCCTTCCAGCACCACGTCGGGCGCAACGCCTACATTGTCGATGCCGCGGCCGGCGGCCACGCGGTTGGAACGCATGACGGGTATCCAAAGTTCCCAGTCGCGGCAGGGCGCTACGGACACACTTAAATTGCCATAGTCGGCGATCCCTGCCGTTTGGCGACCTAAAACGGTTACTTTTTTGCTTTGTTTGGCCCACAACAGCAGGTTTTCAGTACTGCTGGCACTTCTTTGGTTCACCAGAATTACCACTTTCCTGGGGTTGGGCGACACGATAACGGAGCGGTCGCGACGCGCATTCATGGTACCGAGAAAGGTTCCGGGATGTTTTTTCATGTCGGCGGCAACCGACTTCAGATAACGCCGCTGACTTTTGTCAATACCTTTCTCTTTGGCCATTTCCAGCAGAAATGCAGCATTATCTTCGGAAGCCCAGTACTGGCGGCCGTCTGTAACCGTCGGTTGGGTGATCAGGTACGGTTTGACCGGCGCCCAGATATTGTCGCTTCCGCCGCCATTATTGCGGCAATCGATGATCAAAAAAGGTTTGGTTTGCAGTGTCGGCCCATGTACCCGCAACATGCTGTCTACCAGCGCTTTGTAACTATTCGACATGGAAGGCAGGGTGAGCAGCACCGTCTGGCTGTCCAGTTCGGAAAAAGCGAAGGGAGGTGGCGTTTCAGACAACATCTGGGAGGAGCCGTACGCGCGCATGCTGATGTGGCCGTCTCTGAACCAGCGCAGCCATTTGTAGCAGAGCCGTCTGCAAGCCGAATCGTTTTGTATTTCCGCTGCCAGCATACGGCACGAATCCGTATGGGCCTGGTATGCGCTGCGGGTCGTTGTGGTCACTTTGTCCTGAAAACCGGCGTAGTTGTGTTCGGTTTTTGTAATGGTGAAATCGAGGTTGCGGGTGCAGGGGCATCGCTGAGCATAGAGGGATGAAAGGAACATGAAAAAAAACAGGAGAACTGGCAAGCGCATAGGATGATGATTTAGAGAACTGGAGTAATGAATAATTTATCTTGTACCTGAAAAAAAACCGACGTACGGTTTTCCCAGGTGCCACCAGGTATAGATCTTCGGTGGAACACCGGGTTGTTCCAAGCAGCAGGATGTTGTGAGCATTTCACCACTTTGCCCGCCGGTAAAACAACGGCTTGCGAAACCGAAAGAAGCCATTCTCATCCAATATATCCATCAAAGGAGCAACTGCATTCAGGCGAATAGAAAGGCGGTTGCTACGTTCATTCCAATACCAGGTTTGTATAAATTGAAGTTGTTTAAAATCAGCAGCAATGATTTCACGGTGTACGATCTTTACAGGTTCTTCAGATCCCTGATCATTAGCATAGTCTACGACAGTATCAGTTTTCATCATTAAATCCCTTCGTGCAGTATCGGAAAGGAGTTGTTGGTTCCATATATCATAAAAAGGTGTTTTTACATCCTCTTTCAATACCTGCAACAAATGCGAAAGCGGATTCCGAAAGCCGTCCTTTACTTTTACAAAGTTTTCAGGCGTAATAAGTACTTGATTAGCAGCCTGTTTATTCTCTATTTTTTTAGCCCAGACAATATCATTGGAATTCAATTTCTGGTTTTTGCTATCGGGTCGAAACCAGAAAACAGGCTGAAGCGCATTGGAATCAGATTGCTCCGTTTTGAACCGTATGAGTGGCGCAATCGCACTTACGCTCGTACTCCAGGTAGCACTCTTTTTATGGTAAGCCAATACTTGTCGCAAGCGCCATGCTTTAAAATCCACGGAAGGGCGTAGGGAAAATACAAATTTAGTTTCCGTTTCATAGGTTTCAGGGTTAAAAGTAAAGATAGTATCTTGTAATGGAACCAAAACGTCCGCAACAACATCAGCGGGCATCTGGCATTGCGCGTCTTTAAAAATGGGCAGTTTTTCTTGTACCGCAGCCTGGAAAACAAAATCAGCAAGATTCAGACTGGACCAATAAGATACATTCCGCTCTGTACGCAATAATTTAAGCGTAGTAATGCCCGAATCCTGCTCCGCTTCCATAACATGAGCATCCACGACCCAATCTTGCTCTATTTCTATTGCCCAGACAATATCAGGGTCTTTAATAAAAGCCGGTTGTGCAAAAAGAAAAGCGGGAAAAAAAGTGAATACAAAGAGATAGCGCATAAAAAGTTTATCTGAGGTGATAAGTTAATACGGTTAGCGTGTACGGTAGGGACTTCGCACTTCGCACTGCCGACTTCGCACTAAATCTGCTCCAGCAGCCATTCCTTTTCCGCCACCGCTTTGGTCTCTTCGATTTCCCGCCGCAGTTCGGCACGTTCCGTTTTATCGAATGGATTGATTTCCAGCATTTTCTGCGTAAAATGCACCGTGTTCAGGTAATTCTCCCGGTGGTAACCCATCACTTTTTTCCGGCGAATAAACGAG
>JAKQJD010000504.1 GCA_029561355.1 Bacteroidota bacterium | reverse complement strand
TTAAAGAGATTATTCATGCCATTCGATATTATTGAACGATGAGATGAGGCTGTCTTATAAGTGTCGATTTGTTTGTTTTGCTTGGCCGCCCCCAACCCCTAAAGGGGAGTACATCGCAAGGAATGGAAATCTGCACTTTTTCTAATCCTGGTATAGGGACGTATCCCTCGTTCACCACAAGGTACTCCCCTTTAGGGGTTGGGGGCGACCAAGCGAAATCAGGGTTTTGGCTAAAGACAGCCACGCCTGGACTTTCACTTTATCCGGCACTTTCGTTACCCTTTTTCACATGTACAGCCCGCAGTTGCTCCGCCCTTTCATCGATATCCAGGTCGCCGTTTTCCAGCCGCAATACCCCGCGCGGGCACACTGCCGCGCAAATGCCGCAACCCACACAGGAGGCCCGCACGATGTCCTGCCCTTTTTGGGCGTAACTGCGCACATCGATCCCCATTTCGCAGTAGGTAGAACAGTTGCCGCAGGAAATACACTGGCTGCCGTTGGAGGTTATCCTGAATTTCGATTTTTTGCGTTGGAAAATACCCAGGATCGCCGCTTGAGGACAACCGAAACGGCACCACACCCTGCTGCCCATGATCGGGTAAAAGCCCGTGCCGACTACGCCCGAAAACACCGCGCCGATGAGGAACGCATAGGTTTTGGAAAAACCCATAGATAACCGGCCGAGTACGGCTCCCTGGTAAGCCGAATTGATCCAAAGCAGGGCCGTCATGACGGTTACAAATACCAGTACCGAATGGACCATCCAGCGTTCTATTTTCCAGGATTTCAGGCTTTTGTCCGACAAGTGCCGGAACGCGTCGCCGGTGGTTTCCGCCAGTCCGCCGCAGCCGCACACCCAGGAGCAATACCACCTTTTACCAAAAAAATAAGTCAAAATGGGAACGCCGACGAAAGCCATCAGAATGGAGAAACCGATGAAATACAAGCCTAGACCGTGCGACGACGACCGAACGATCCAGTCGATGCCGTCCGGTTTCAGGGAGTCCGTTTTCAAGGGCCAGAAATAGGAAAAATAATATTCCGGTTCGTTCATCAGCAGCATGTATGCCGGGATGAGAAACGCGAAACCCAGTTGAAAAAAAACGACCGATGCCGTGCGCAGCAACTGGTATCGATTGTGCCGGTATTTCAGGGCAAATTTGTAGCCCATCAGCAGCACACTAAGGGTGTAAAAAGAGCCGTACACAAACCACTGATCGGCTGCCCGGCCACGCAGGGCCATACTCAGCGGGTCGAATAATTTGATCAGTCCCCCGAAATACGCCGGAAACCAGTACAGCACCACATAAAACCCCGTGATCGCCACGCCCAGCATCCAGCCTGCAATTCCGCGACTGCTCAGGCTTTTGAAAAAAACGCCGTTGTTGTGGATACCCTTGGGCAGGTGCAGGTACAGATCGCGGGCATACACGACCGAACCGGCGGAGATCAGTGCGACCGCGACGGCAAGAACAACGGCCGGCTGCATTCCGGGGACGGTTCCCCCACCCGACCAGGCGATCAGGATCAGTAAAATGCCCAGTGCAACGGCAGCCAGCGCGGCTTTTTGTTTGGCCGTGGTTAACGTGGGAGCGGGATTGGCAATCGAAAGGCTTGGGTTTTGCATGGTATGGTTGGTTCTATGCAGCGGTCGGTAGGAATGGTGTTGAGGTTGTTGAGGGGTTGAGATTGTTGAGGGGTTGAGGTTGTTGAGGGGTTGAGATGTTGAGGGGTTGAGGTTGTTGAGATGTTGAGGGGTTGAAGTCATCCTCAGCCGGTCATTTTTTTCAGAAAACGCGTGACCGCATTCAGGCCGCGCCGGGTTTGCAGGGGTATGTTTTTTTGAAATTGCTGATTGTAGGTTCGCACAACATCCATTTCATACTCCCGATACAACTCGGGATCGAAATTGGCCAGTCCGAGGTGTTGCAGCACCGTTTCGATGTGGGTTTTCTCTTTTATCCAGCGCTCGCACACTTCCTGCCGGTAGCGGATGCCCATTACCTGAAATCCGGCAACGGCCTGCGACTTTTTATCAAAATGGATACGCACACTTTTTTCGCCGTCCGGATGTTCCCAGTACAAGGCCTCCTGCTGTTCCGGCAAGGGCACGCGGATATCGCCGTACACCTGGTATTCGATATCGAGAAATTTGGCGGAATTAAACCAGATACCGGGGTCGTAGGCGACGCGGCTGCCGGTGATATTGTACGCCACCGTTTCCCCCATCATTTTGCCGGTGTACCAGATGGCTTCGGTGGCGCGGCGCCCCGGTTGCGGCGTTTCCAGTTCGGCGCAATCGCCTATGGCATACACGTCGGGCACACTGGTTTCCAGGTAGTTGTTCACCAGAATACCTTTATTGATGCGAAGAGCAGCGTCGGTTTTTAAAAAATCCACATTGGGGGAAACGCCGACGGTGAGGCCTACAAACTGGCACTCGATGCGCTCCCCCGATTTGAGCACGACGGCATCCGCTTTTCCATCTTTGTTTTCGTCCAGAATCTGATCGAGTTCCGACGACAGGCGCAGGTCGATGCCGTGTGCGAGGATGTGGCGGTTTACCATGGCCGATTCCTGCGCCGGCAGGGCGCTGTTCCAGAAACTGTCTTCCCGGACCAGCAGGGTCACGGGGATGCGGCGGGAGTGGAACATTTCGGCCATTTCAATGCCGATCAATCCGCCGCCTGCCACGACCGCCCGTCCGATGCCGGCCGCAGTGTGCCGTTCCATGGCATCCAGATCCTGCATGGAATACAGCCCGTGTACGCCGTCGAGATCCTGTCCGGGCCAGCCGAATTTGTTCGACCGGGAGCCGGTAGCCAGCACCAGTTTGTCATACGGAAGTGTTTCCCCGGCGTTCGTCAAATGCAAGGTTTTTGCCTGAAAATCAACACGTTGCACCCGGCCTCTGCACAATTGAATCCGGTTTTTACCCCAAAAATCGTTTTCATACGGCTGGGTATCCTGCCGGCGCATGTGGCCCATGTAAATGTACATCAGCGCGGTGCGGCTGAAAAAGTAATCGGTCTCGTCGGAAACCAGGGTGATTTCGGCGGCAGCATCCAGTTTCCGGACCCAGCGCGCGGCAGTTGTACCTGCAATCCCGTTTCCGATAATGACTATTTTCATGGTTCCGTTTTCGGTTTAAGTCGGTAAGGAGCGTTTTTTTGAAACAGCAGCCAATCCGCTTCCTCATCTATATCGGTGAGTTCGGGCAAAACGGCCGGCGTTTTTTCATGCTGTAGTATTCGTTCGCGGGTTTCCGCAAAAACCCGTGCAGTGCTCCAGGGCATTTCTTCAAACAGGTAGCCCACGGAATCATTTTCCGAACTTGCCGTGGCTGTATTCGACATGCCCAGCAGGTAGTACCCGCCGTCAGTAGAAGGGCCGATGACAAAATCATGCGTCCCGAGCGCGTCGAATGCCTGTTGCAGGATTTCGTTGTTTAGGGTCGGACAGTCGCTGCCAATGATGCACACCTTTTCATGGTGTTTCAGCACATTTTCAAAGGCGTGAAACATTCGTTCGCCGAGGTCGCGGCCCGTTTGAACGCGTTTGATAAAATGCGGTTCCCGCCAGTCGTCCGTGAAGTCTATGTGATCGGAATAAAACACATAGCACTGTACGTCACGGAGCATTTCCGCATACATTCGGGTAATTTTCGACAGTTCCAGGTAAATTTCCAGGGCTTTTTCGTCGCCCACGGTTCGGGCCAGCCGTGTTTTTACACGACCTTTTACGGGGTTTTTAATAAAAATAAGAAGGGCATTTTTCATGGATACATACTACGGGCTGGATACACTTTGGAAATGTACGTTGAAAAATTGTTTTGGGATTGGCGCGGGTGGAAAAAAGGCCTGTCGGGGCCCATTTTAAACTGACTATTTATCAGAGTATTTTTCAGAACTTACCCCTCTTTTTCAAACAATATACAACCAGGGTAAACAATGGCAAAAATCAAAGTCGGCGTGGTCGGCACCGGTTTTATCGGTCCTGCGCATATCGAGGCACTTCGCAGACTTCCGAATGTGGAAGTAACCGCGCTTTGTGAAGTAAACATGGAACTGGCTACCAGCAAAGCGGCCCAGTTGGGTATCGAGCGGCCCTGCACGTTCGAGCAGTTGCTGGCCATGGAAGACATCGCCTGCGTGCACGTCTGCACGCCCAATTTCCTGCACCATGCGCAGTCGAAAGCGGTGCTGCTGGCCGGCAAACACGTGGTGTGTGAAAAACCGCTGGCGAAAGACCTCCACGAAGCCGAAGAACTGGTCGCCCTGGCCAAACAAACCGGCCTGGTCAATGCCGTACACTTCAACCTGCGCTACTACCCGCTGGTGCGCCAGATGAAAACCATGCGGGAGAAAGGAGACCTCGGCGAGGTGTACTCGATCCTGGGTTCTTATTTGCAGGACTGGCTTTTTTACGAAACCGACTATAACTGGCGCCTGGAACCCGATAAATCGGGCGATTCCCGCGCCATCGCCGATATCGGCTCGCACCTCATGGACGCGCTGGAATACATCACCGGCCTGAAAACCGTGGAAGTCATGGCGGATTTCAACACCATCCATAAAACCCGGAAGAAGCCGCTGAAACCGGTAGAAACTTACTCCGGTAAAATGCTGCAACCCGAAGACTACGCGGATGTGCCCATCAATACCGAAGACCACGCCAACGTATTGTTGCGCTTCGACAATGGCAACCGGGGCGTCATTACCGTTTCGCAGGTATCGGCAGGCCGTAAAAATCAACTGAAACTGGAAATATCCGGTTCCAAACAAACCTTCGCCTGGAACTCGGAAGCCCCGAACGAACTGTGGATCGGCAACCGCGACCGCAGCAACGAGTTGTTGATGCGCGACCCTTCCCTCGCCTATCCGGCGGCCCGCGATCTGATGAGTTTTCCCGGTGGTCACAACGAGGGTTTCCCGGATACGTCCAAGCAGTTGTTTAAAGAAGTATATGCTGCTGTGGCCGCTGGCAAACAGCCGGAAAACCCGACGTATCCTACTTTTGCAGATGGGTATAGGGAGTTGTTGATTTGTGAGCGGATTTTGGAGAGTAGCAGGAAGGAGGGGTGGGTGAAGGTGTAGGGCGGTTTTTCGTGTTGTCTGGTATTCCTGCCGCTTGTAACCGATGTAGTCAGGGGTTATAAGTGGCAGGAATACCAGGGGCGTGAAAGATTGGGCAGAAAACATTCTGGTAAACAGGTTAGATCGGTTGTGTTTTTGGAGTTCTTAAAAACACAACGCCAAAAAGAAAGGGTACTAAATTTTAGATTTATCAAAAAATAGATCATCATGGTCAAGACTTATCAAATAGAATCTTTTGAAAATATTATTGAAATTGGTACAACAATGGGCAAAAATTGGTTCAGAGGTCATTCAAAATGTTACAATCAACTTACACCAGGCATCTTCAGAAATCAGTATAATTCTCCAATTCATGAGATGTTTAAGCCACACCATGAATCAGAAATAGTTTATCAATTTAAAAGATATGCTCCGTCCATTATTAGTAATGTTCCAGGAGAATTTGATTTTTTAACATGGCTTTTTTGGATTCAACATTATGGCATGCCAACAAGATTGTTGGATTGGACTGAAAATATTTTAGTAGCAACTTTTTTTTGTGTGGTGAATGATCATAATGAAGATGGTGAGATATGGACAATTTATCCAGATAATCTGAACCAACAATCGGGGTTTAATGGTTTAGCGATGACCAATAACAGAAAAGTAAAATTCCTGAGTGGAGAGCCGTTTCACACAAATCCACAAAAACTATTAAAAGAATTAGAATTAAATGAAGTGCCTTTATATCCAATTGCCTTTTCGCCTCCTAAAATATTTATGAGAATAAGTGCACAACATGGGACATTTACCATACTACTGGACATTTTTGAAAAAAGGTGGCGAAAGCCGATATTGTGTTTGCAACAACATAATAATCGATGCTTCCGCCACACTTACGCAAATTTAGCGCGCTATACGATAGTTACGGGTTAGGAGCCGTAAAAAATAT
>JAKQJD010000496.1 GCA_029561355.1 Bacteroidota bacterium | reverse complement strand
GGGTGTGTCGAGGCTCGCGGCACGGAGTACCGGCGCATCGAGGTATTCGAACAGATTTTCAGAGATCCAGGCGGCAATTTCGCCGCCGATACCGCCGAACAGCGTGTCTTCGTGCAGGATCAGGACGCGGTTCGTTTTTTTAACGGATTCGGTAATGGCCTCGTAATCCAGCGGCACCAGCGAGCGCAGGTCGACGATGTCGGCATCGATACCCATTTCGTCGGCCACGGCTTCGGCCCAGCGCACCCCCATGCCGTAGGTAAGAATACTTACCTCGGAGCCGCTGCGCACCTGACGCGCTTTCCCGATTTCCACCGTGTAAAAACCTTCCGGCACCATACCGCTTTCGGAGCGGTACAGGGCTTTGTGTTCAAAAAACATCACCGGATTCGGGTCTTCGAATGCCGCTAACAACAACCCTTTTGCATCGGCAGGCGTGCTTGGGTACACCACTTTCAGGCCCGGCACGTGGGTAAACCAGGCTTCATTGGATTGGGAGTGGAAAGGTCCGGCGCCCGTGCCGCCGCCGGTGGGCATACGTACCACCACGTCGGCCGTTTGTCCCCAGCGCCAGTGCAGTTTGGCAAGGTTGTTCACGATCTGGTTGAAGCCGCACGTGACGAAATCGGCGAACTGCATTTCCACCATACTCTTGATACCTTTCAGGCTGAGTCCCAGGCTGATGCCGACGATGGCACTTTCGCAGAGCGGGGTGTTGCGCACGCGGTCTTTCCCGAATTGCTGTGTAAATCCGTTGGTAATCTTGAACACGCCGCCGTAATCGGCAATGTCCTGCCCCATCAGCACCAGTTCGGGATGGCGCAGCATGGCTTCGCGGAGTGCGTCGCTGATGGCATCGATGAAACGCAGTTCGCGTGCAGGCTGTGCCGGCGCCGTTACTGCCGGCGCGGGCGCATACACGTCGGCCAGTTCCTGCTGCGTGTCGGCCACGGGTTCCGGCTCGGCAAACATGACATCGACGGCTTTCTGTATCTCCTTTTTATAACGATCTTTCAGGGATTTGCTGAAACTTTCGGTCAGGACACCTTCCTCCAGCAGCCATTTTTCAAAATTTTCGATCGGATCTTTTTTGGCCCATTCGTCCATCAGTTCCTGCGGCACGTATTTGGTGCCGCTGGCTTCCTCGTGGCCGCGCATGCGGAACGTGACGCATTCGAGCAGGAACGGTTCGGGGTTTTCGCGCATTTCGGCGGCAATTTTCCGGATGGTGCCGAACACTTCCAGGATGTTGTTGCCGTCGATTTTGGCAGAACGCATGCCATATCCGGCCGCGCGGTCGACCAGGTCCTTGCAGGCATATTGTTCGTTGGAGCGTGTGGAAAGGCCGTAGCCGTTGTTTTCGATCAGGAAAATGACGGGCAGTTTCCATACCGATGCGACATTGAGCGCTTCGTGGAATTCGCCCTGACTGGTAGCGCCTTCTCCGGTAAATGCCAGCGATACGCGGCCTTCTTTTTTAAGTTTGTGCGCCATGGCTACGCCGGCCGCGAGCGAAAGTTGGGGGCCGAGGTGCGAGATCATGCCCACAATGGCGTGTTCCATCGCGCCGAAGTGGAAAGAGCGGTCGCGCGCCTGGGTGTAACCGAGGCGTTTGCCCTGCCACTGACAGAACATGCGGTCGAGCGGCATATTGCGGGCAGTAAAAACGCCCAGGTTGCGGTGCATGGTAAAAATCACCTCGTCGGGCAGCAGCGCGCAGGCGGCGCCCACGCTGATGGCTTCCTGCCCGATGCCCGAAAACCACTTGGAAATGCGGCCCTGGCGCAGCAGGTTCAGCATTTTTTCCTCGATCAGGCGCGGGCGTACGAGTTGTTCATACAGGTTCAGTAATGTCTCTTTATCAATGCCCTGGGCGGCATAGGCTATGGCAGGAGCGGTGGTGGTCATTATTTGGTTGGATGATTTTTGTTATCAGTTGTCTGTTATTGGTTACTGGTTATTCGTTATTGGTTATTCGTTATTAGTAGTGGCGGCCCTTGGCTTATTGTTAGAAGCCAAGGGCCGCCACTACTAATAACGAATAACCAATAACGAATAACGAATAACCAGCGGGCAAAATTCCGACAAATCCCCGACAATTATTGTCGCATTCCTTTCAAAGAAAGAATGGCGGATTAATTTTTGTGTGTAAAATAATTCCCGCACTTATTAAAGAAATTTTACTTTTGTGCACTATTCCACTATAATCTTCTTCCATTGGGTATTCGAAATCCACCCAAATCTGTAATCCGCCTGTAGGTTTGAAAGAGATTCGACAAACACGTAATCGACTGTTTCTCAGTTAATTCTCCCTTTTTCAAGTCCGTATTGTAAACGCCCTTATCCGATCACAGCATGGCTATGCTTTGCTGGCTGGTACGTTACCAGATTTATGCTTTTGGTTGAAGTTTGCCGCTGTAACAAGTGGTGATCATTAGCCGGGATGTTTTTATTTTAATAATAATACCCTATATGCGTGATTTGATCGAACTCACTAACCTCTTGAATACCACCAAAATGAAAGGGGATGGCATGATGAAATACATCATCGAACCGAACACCAAGATGGAGCGCCTGTATGAGGCGCTGATTTCCAAAAAGGTGAAAAGCGATGACGATGCCAAAGCCTTATTCGGGGATCAGGAGAGTGCCACCAATCTTACCGGACTAAAAAACAAACTCAAGGAGCGCCTGCTGGACTCCGTGTTCCTCCTCGACTTCAAGGAGGCCAACTTCTCATCCCGCCAGAAAGCATTTTACGAATGTTATAAAAAATGGTCGGTTGCGATGACGCTGCTCACGCGCAATGCCAAAATAACCGGCATCGATTTGCTGGAGCGCCTGTTGCGTCATTCCATGAACTTCGAGTTTACGGAGCTGACGCTGGATATTTTGCGCGTTTTGAAGTTGCAGTACAGTGTCGTCGACGGCGATGTTGAAAAATACATGGATGCCAAGAAGAAGTATTACCGGTACGAGCACATCTGGATGATGGAAAGCAAGGCCGAGAATTACTACTCGGAATTGATGATCCAGTTCACCAACAGCAAGTCGACCAAGACGGAAGTGACCGA
>JAKQJD010000464.1 GCA_029561355.1 Bacteroidota bacterium | reverse complement strand
TTCTACAAATGTTGGGCTTCTCCGAAGCCGGTTTTATTCCGCATATGCATGAAGCATTCGGTTGAGTTATTTTATCTGCAAATGCTTGATTATCAACACTGATAACTGATACCCGATAACTGACACCCGAAAACTACTTATACTGGTGCACCTTGTGAAATCCCCTTTGTGCCCCTTGTGGTTAAATACCCCTCGTGGTTAAATAAAAAAACGCAAAGCCCGGAGACAGCCGAAGCCATCATCCGGGACAATGCCGTTTTTACCAAACATGCAATTTCACAATATTTGGTAAACACTTTGATTTCAACGACTTACATTCAATTTGCTATTCCAGGAACCTTTATCCGTCACCACCGAGATCAGGTACAAACCATTTGCCAGCCCGGCAGTTGAAATCCGCTCGCTCGATTTGTTATCTACCCGTTTGGAGGAAATCAACTTTCCGTCCAGCGCATACAAGTTGATGGTTTTTAACTGCGACCCGGCATCTGATACCGAAACGGTCGTGGCATCGTCAGCAGGATTGGGGTAAACGCTGATGGCCTGTTCGGGCAACAAATCGCTGACGACCGAAACTGCCGTGCGCGTTACCTCCGCTTCGAATAAATAAGTACCGAGCGTACCGAAGTAATACGGTACAATGTGGAAGTCGACGTAGTCGACGCTGGGGGTCGTAAAATTCATGCCGGGGCTCAGGATGACATCGTCGTACGACTGTGAAAACTCGTTCTGCGTACCTGCCCGGTACGACCAGCGCACGTCGGTGGTGTAAGGTTGCGCATTGCCGCTGTTGTAGGAATCGTGCACCCTGGCTTTCACAGAGTATGTGTATCCGGGGTCCAGGATAATATAGAAAAAATCGTTGTCGTCGGGGCTGTCGATGTTCGAACCCGGCGTGCTCACATAGGCTACGTCATTGACAAAGTCCAACCCCAAAAGATAACCTCCGAAGTCCGTTTCATTGTCTTCGTACGGGTCGGGTTGTATCAGCGGAGACACTACATCCAGGGTCATCATAGTAGGAGTAATAATAATGCCTGACGGGTTCATCTGCACCCAGCCGGAACCGGTATTCTCACGAATGCTCACCAGATACCTGCCCGGTGGCACGTTCAGATTACCGTGGTAAAAAGCGAGGGCAACTTGCGCTCCTGCCTGCGGAATCTGCACACCCGGGAGGTAATCAAGTTCGTACATATATTCGCCTGCTCCCGTCCAGAGATCCACCGCAAAATCGGCGGTAACAGGGCCGGTGAGGCTGGTTACGATCCCGAACACTTCGAGCGGCTCAGACTGTACGGCCGGATTCGGGCTGGCCGACAAAGGATTCAGCAATGAAAGTGCGCCCTGAGTCGCTACATAAAACGTCGCGTAACTGCCAAATGAACCGTTCGGCACCTGCGTCCACGAGTTGCTTCCTTCCGGTTTATATATGGCAGCCACCAGGTATTTGGCAGCGGGAACC
>JAKQJD010000455.1 GCA_029561355.1 Bacteroidota bacterium | reverse complement strand
CCGGGAAAATGCCATACTGTCGCCGCGGCGCGGAAGCAGCTCCGACGATAAAGTGATGCAGCGCTGGCGGGTGGATGCCGATTACGTACGGACGCTGGGTATGCAGATCACACAGGGGCGCGGTTTCGACCCCGCACGAATGACCGACAGCACAGCCATTGTAATCAACGAAACCGCTGCACGGGAACTTGGCCTGGCCGACCCGCTCGGCCAGAAACTGTACACTTCCCGCACCAAAGCCGTCGATTCCAAACCAGAAGATTACGAAGAACTCACCGTCATCGGGGTAGTAAATGACTTTCATTTCAGAAGCCTGCACGATAACATCGGGAGCCTGTTTCTGCAATTGAGCAGGGAAAACGGCGCACTGAGCATTCGGATGAAAGGGGCCGACGCAGCGCCGGTGATCGCCGCTTTGGAAACGCAATGGGCACGTTTTTCACCCGGCCAGGAGCCGCGATTCCGGTTTATGGACGAAACGCTAACCCGCATGTACGGCGCCGAGCAGCGCATCGGAAAAATTGCCTTGCTGTTCGCTTTGCTGGCCGCATTCGTTTCCTGCCTCGGGTTGTTCGGACTGGCGGCTTTTTCCACGGAGCAGCGCACCAAAGAAATTGGAATCCGGAAGGTTTTGGGCGCCAGCGTGAGCGGTATTACACGCCTGCTGGCCGGCGATTTCCTGAAACTGGTTGGCATCGGCATCGTGCTCGCATCGCCTGTGGCATTTTATTTCATGCAACGCTGGCTGACGGATTTCGCTTACCGCATCGACATTCAATGGTGGATGTTTGCGGCGGCCGGACTGGTGGCGCTCGGTGTAGCAGCCCTGACGGTGAGTTTTCAGAGCATTAGAGCGGCGCTGGCCAACCCGGTGAAGTCGTTGAGAAACGAGTAGTACCACCGAACCCCCGTTCGGTGAAACGGGCATGAACCGTTGAAAAAGGAACAATTCTAAATACGACCGGACAACTTGCGTCTTTTGGCTTGGGGTAATAACTTGAGGCAAAAAACCATGGAACAACAACTCGTCGCTATTAAAATTGCCTTATACGCCCTGCTGGCTGCTTTGCTGGTCGTTTTATGCGGCGCCATTTTTTTTGAACTTGACAAAAAGCCCGACGAACCCAGATTCTGGTGCGGCACTACAAGTCTTGCAGCGCTGAGTGCCCAATATGGCCCCGGGAAGGAGTTGTTTGTTGCCAATTGCGCCTCCTGCCACAGTAAAAACATGCGGGATAACCTGACCGGACCGGCGCTCGGCCCCGCACTCGCCGCGTGGTCGAAATACCCCCGCAAGGATTTGTACAACTACATCCGCGACAGCCAAAAAATGCTCCGCAAGCGGCATCCGCAGGCGGTTAAAACCTGGAAAGAATACCAGCCCACGGTGATGAATACTTTCCCGGGTCTTACCGATCAGCAAATAGAAGACCTGCTGGCGTATATCGAAAAAGCCTACCAACCTTCTTATTAGAGCATGTTGAGATTTTCCACGCTTCGCCTCAGCAGAAAAATCTCAACATGCTCTTGGGCGACTATCTGACGATAAGTTTTTGAATGCCCGTACTCCCGTCTGCCGCCAGCAAATGCAACAGATACACGCCTGCCGGCAGGTCATTTGCCGGAACGGCAAACGGGAAAACGGGCTGCTGGAACGTTTTCACCACCTGGCCTCCGAGGTTGAGCACATCCGCCTTCTGCATGGGAGGGCAATCGTCGCAACGCACGTTAAACACGTCGCCGGCCGGATTCGGAAATACGGTTGGCCGTTCGAGCCAGTACGGCGCTTCGCTGGAAGTAGTAATACCGTAAAAAGAGTCGGGATGAATGGCTCCCTGCGGCGTTTGCCCTGTTTTTTGGTAGCCGCCGAGGGATTCCAGTCTGCTGAAGTGCCCCCCGATGTAGCCGTAGGTGAATTCGTATTCCGTTTTTCCGATACCGTTTACAAAAACGTCGCGGCGAATGGGCCCGCCATACCCCGGCGGAGTGGAGGAAGTGATCGACAATTCGAGCCCCTGGGCAGTTTGCCGGTACGAGGTAATGGTAAAATCGCTGAAAGCACCTGTTTCTTTCACCAGACCGGGGTATTTGACCTCGTTGGGATTTGAAAATACCAGGGTAACGAGCGTATCCGCAAAAGAAACAGATCCGGGGTTGGAGAAAAACCAGGATTCCCGGCGCGACAGGGTACGCACGCTGATTTTGATGCTCTCGGGCGTCACTGTTTTACCCAGAACGTAGTATTTACTCCAGGTTTTCGAGATGGAACTGCCGTAGTTTTCATTGTAAGTAAATAGTTTTTCAAAAACCGCGCCTTCCGTCCAGTCACTGTAAAAATCGGCCAGCACCGGCAATTGGACTCCCTTGTCCGTGCCCTCCATGCCGACCAGCGTCTGGTTGTCCGAGAAAAGCAATCCGAACTGTTTAGAAATGCGAATACTTTTTCCGTCTGACAACGTGAGTGTTTTAATGGAATCGGAAACGCCCCAGCACAAGGTGTCTTTTTTATCCGATATGGTCGCCGTAATGCCGGGCTGGAATTCCCAGGAATCGCCCGGCTCCGCTTGCGTACGGATCACGAAGGATTTCTGTTCATAATCCGGCCAGATCGGGAGCCGGAAGTGGCATTCGTAGGATAAATCCGGATGCATGACCATGCTGTCGCCGAGCAAATTGCCCACCATCACGATGTACGGATAACCGGAAACGTACAGGCCCTTGGGTTGCGACAGCCAGAATATGGAATCGCCGCCGACGGCTGCGGCGCTGTCGATGCGAATGGTGTTGGTGACAAAATCGGCCGTGTTCAGTTGAAAATTGTATTTGTTTCCCGGGGAAGCGAGGCGCCAGTTCTGTGAGAAGACCGTAAGGCAGTTAAGGCTAACGAGAAAGAGGAGCAGAGATCTTGTTTTCATGGTCTAGGGTTGTTTAAAAAATCAAGTGGCTGCTATAATGTCCGGGAAGGCGTTGTTCGTATACTCCCGATCCGGATATTTTGCAAAATAATGAGGAATATAAATGCACGGAGTTTCGACGGGAAGTGGCGGCAGGCTTTCCGGTATGCGTGCATCCGAACACGCTCTTACTGTTTTTTTACTTCATAAAAAAGTATAAAATATTGATTGTTAATTACTTGGAAGCCACTTGCTGCCCGTTGCAGCAAGTGGCTTCACTTGAAAAAATGCGGAATGGGGATGATGTCGTACTCGACTCACATTTTTACCCAAACCACTACTGTGCTACCCAGTCGGAGCAAGTACGTTCCGGCGGTCAAATGGCCGACAGTTAGTATGTGCTGTTCCGTTCCGGGTGTAACCGGAAGCAATTGCTCGGCAAGGACGGTTCCATCCAAACCTATGATTTGAGCCGGCATGTCCCCGCTTTGTTCAGCGGAAACCTGCACTGTGAGCCACTCCGCGACTGGATTGCCCACCATTTTGACAGATAAATCGACCGTTTGGGATGGCCCCGAAACCGCAGATACTGCTCCGAACTCATCGGCTCCAATGTCATTGGCGCCGTCGGAGCGCAGTTGACCATCGAGGTCGTGATCGACGCCGGCCAGGTTCGCGCCCGCGTCGATGCAAGGGCTGTCGGCCAGCAGGTGGAAGCTGTCATTGAGTTTCGGGTCGGCAGTAAAACTGTGCAAATCGCGGAATGTATGCGCGTTCCACTGCGCGAGTGTCCACTCCTGCCAGTCGAGGTTGTCATCGAGGAATACCGCGCCGTTCGGATCGTAGTAAAAATTGTTGTCGACCACGTTTGTGCTGCCCGGCAGAGCGTTTTCCCGGACGCGTACCATAGCCAGGTCCTGGCCGGCGGCTTGCACGAAAATATTGTTTTGGATGTGCACATTTTGGCTTCCCACGCGCGCCGAATTATTGTCGTCGATCCACACGTCGGTCGTGTTGAAGAAAAGTGCCGCATGTTCGGCTTGACCGCCGTTGATGACGGTATTATT
>JAKQJD010000454.1 GCA_029561355.1 Bacteroidota bacterium | reverse complement strand
CCGGGAAAATGCCATACTGTCGCCGCGGCGCGGAAGCAGCTCCGACGATAAAGTGATGCAGCGCTGGCGGGTGGATGCCGATTACGTACGGACGCTGGGTATGCAGATCACACAGGGGCGCGGTTTCGACCCCGCACGAATAACCGACAGCACAGCCATTGTAATCAACGAAACCGCTGCACGCGAACTTGGCCTGGCCGATCCGCTCGGCCAGAAACTGTACACTTCCCGCACCAAAGCCGTCGATTCCAAACCCGAAGATTACGATGAACTCACCGTCATCGGTGTGGTCAAAGATTTTCACTTCAGAAGCCTGCACGATAATATCGGGAGCCTGTTTCTGCAATTGGGCAGGGAAAACGGCGCACTCAGCATTCGTATGAAAGGCGCCGACGCAGCGCCGGTGATCGCCGCTTTGGAAACGCAATGGGCACGTTTTTCACCCGACCAAGAGCCGCGATTCCGGTTTATGGATGAAACGCTGAACCGCATGTACGGCGCCGAGCAGCGCATCGGGAAAATTGCCTTGCTGTTCGCCCTGTTGGCAGCATTCGTTTCCTGCCTCGGGTTGTTCGGACTGGCGGCTTTCACCACGGAGCAGCGCACCAAGGAAATCGGAATCCGGAAAGTTTTGGGCGCCAGCGTGAGCGGTATCACGCGTCTGCTGGCCGGCGATTTCCTGAAACTGGTAGGCATCGCCATAGCACTCGCTTCGCCGGTAGCATTTTATTTTATGCAGCGCTGGCTGACGGATTTCGCTTACCGCATCGACATTCAATGGTGGATGTTTGCGGCGGCCGGACTGGTAGCGCTGGGTGTGGCAGCGTTGACGGTGAGTTTTCAGAGCATCCGGGCGGCGCTGGCCAACCCGGTGGAGTCTTTGAGAAACGAATAGTACCACAGAACCCCGGTTCGGTGAAAAAAAACGCTCCTGGGCGACTATCTGACGATCAGTTTTTGAACGCCCATACTCCCGTCTGCCGCCAGCAAGCGCAGCACATACACGCCTGCCGGCAGGTCATTTGCCGGAACGGCAAACGGGAAAACGGGCTGCTGGAACGTTTCCACCACCTGGCCTCCAAGGTTGAGTATATCCGCCTTTTGCATGGGAGGGCAATCGTCGCAACGCACGTTAAACACGTCGCCGGCCGGATTCGGAAAAACGCTCGGCAGTTCGAGCCAGTACGGCGCTTCGCTGGAAGTAGTAATGCCGTAAAAAGAGTCGGGATGAATGGTTCCCTGCGGCGTTTGCCCTGTTTTTTGGTAGCCGCCGAGTGATTCCAGTCTGCTGAAGTGCCCCCCGATGTAGCCGTAGGTGAATTCGTATTCCGTTTTTCCGATACCGTTTACAAAAACGTCGCGGCGAATGGGCCCGCCATACCCTGGTGGCGCCACTGAATTGATCGACAATTCGAGTCCCTGGTCAGTTTGCCGGTACCGGGTGCTGGTGAAATCGCTGAAAGCAGATGTTTCCTTTACCAGGCCGGGGTATTTGACCTCGTTGGGATTTAAAAATACCAGGGTAGCGAGCGTATCCGAAAAAGTAACAGATCCGGGGCTGGAGAAAAACCAGGATTCCCGGCGCGACAGGTTACGTACGCTGATTTTGATGCTGTCGGGCGTCACCGTTTTGCCCAGAACGTAATATTTATTCCAGGTTTTCGAAACGGAACTGCCGTAGTTTTCATTGTAAGTAGATAGTTTTTCAAAAACGGCGCCTTCCGTCCAGCCACTGTAAAAATCGGCGAACACCGGCAACTGGATACCCTTGTCTGTGCCCTCCATGCCGACCAGCGTCTGGTTTTCCGAAAAAAGCAATCCGAACTGTTTAGAAATGCGAATACTTTTTCCGTCGGACAACGTGATTGTTTTGATGGAATCGGAAACGCCCCAGCACAGGGTATCTTTTTTGTCCGTTACCGTCGCCGTTATGCCGGGCTGGAATTCCCAGGAGTCGCCGGGCTCCGCTTGCGTACGGATCACAAAGGATTTCTGTTCATATTCCGGCCAGAACGGGAGCCGGAAGCGGCATTCGTAGGATAAATCGGGATGCATGACCATGCTGTCGCCGAGCAAATTGCCCACCATCACGATGTATGGATAACCGGAAACATAGAGGCCCTTGGGTTGCGACAGCCAGAATATGGAGTCGCCGCCGACCGCTGCTGCACTGTCGACGCGAATGGTGTTGGTGATAAAATCAGCCGTGTTTAACTGGAAATTGTATTTATTTCCGGAGGCTGCGAGACGCCAGTTCTGGGAGAAGGCCGTAAAGCAGCCAAGGCTGAAAAGACAGATCAGAAGAGATTTTGTTTTCATGATGTCAGGTGAGTTTTAAAATTACTAGACAGCTGTAATGCCCGGAAAGGTGCGAAGCGTATACTCCAAATTTGTGTATTTTGCAAAATGCCGACAAATCCGATACACGGCAGTTTGCCGGAATTGGCGGGCATAACAATCATCGGGGTGGATTTGTCGAATCGTTTCATGGTGTACGTTTTGGTCGTTAAAAATGTCGCATGTGCAACATTACCTGAGTCTGTTGGTCTATACTACCTCATTTTCCACCAGTTCTTTTGCACCCATGCTACTACGCAATATCCTCCTGCACCGCCGGGCTCTCATTCCTGCGTTTTTATTTTGCTGCTTCACGTCCCTGTTCTCCCAGAAAATCAGCGGCCGCCTCACAGACGCTACCGGTTCCGGTCAGGAATTCGCTACCATCACGCTGTTGGCGGCCAAAGATTCGGCGCTGGTAAAAGGTGCTGTCAGCGATGAACAGGGCCGTTTCGAGATTGCTCCAGTGCCCGCTGGGCGTTATTTCATCCGCACCCAATTGCTCGGTTTCCAGGCGGCGCAATCGGAAGTATTCAACCTGAGTAACGCCGATATTACCCTGCCCGACCTGATACTGAAACCTTCCAGCAAGGAATTGCAGGAAATCACCGTGGTGGCCCAAAAACCGCTCATCGAGGTAAGGGCCGATAAACTCATTTTCAACGTGGACGCCAGCCCCACCAACCAGGGCCTCAACGCACTGGAACTCCTGCGCAAAAGTCCCGGCGTGAGCCTCGATCAGGACGAAAACGTCAGCCTCAAAGGCCGATCCAACGTCATGATCCAGATCAACGGCAAACCCACGCCCATGACCGGCCAGGACCTCGCACAATACCTGAAAAGTATCAACTCGGCCGACCTCGAAGCCATCGAGATCATCGCCACGCCCGGTGCTAAATACGAAGCCGAAGGCAATGCGGGAATCATCAACCTGCGTATGAAAAAAGACAGGCGTCAGGGCACCAACGGCTCCGTGAGCCTCGGGTTTTACCAGGGCATCACCACCAAAGGCGACGCATCGGTGAGCCTCAACCACCGCGGTAAAAAGGTCAACCTGTTCGGTTCGGCCAGCGTTTTCAGAGGCCGCTGGGACAACTCGATCCATTCCGACAACCGCGTAAACGACGGTCGTTTCAACCAGCAGAATTATTCCTATCGCTACGCCCGGCCGCAATGGGGGCGTTTCGGCGCCGATTATTCGCCCAATGACCGGCACACTTTCGGCGTACTCGTCACCGGCGGCATCTTTTTCCCCGACCTGTGGTCGAAATCGCGTACCGAGATCGGCAGTTTTTCCCAAAACCGCATCGATTCGCTGCTGATTGCCGAAAACGACGGCGGCATACTGAACTGGAACACCAATTTTAACCTCAACTACAAGTTTGCCGACAAAAAAGGCAATCAACTGAACATCGATGCCGACTACGGTATGTTCCGCGACAGCCAGACCATTTTGAACCGGAACTTTTACCGCGACCCGACGAATACCACGACACTCGCCCAAAGCGCTTTCCGCTCCAATATGCCGCGCGGGATCGATATCCAGTCGGTCAAAACCGACTACGAAAAAACCGTCGGACTGTTCGGCATAGAGAAGAACACCACACTCGGCGCCGGCGCCAAATACTCCAATGTGTCGACCGACAATACGTTCAACTTTTTTACCGTAGAAAACAACACGGAAAACCTGGACCCCGACCGCAGTAATACGTTTTTGTACAAGGAACGTATCGCGGCAGCGTATGTGAACGGCAATACCAAGGTGGGGAAATTCAGCGTCCAGATTGGGGTGCGTATGGAAAATACCGACGTGCACGGCGACCTGCTGGCTTACAAACCCGTCGACGACAAAACCGTGGATACTACGTATACCAGTTTTTTTCCCAGCGCGGCCCTGGGTTACAGCGTGAATAAAAACCACCAGTTGAACCTCACCTACCGCCGCTCTATCGACCGGCCGCGGTACCAGGATCTGAATCCGTTCGAATTCCGGCAGGACGAACTCAGTTACCGGCGCGGCAATCCGTTTATCCGTCCGCAGTTTACACACAGCCTGGAACTGGGCTGGTCGTTGTTCGAGCGGGTGCACCTGAGCGCCAGTTACGCCCGCACGCTCAATGCATTTACCAATATTTCCGATCAGGAACTCGATCCCGTTACCGGCAAACAACGCTTTTTTATTCAGGTGCGCAACCTCGCCACGCGCGACAACTGGGGTTTCAATATCAATACGCCTATTCCCATCGCCAAATGGTGGAACGGCAACCTCAATGCATTTTATAACTACTCGGTCAACAAAGCCGACTATGGCGAGGGCCGCACCATCGACCTGCGCGTGAACGGCGGCGGATTCTGGACACAGCACACGTTTACCCTTTCCAAAACCATATCGGCTGAAGTTTCCGGCTGGTACAACTGGGGCGGCCTTTGGGGTGCTTACGTCAACCGTCCGCAGGGTGTGATGGACCTGGGCGTTACCAAGCGCCTGTGGAACGGCGCAGGCACGCTGCGGATGAGTTTCACCGACGTGTTTCACACCGCCCAATGGGCTTCCTACACAGAAATCGGAAACCTGCGCATCGACGCGTCCGGCACCTGGGAAGGCCAGCAGTTCAAGATCAGTATGACGTACCGTTTCGGGAATAACAATGTCCAGAATGCACGCCGCCGCACCACGGGCGCCGATGAGGAAAGCCAGCGTGCCGGCGGCGACGGTGGTGGCGGTAACGGCAGAAACTAAACCATCTGCGTACAGACGTCCGTTTGCTGTTTTTCTATTTCATAAATAAGTATAAAATATTGATTATTAATTACTTGGAATCCACTTGCTGCCCGTTGCAGCAAGTGGATTCACTTGAAAAAATGCGGAATGGGGATTATGTGGTGCTCGACTCACATTTTTACCCAAACCACTACTGCGCCACCCAGTCGGAGCAAGTACGTGCCGGCGGTCAAATGGCCGACTGTTAAAATGTGCTGTTCTGTTCCGGGTGTGACCAGAAGCAATTGCTCGGCAAGGACGGTTCCGTCCAAACCAATGATTTGAGTCTGCACTTGCCGGCTTTGTTCAGCGGAAACCTGTACTGCAAGCCACTCCGCGACGGGATTGCCCAATACTTTGACGGATAAATCGACCATTTGAGATGGCCCCGAAACCGCAGAGACTGCCCCGAACTCATCTGCGCCGATGTCATTGGCGCCGTCGGAGCGCAGTTGACCATCGAGGTCGCTATCGACGCCGGCCAGGTTCGCGCCCGCGTCGATGCAAGGGCTGTCGGCCAGCAGGTGGAAGTTGTCATTGAGTTTCGGGTCGGCGGTGAAACTGTGCAAATCGTGGGAGGTCTGCGCGTTCCACTGTGCGAGTGTCCACTCCTGCCAGTCGAGGTTGTCATCCAGAAACACGGCGCCGTTCGGATCGTAGTAAAAATTGTTGTCGATCACGTTTGTGCTACCCGGCAGAGCGTTTTCCCGAACGCGCACCATAGCCAGGTCCTGGCTGGAGGCTTGCACGAAAATATTGTTTTGGATGTGCACATTTTGGCTTCCCACGCGCGCCGAATTATTGTCGTCGATCCACACGTCGGTCGTGTTGAAGAAAAGTGCCGCATGTTCGGCTTGACCGCCGTTGATGACGGTATTATT
>JAKQJD010000451.1 GCA_029561355.1 Bacteroidota bacterium | reverse complement strand
TAGGAGGTGATCACCCAGGAAACATCCTCGATGGTAACGCCCAGGCTGCCGGCCATCTGGGAAAGCGCCACATTGACGATAGAAATATCCACCAGTTCCATGATCGCCGCCGAAACTGTGGTAATGACGATGATAATCCGGGCAAGGCGAGTTATAGTTGCCATGAAAGGGAGTTGAGTATTTGAGTATTCGAGGAGTTGAGGATGTGAGGATTTGAAGATGCGAGGATTTGAGGGTTCGAATTCAGATACTCGAATACTCAAATCTTCATATCCTCAAAAAATCAATTTTCCGGCACAATCACCTTCACGCTCATACCGGCCCGCAGTGGGCGCGACGGGTCGGGCGCGTCGGTCAGTACCACGCGCACAGGGATACGCTGGACAATTTTTACAAAGTTGCCGCTCGCATTGTCGGGGGGCAGCAGGCTGAATTTCGCGCCGGTAGCCGGAGAGATACCTTCGATTTTGCCGTTAAAAACGACGTCTTCATAAGCATCCACTTTTACCTGTACAACCTGGCCGGGTTGCATTTTGCCTACCTGCGTTTCCTTGAAGTTGGCGGTGATCCACAGGTTTTTGTCGCTTACGAGGCTGCACAGCGGGCTGCCTACATTGGCGAGTTGACCCACCTGCGCCGTTTTTTTGGCAATAAAACCACTGGCAGGCGCCGTGATCACGGTATACGAAAGATTGAGACGTGCCTGTTCCAGATCGAGCCTGCGCTGTTCCGACAGGGTGCGCGCCACCGCTACATTGCGGCTGGCGGCGGTGGCCTGTGTCTGGTAAGACGAGGTTTGGCTTTTGCCCGCTTCCGACTGGCGGCGGCTCACTTCTACCTGGCGTTTGGCTGTTTCCAACTGGCTTTGTGCGGCGGCGAGTGCAGCATCGGCATTTTCTTTGGCGGCTTTAGCGGCGTCGTACTGCTGTTGGGTAACGGCTTTTTGAGGCAGCAGCGCGGCATAGCGCTGGAAATCCTGGGCATACTGCCAGGCACGTGCCTGTGCGGCATCCACATTCGCCTGTGCCGTTTGTACCGAACTCGTGCTGCTTTCCACGCCGGCCGTGGAAGTGCGGTAGTTGGCTTCTGCTGTACCGACGTTGGCGCCTGCGGTAGATGCATTGGCGGCGATAAAACCTACGTTGGCTTCCGCCTGATGCATGGATGCCTCCGCCTGTTGTACCCGCAACATATAATCGCGGTTGTCGAGCACGAACAACGTGTCGCCAGCCTTTACAAACTGGTTTTCATTGACGTACACTTTGGAAATGTAGCCCTGAATTTTGGGCGACACCGTCAGGATGTCGGCTTCCAGGTAAGCGTTTTCGGTATCTTCGTGGGTCATCATATAGCGGACTTTGTTGAATCCAAAATATCCGGCAATCAGTATGACACCTCCCAGAATGAAGGGTAAAAATCTGTTTTTCTTTTTTTGTTGCGCTTCCATAATGCGGCAGTAATATGGTGATGAAAGAGGAGTGGAACAGGTGTGTTAGAGTTTTCCGGCGCTGCGCAAAAGGCGCACGCGGGTCAGATAAGCGTCGGCTTTGGCGGTCACCTGGTTGATCTGCGCCTGTAGCAGCAGCGCGTCGGCATCGAGCAGGTCGGTCAGGGAAGACAATTGCTGGCTGTTTCGAAGTTGCATAATTCGTTGGTTTTCAACTGCCTGCGACAGCGCTCTATCGGACAATGCAATTTTCTGACGGGTCGTTTGCCAGGCATAAAAGTTATTGCTGACTTCCGTGCCGGCCGCGTCGAGCAACTGGTCGCGTTGGGTGCCCGACTGAATGAGGTTGAGCCGCGCTTCCTGCACGTTGTTTCGGTTGGTATACAGGTTGCTCAGGTTCCAGGAAACCTGCACGCCTGCGTCCCAGGTAGTGATAAAACGGTCTTCCTGCGGAAACTGGCGCTGGTTCGGGTTGTTGGTATACAGGTTTGCGCCGACGGTGACCAGTGGCAGGTATGCGCCTTTGCTCACTTTCATCTGCTTTTCGGAAGCCAGCATTCTTTGTGTAGCGGCCTGGTAATCTGCACGTTGCGTGGTGTTTCCGGTAAAGGATTCCAGTGTTTCCGCGCCTTCGCCGGCGCCGATGGAGGCAGCATCGATGTGAACGATCGTACCGACGGGCAAGCCCAGCAGGGTGTTGAGGGCGTAGCGGCTGGCGGCCAGGCTGTTGTCTGTTTCCAGTTGAGCCGTTTCGAGTTGCGTGAGCGACAGTTCCGTTTTCAGTACGTCATTTTCGAGCACGATACCTTGTTGTTGCAGTGCGCGGGTGTCTTTCAGGCGGTTTTGGGCGGTGGCCAGGCTGCGCTGCACCACTTTGCGGGCTTCTTCCAGTTTGTATACCTGGATAGCGGATGAAAGCAGGTTGATCTGTACTTCCTTTTTGTCGCGTTCGAGGTCGAATTGAGCGGCTTTTTCCAGAAATTCCGTCGCACGGATGGTATTGAGCGCCCGCAGTCCAGTGAAGACCGGTTCGGTCAGGCTGACACGGTTGAGCGTCTGGTTGAGCAACACCGGAATTGTAAACAAAGGTGTTTCAAACGGCGTGACATTGTCGCTCAGCCGGTAATACGACCCCGTGTAGGTAAGAGTAGGAATGGTCTGCGACAAGGCCTGTTTCGTTCTGGATTGTGCGATTTCTGAACGGGCCGTCGAAATACGCAACTGTTTGCTGTTGGCCATGCCGATCTGTACTACTTCATCCAGTGTCAGCGTGCGTTCTTCGGCCGTCTGCGCGAGTGCGCAAAAAGGCAGGAACAATAGCGCAAGCACAGCGCCCAGGGCTGTTTTGGCAAGAAGGTTTGTCATTCTAAAAGGTTTTAAATCAAACGTTTGTTTAGTTGCCGGCGATAAAAAAACGCCCGAAGGCGTGGCGTTTTCCCGGTTATATCTGTCAAGACCTGCCCGGCGCCAGCAGGTGCGCCTGCAACATGGATTTTATATGTTTTCTGAACCGTTCCCGGTATACTTCGCCGTAGACGTGTTCGGGGTCCGGCTCTTTCATCAGGATACACATCAGCGGTTGGTTGTTGATCGCAGTGGAAAGGGTGCCGAAAATACTGGAAATCGTTAGTTCGCTGTCCACGTATCGGAACTGCCCTTTTTCCTGTCCTTCCTCGATCATGGCACGTATGATTTGCATATTGCGTCCCATATTATCTGCAATCAGTTTAACGTGTTCGGGGCGCTGTTGCAGCGATAATTCCCGCATAATGATCCGGTGAAAGGCCCTGCCGGAGAAAAATTTGTCGATGTACATGTCGATTACTTTCGACAGTTTTTCCCAGGAAGTGATGTCGGAGGCCAGCAATTCTTCCAGGATAGCCCGGGTTTTTGGCATCCGGTTTTCGAGCAAAGTCTTGAAAAGATTGTCCTTCGACTGAAAGTAGTAACTCACCATTGCAACGTTCACACCGGCCTCTGTCGCCAAATCGCGAATAGAAACGGCTTCGTATCCATTTTGTGCAAACAGCCGTTCCGCCACTTCCAGCAAATGCTCGCGCTTGTCCTGTTTTTCTATGTTTCTGTGATCCTGCATGCGTGCTGCAAAGGTAAGTGTGTCAATATCTAAAAATCAAACGTTTGTTTAGTTTTTTTTCTGAACAAACGTTTTGGCGTAGTACACTTGTAGTGTTTGGTATTTGGTTTTTCGTGTTTGGGGTGCATTGCTCCCGGTATTTTCTGGTATATAAAACTGCAAGGGTGTAAAGAAATACCAGGAGCAACGCGCCCCAAACACCATACACTACAAACCAAACACCCACTTGGGTACATTTTTTCCGGTTGCGACACATCAAGTGAAAACCATTCATTCACCTCAATTCTCAACAAGCAACCATGAAAAAAGTACTGTTTTTTATCGCATTTTCCTTTGCCGTTTCGGCGCCCTCTTTCGCCCAGATTATCAAATCGAACGTGCCGGAAGGAGCCGACCCTGCCGCTTTACCGATCCAGTTCCTGCCTGCCGACGCGCTCGTGTTGCCGAATGGCGACGTTCAAATGGGTGTAGCCATCAAAGCCACGGCCAAAAATATCGGCACTTTGCCGTACCTGCCTGGCGGCACACCGCTGAAAGTAAAATTATACCTCAAATCCGGCAACGGCTGGACGGAAGTAGATTCCAAATCGGTCAACGTACTCGCTCCCGGCGTCGAAACTTCCATGAATTATTACACGACCTATATCAAAGGCAAACAAAAACCGCCGACGTTCAAACTGGTCGTGGAATCGAAAAATGCCGGTGTGGTCAATCCCGACGTGAATATGAACAACAACAAGAAGGAAGCGCAGGTACAATAAGACACGATTGAGCCTGTCTTGTAACATGGGTCATCTTACGAGTTTTTCGTTTCAATAACAACCGATGCCGGTTTGTCATCCTGTCGGGACCCGTCCACTCTGCGACGCGTTTTTTGACCATTTTCCCTCCTAGAGTGGACGGGCCCCGACAGGATGACAAACCGGCATTCGTTATTATCCCAGGCGAATAAGGCCAATGTTCATAGTTTTGGGTCACTTACAAAATTCGGGATGAACTCAAGTTTTTTTGTATACCTGTAATTGCTAACGTGTTGATTTTCAATAAAAATATATTTGTTTTTTTATTGTTGGAGCGCTACTTTTATACGTGCTTTTAGCCGCGCTTGTTTTTTTAATACACAAACAAACACATATCCCATGCGCAAACTTTTCCTTCTTCTCCTGGCCTTACTGGCAGGCGGGTATCCATTTTTATTTGCCCAATGTGATCTCGAACTTTCGATGTCCGTTTCAAACAGCACGCCCGCCATTTACCAAAATGTAGATTACGTACTCACCCTTCACAACAGCGGCCCCCAGGCGGCCACCGCTATCACGGTGCGGGCGCCTCAAAATCTGCTCATCGCAGCGAACGGCCTGGTATATACCGGCAGCAACGCCGGCGCAGGCAGTTACGACAACATCACCCAGACCTGGAACATTGCGACGCTGGCAGCCGGCAGTACCGCCACGCTGACGCTGACATTGTTCACTATGCAAACGGGACTGCCGGCCGTATTCGCTCAGGTCACGGCCGCGTCTCCCAACGACACAGACTCGCAGCCCAACAACGGCAACCCGCCCGCGGTGGCCGAAGACGACGAAGCACTGGTGGATGTGACTGCTACGCAGCCCTGCGACGTCCAACTTTCTTTTGTTGATATGGTGTGCGTGCCCGCTTCGCCCAATGGTCCGCCGGAAGATTATTTCCAGTACAAGGTGCTCGCTACAAGCAGCGATCCCGGTGTGCAATTCATTGAAATTGCTCAAAATGCCAATTTTTCAGGCAAATACATCGTCCAGGCCGGTGTGCCGTTCGTGCCGCCGTTTTCCACGGGTTTTTACAACCAGGCCTCCATACGTGTTCCGTATTGGGCGCGACCGGTCAATAATCCGGGATGCGTAGTGAAAGATACGGCTTCCGCGCCTGCGGGCTGCGGCACACCCCTGCCACCGAATGTCTGTAACCTGTATTTTTATTTCAACGACGTATTTTGCCACGAAGGCGGCTATGGATTTTCCATAACTGCCCAGCATTTCGGAGAGCCATTGAACGGAAGTTACACGCTCTACATCAACAGCGTATCGCAGGGCTCATACTTTACTTATGGCGAGTCGTACAATTTCGGCTTGTTCGGGCCGCTGGTTCCTCCCGCGCCGGGCGTGGGCGATACCGTTCGGGTGGTTTCGAACCTGAACCCTGCGTGCAGCAGCGAAAGTCTCATTTACCCGGAGAACTATTGTAACCTGCCGCCCACTGCATTTTGCAACCAAAGGGCTGTGTTTCCCTGGCATGAATGGATCAGCCGCGTGCAGTTCGGCGGCATCGATCAGTCCAGCGGCAAATCCAAATCTTCCGATTTTCGGGTGAATACCTATTCGCCGGCCGGAAGCGCCGGTTACGCCACCGTCCATGCCGGAGAGTCGACGCCGTTTTCCATAACGGCCAGTTTCAGTTATCAGGCCTACGCGGAAATCGTCCGGGTATGGCTGGATAAAAACCACGATGGCGTATATGACCTGAACGAGATTATCCTGGAAAGCCAGATGCCTCCGGCCACCAGCGGATTCAATGCATCTACCAACTTGCAGGTCGATGTGCAGATTCCGGAGGATGCTATTTCCGGTTCCACCTCCATGAAGGTCGCAATGCAACGCGGCAATTACCCCTCGGCCTGCGATGCCATTCCGTTTGGCGAAGTGGAGTATTATTCCGTCAACATCCTCGACGGACAGCCGTCGGGTGTGCCCTGCGATGCCGCCACCCTGACCGTACTGGGCGTGGAATGCTTCGATCCCGGTACACCGGATGGGGCTGGCGACGACCTTTATTACATCCGCTACCGCGTGGATCTGCCTGGTTATGAAGGACTTACCGTGCAGTCGTCGGGTAACTGGATCGATGTGCAGGGCAATTATTTGTTCCCGCAGCCGAACATCGATCCTTTCTACACCGTGGGCGTAGTCGGCCAGGACGCGGTGTACGGCCCGATTTCGATCAGTCAGTTCCCGCACCTGATTTTCAGGGCTTCTATTTACAATCCGGCAGGGTCTTTTTCCTGTTTTAACCTCGATCCTGTTACGGTGGATGCGCCCGAACCTTGTTCCAACGGCGTTTTGCCCGCGCCCACACCCGACTGTAGCGCTTCGTCCAGTTTTCCCTGGGAGGACTGGATTTCGAAGGTGGAAATCGGCAGTTATGGAAAAGCCAGCGGTAAAAGTTATTTTTCCGATTTCACTGCCGAAACGGCATCGCTGGTGCAAGGCGTCAGCACACCTGTAGCGCTTACGGCCAGTTTCAGTTATTTCACCTACTCAGAATACTGGCGCATCTGGATCGACTACAACCACGACGGCATTTTCAACACACCTGCCGAGATGGCGTATGAAGGAATTGCCCAACGGCCACAGGACGGGACACCATTCCAGGTACTCAACGGAAGCATTTCTGTGCCCGCTTCCGCACTCCCAGGTCCAGCACGTGCAAGGGTGATCATGCGCCGCAACGCATTCGCACAGCCATGCGGCACGCAACCCAATGGTGAAGTGGAAGACTACACAGTCCATATCTCACAGAATTTCCAGTCAGAAACAAACCTGCGCAACAACGCCGTTGCTTTTACAGATGTAGTGGATTATACCGTATTTCCCAATCCCGCCGCTGCATCGGTTTTTGTAAAAATGCCGGATTCGACATCGCCGGTTTCGGTATTGCTGTTTAATCAGGTCGGCTTGCTGGAAAAGGAATTTGCCCGTTTTGAATCGATCCCGGCTTCCGAAAACAATGAGATGAGAATCATGCAACTGGATTTGTCCGGGGTGAAAAACGGAGTTTATTTCCTGAAATTCGTAAGCGCCGGCAAACGCCCGGTGACGAAGAAACTGATGGTGAGCAGGATGGATTGATCATAGTCCCCATCCCTCTACAGAAGCGGGCGCCGACAGAGCCTGCATATACCGATTTGTCCCCAAATGGCCTGGCACGGGTTTTTTCTATACATGGCATACCCCACTTCTTTAACCTAAACGCTTCAAACTGAACGCCATGAAAAACTTCCGTTTTATTCTTCTGCTTTCCGCAGGCCTCTTTTCACTGAACGCCTGCCAAAAAGAGTCGGTGTCTGAATTGACCAAAAGCGACTCCAATATTACTGCTGCCAGCCAGGCTATCCTCTCGTGGCAGGAATGTGCCGATTTTACGAACTACGATATGAACGTGTGTTTTACCGGCGCCAATGAATACCGCTGCCCCTGCGACGTGAACTGTTTCTGGGCCGGTTCGGTAGAATATACCCTGACGGTGACGGCCGGTGATCAGAAAACCATTGTCACCCTGCAACCACCCGGAAATCCCACGAACGCGCCCAGTTCGGCTGTTGTGGGTAAAGCGCTGATCAGCATCGAGGAACCGACACCGGTAGATTGTGCCAATTATGAGAAATACGAAACTTACAAGATAAAAGTGACCGTTACGGATAACACGAATGAGATGGATAATCCGACGAACGGCCGCTAAACAATAGATAGCAGGTAATACAAACCCCCTTTTATCCCGAATTTCCTTTTGAGGAAATTCGGGATTTTTTTTGGCAGGCAAGTGGGTTTCCAGACAGGCTTTTATTCCCCCGGCTGAGCCATCTTTTCCACAAAATCATATATCCAACCGGTATTGCTCACGCCTTCCGAAATACCCAACCGGGAAATCCGGACCGGACTATCTTCATGAAACAAAGATTCCGGTTGATCGATTTTAAAACTGCTGTTGAAGTCTCCATGCCGTTGCTGCTCCGAGAGGTATAGTTTGATGAGGTTGCTCACCAGTTTTTTTACGCCGTTAGCGGAGCCGACTATTTCATACTCGCCTTTTTCCGTTTTTATCAGTTTTATTTTTGACGGATTTCCCTTTAAGGAATTGTCTATGCTTTCAGATAACTGATAAAGGGTCCTGATCTCTTCCTGTTTTTGTTCCCACCCGTACGCCCTTTCCATGCCCCAGAAATTCCGATGTCCTTTTCCAAAATACCATTCCTCTTTTTCGATGAGCCCGTAATTGTTTTCCCGTTTACTACCCGAATTGCTGTAGTGTTTGTTTTGCCACATGTACTGGTGCGTGCCGAACATTTCCGTTTCCAGAAATACATTGACTGACTCCCATTTTAATTGCCGCAACAGGTCTTCAAATTCGCCTATCCAGTCTTTCCAACTGTGTTCAATATTCTTGTAACTGCGTGCAAAACCTGTCACGAACGACCCTTTGCCGGGTAATGCGTTCTGGCAGAACATTTCCCTGGTAAAGAGCGCGTAACCATCGTTTTGGGCGGGCAACGCGGATAGAATTTCCAGGTTTTTAAGATGATC
>JAKQJD010000450.1 GCA_029561355.1 Bacteroidota bacterium | reverse complement strand
GCCTGGTTGTCGGAAACGGTAAGCGTGAACGGTCCGCAAGTATTGGACAATGTACCTCCCGCCTGCAAAACGGTCCACGAAATGTTCGTCACACCCTTGTTAAAACTCACTCCTGCCAGGGTATTGGCGCCGCTGCCCGTGGTAGCACCGGAAAGCGTGTAGTTGATGGTAGAACCGGAGCAGTTGTCGCTGAAACTCAGAGGATTGAATTCTGCACCGGAAGTCACGTATGCACATTGATTGGGAGTGGTATTCCGGGTTTTATTCACGGGACAGGTTACGGTCGGCGACAGTACGTCTTTTGCGGTAAGCACTACGGAGCAACTACTACCGGTTCCCGTCACCGTCAGCGAAACGTTTTGCGTCAGATTGGGCGCCGAATTGATGACTGTGCCGGCTGCGGGTGTTTGGGTAAATGCGGAGCATCCGCCTGTAATCAGGAATTCCGGAATGAGATCGGGGACTACCATCTGGCAGGAGGCATTAAGATTTACGTCACGGTTGGAAGGGCACGATACCAATGCGCACGATGCAAGCGGCGAATAAGACGGGAAATTACTGATGTACACGGGCGTCGTACCGACTTGTGTTGTGGAAACCACTGCATTGGTGGCAGTATTAATAGCGGAAATCGAATTGATTTGCGGATTGAGTACCAGCAATCTGCTTCCGTCCGGAACGATTCTCATCCAGGAGGTGGACCCGCTTCCGACAGTAATGTTATTGATCACTGAATAGGTAAGGGTATTTATTATTGAAACGACATTTGAGTTGTTGAATGATACATAAAGCCTGCTTCCGTCCGGGCTGATGCAAAGAAATTGCGGTTCTGTATTTAAAGTAATATAGGTAATAACAGTATTGCTGGCTGTATTTATTACCACAACGGCAGGTGAGGAAGTATTGGAAAGTTTTACTGCAAAAACCCTGCTGTTGTCGGGGCTAACCACCAAATGTGTAGGGAAATAACCTGCGCCCATACCGACCGTCGCTACTACGGCATTTGTGGTCGTATTAATTACCGAAATGTTGCCCGTACTGAAGTTGCTCACGTACACCCGCTTGCCGTCCGGACTCATTGTAATTGAGTTGGATACACTTCCAACCGCAACCGTAGCTACCGATATATTCGTGGAGGCATCTATCACGGAGACATTGCCGGATGCCGTATTCAGCACGTATACCTTGCTGCCGTCCGGCGTAACAACGATTCGCGTCGGACCAGTACCGACTGCTACCGTTGCCATCAATGCGTTGTTCAGCGTATTGATGACGGAAACACTGTTGCTGAGCTGATTGACTACATACAGGCGTGTTCCGTTCGTATTCACGCACAACGCTGACGGGAAATTCCCTACCGGAAGCGTTGCTACAACGGTATTGGTAGCAGTTTGAATAACGGAAACGGTGTTCGACCCCCTGTTGGCTACGTAGACTTTGCTGCCGTCCGGGCTCATTTTTGTATCGGCAGGATTCGTACCGACAGGGATGGTCGCCATCAGTGTATTGGTAACTGGATCGACCGCAGAAACATTGCCGGAATTGACATTAGGGATGTACACCAGCGCCCTCGACGACTGAACATCTACCTGAAACGTGCAGGTGGAATACACAAAATTCAGATTCTGCGATTCGAGCAGGGTCCAGGTAACGGTGCTCTGTCCGACATTGAATACCGTGCCGCCGAGTGTAATGTTCGTGCCGTCATTTGTTGCCCCGGTTACCGAACAGGAAACCGGATACGTCGGACAATTATCAAAATACGTCAGCGGATCAAACTCGGTATTAACGGTAGTATACAAATCATTCGCATCTGCCGTCCGAACCTGATCCGCCGGGCAGGTGATGACCGGCACTTGCGTATCCGTTACCTGCACGGTAAAGGAACAGAAGGCTGTAATGTTATCTACATCGGTGGCAGTCCACCTGACGCGGGTGGTGCCGACCGGGACCTGTATACCATTGAGCGTAGTGGAGCCGGTGCCCAGCAACACATTTCCGTTGACATCATTTAGCCGGTATGTAAGGCCCACTCCGGGGCAGTTGTCTCCGAAAGACAGCGGGTCCAAATCGTTTGCTATTCCGACGTGCCCGCAAATTCCAGGATCTGCCACAAACGCCTGATCGGCCGGGCAGGAAATGTTGGGACCTATGTTATTATCGATCTGTATCTGGCCAAAGCACTGAATTCCCGGAAAAAGAGGGTCTCTGACTCGTATACAGTAGGTATGCCCTACATCTGTAATTCCAAGAACGGCCGGGACCCAGGGTCCGTCACAATTTGTGCCGGCCGTTGTATTATCTACCTCGACAATATAATTCTGATAACAACAATACGGACCGCCTTCCAGTATCTGATCGGCGTCGATAACGGCCGTACAATTGGCTTGAAGGGAAACTGTAACCAGATCATTACAAACAAAAGCCATCTGGGAGAATAACTGCGTATGTATGAAAAAGGCAAATAGTAACACTAAGCAGGCGGAGTGCCTGCCTTTCCAGGTATGGAACACGATTTTCATAAACAGGAAATTGAAAGGGTGAGGAAAAACAATAGAGCGAGTGATAGGCACGAGCGATCGTGCAGTTAAAAAATGTTGTTCCCCGTTGCAAATCTATTGTTTTTATCTCGTTTAAATGAATTTTCAACAAAAATGCCCTTCCTTCATACCTTCAAAAATCTGAACCGCCTATGGATTCTCTGACACATATCGCCATCGGCGCCTGCATGGGCGAAGGGTTTGTAGGCAAAACGGTAGGCAGAAAAGCCATGCTTTGGGGTGCACTGGCGCAAAGTATCCCCGACATCGATTTTATCGCGGCGCTATGGATGGACACACCCCGTAGCCTGCTGGCGCACCGCGGGTTCACACATTCGTTTTTGTTCGGGGCATTCATGGCCGTGTTCATGGCGCTGCTGGCCGAGCGCTGGCACCGCCCGCACAATATTTCCCTGAAAAGGTGGCTGCGGTTCTTCACCGGCGTCATTTTCGTGCACCTGTTTCTGGACGCTTTCAATAATTACGGGGTAGGATGGTTCGAGCCGTTCAGTTCGTACCGAATCTCTTTTAACGCCATTTATGTGGCCGATCCTTTTTTCTCGATCGGGCCCGGTATCGCATGCCTGGCCTTGTTCCTGTTGAAAAAACTGCACCTGAAACGCCGGTTCTGGTGGCGCTTCGGACTGGTCACCAGCGGTATTTACCTGATGTACTGCACTTTCAACAAGGTGCTGATCAACCGCGAGGTACTGTCCATCCTGAAACGACAGGACATCCCGCACGAGCAGTATTTCACCACGCCCGCTCCCTTGCAGAACTGGCTCTGGTACGTTGTTTCGGGAGATGAAAAAGGTTTTTACGTAGGCTACCGGTCTTTGTTCGACCGGCAGGAAAACATGGATTTTCATTTTTTCCCAAGACAGGAAAACCTGCTGACCCAAGTACAGGATCCCGAAAGCCTTCATCGCCTGAAACGTTTTTCACAAGGATATTACACGGCGGAGCGCTGGAGCGACACCCTGGTATTCAACGACCTCCGATTCGGGCAAGTCATCGGCTGGCAGGATCCCAACGAAAAATTTGCCTTCCATTTTTACCTCGACGGTACCTGGGACAACCGGATGGTGGTGCAGCGGGGCCGGTTCGCCAAATGGGACGAACAGGTTGTAAAAACGTTGTGGAAAAAAATAAAAGGTAATTAGATATTTACCCGGCCATAAACCGATTGGCCACTCTGCTGTTACTTTATCCAGTGAAAACGCACCGAAACCCTGCATGCAATCAACAATTTTTTCGTCCGACCATTACCTTGCCGGCAATAAACTGGACCTCGTCAGAAGCGGAAATCCGTTTTTTGACAGCTTGGTCCAACTGATTGACAGCGCTGAAAAAATCCTGTACTTCCAGGTATACATTTTCGAGGAAGACGAAACAGGCCGGTTCATTGCAGATGCCCTGCTGCGGGCCCGCGAACGCAAGGTTGAAATTTATATGGCCCTGGATTCCTACGGTTCGAAAAATCTCTCCAAAGAATTTTTGGCCGAACTGCGGCGGTCCGGCATCCATTTCAGGTATTTTTCACCGCTTCCCAAACACTTTTACGCTTTCCGGATGGGGCGCCGCCTGCACTGCAAGGTGATGGTAGC
>JAKQJD010000424.1 GCA_029561355.1 Bacteroidota bacterium | reverse complement strand
AAACAGCACGGAGCCGTAATTGAGCAGCAACGCCGGCAGCAAATGCCGAAAATGGTACTTCAAAATGTTCAGCGACTCCGACAGTGGAATTTTGTGCTCCAGCATGCCTGTGAGAATGCCGTTACCGCTCCAGCCCGGAATCACCCAGGCATACCAGGCGATGGCGGGCAGCAAAAATGCGAAATAGATGAGCCCGGCGCGCACGTATTTCCCGGCATACCGAACACCCGTTTTTGCCACCATTGTGAACAAATACAAACCCACCGTGCCATAAAACAGGATAAACGGCAACTTTGCCCACACCGACAGCAGCAGAAAGAATGCGGAGTACGCCGCATCGCGGTATCGGCCGGTTTGCTGGTATTTAAAAAACCAGCCCATGCCCCAGATACAGCCGAACAAAGCCAGGTTGTCGGGAATGGGATTCATGGTGTAATAGTAGAACAGCGGGGAAAAATTGAACGCCCAGGCCAGCAACCCCGCCAGCACCTCGTCTTTGAAAAGCGTCCGACCCAGGAAAAACATGCCCCACACCGAGCCAAGTCCCAGCAAAAAAAGACAGGTCCGCGTGATCATGATCGAGTCGCCCAGCACCTTGTGTACACAGGCGATACACCACTGCATGAGCGGAAATTCGTAGCGGTAAATGGTGTTCGGTCCCAGGTTGGTGATGTTCACCCGCGGGTTCAGGATGTTGAAATCGTGGCGGTAGAAATTCTGGATGTTCAGTTGCGTCTGCGACTGCCGCCACAGGTGAATACCCAGCAGGTCGGTATGGAAAATACGCCAGTGCATGGCCAGGCTCAGCAGCGGAATGATCCAGAACAGGTGACGGACGTTTTTTTCGGAAAATATCTGTTTCATGGTTAATCGGGCAGTATTTCCACTTTGAAATTTTGAATGTAAATGGGATCGGTGGAGTTGTTCCAGATGCAGGTGCCGATTTTATCCTTGCTGGATTTTCCTTTCGGCAATTTTTCAACGAAGCGATAGGAGTTCCAGGTCCGGGCCGGCAGTTTGTCGTTTTTCAGCGACTCGCCCCTCCAGTCGTAGATGATGTAATCGGATTCCAGACTAAAAACGAGCATTCCGGGAATATCGCTCCCCTGCTTTTCACAGTATACATCGAACGTGATCACCAGGCTGCCTTCCTTTTTAAAAGAACCCAAACCCGATCTGAATGCGTACGAATATTGCTGTTGTGCATCGATCCTGGCGGCTGTTCTGCCGCCTATTTCCACCACGTTTGCATTTTCCGATTGCTTGTTCCAAGTGTAGAGGAAACGCCAGTCGGCGCCGTTCCGCACCGAATCCGGATTTACGTAAAAAGCATGCGTAATATTACTCGGCTCCTTACTCGTTCCTCCTTCGAATACGCCGATCTCCACCAGCCTTTTATCCTGCTGGAGTTTTTCCAGCGGCACGCCGCCTTCGAACGGGAAAAACCACTTGTCGCACAGCACGATACTATTGGGCGGCACCGGCTCGCCCGAATGCAGGCGCCAGGCTTCCCGTGTGTGGTAGCCGTCGAATACGTCGAGTCCCAGCGGCAGCGCAGCCGAATACGCCTCGATATAGTAGACGTTTTCCGATTTATTGGGAAATTTTTGCAAAATTGCTTCGGAGGCCTTGTAAACCGACAGTTGGGCCGCGTTCAAACCGAAGTCGGCGCTCCAGCTCAGCCGGCCGAAAAACGACCAGGCCAGTCCGGCCAGGAACAGCACCAACGCCGCCTGCCCGACCCTGCGATGGATCATGGAAAACCCGGCTTCCAGCAGGTTCCAGCCGCGCAGGCAAATCAGCAATATGGCAGGCATAATGCCCAGCATCACCCGCATCAGTCCGAAGGAATTAAAAATGCCCTGCGCCCAGAAAATCGAATGCGCAGCGAAATAGGAAAGGAATATCCCGTAGACCAGCCAGGCTTCGTCGCGGGCAAACGCATCGCGGAACCACTGCCCGCCGGCCACCAGTTTGAAAAATCCGTACAACAGTCCGCAAATGAGCATCAGGCACAATGCGATGCCGATTACGCTGGGCAGGTTGTTGATGAAATGATCCCAGGGACCGCTGCCGTAGGAGGAGTGTAAGCCCCGGTAGGTCATTTTGTTGAATATCCACCAGAAATCCCCGTGCACGGGTTTGCCGGCAAAACCCATGACCACGTGCCCTACCGGAAACAACAGCAGGTACAGGTAGTGCCTGCGCCAAAGTGCATACAACAACAGCGGACATAAAATGATAAGTCCTTCCGAACGCACAAACGGCAAAAAAGAGAATAACAGATATGCTACTACGTACTGTTGCCGCAGCATAAGCAGGAGCGATACGGACAGCCATGCGGCGAACATCGGCTCCGTCAGGCCCGACAGGGTATGCGTTACGTTCATCGGCGCCAGAATGGCAAAAACGGGCAGTAACCAGCGGTTTTTGATACCGAAATGTTCGGCGATCCGGATTGTGCAGTATAATTGTATACTCCAGAAAACGATGTTCAGGAGTTTTACGCCGGTGATACCTACCTGTGCGAACGGGGAAGCCACCAACACAAAAAGCGGCTTGGCCCAGTGGTTAAAAAAGTTAACCGGGTGTATGAAAGCATATCGTGCGAACAGGTAATGGTAAACGCTGTCGCCATCGTCGCCAGTGCCTTCGGCAATCAGCGCGAGCAAAACCATGATCGCTGCGGCAATGGCCAAAGCCAGGTATGGACGATTTTGCTTTTGTGTGAGCCAGGTAACCGGGCTGCTGCTATTCAAGATTGGCTGCATGTTTTATTTGAAATAATAGGCAGGCAAGGTACTGAAATTGTTTTATTTGAATTCTTCCGCTATAATCAGCACATCCGGGTTGGCGGCCACGTAACCGGGAAGTTCCTTTCCCTTGTGCGCCTGAAATACTGCGATTTTATATCCGGCTGAAAGCAACGAATCGAGGTCTTTTTCCGAGGGGCACCAACTGTGGGCATTGTACCGGTTGTAAAACATCATATCGATGTCTTCGTAACTTTTACAGTTAAAAACGAGGTAGTTATCCGGCAAATCGTGATTTTTTTTGAAGATCCGCGTATTGGCAATTTTGGCATTCCGCTCTTCATCGGAAGCGCTGCGGCTATCCAGAATATCTGCCGGCCGCAGGGTGGAGAGTGCAAAAACGAGCAAAACGGGTAGGTGCATCCATCGTTTGTTCAGGGAAAACCGGTCCAGTAACTGCAGGAAACGATGGGTTCCTACAGCCGTCACCGTCAGTAGGATGGGGCTGACAATGTATACAAATGCCGGCATTTTGGTTTGTACGACGAAGGAAAAAAAGCCGTATACCACAGCCGCCATCGCCAGCATCGGAATTGTCAGGCTGTTTTTTAAAGACGACTTTGAAAACAGGCTTAAAAAGCCCGCCGCCAGAAAAGGTAATAACAGATTGCCGTATTGCAGCCTCCATTCCCGAAAGTGGAACGTCCAGTCTTCCGACACGTACGCCCCCAGTTTTTCGGTGATGTGCTGGTAATTGTAGCCGTATTCATAGGCACTTTCCTGCGGGAATGTGTGCAGAATATACAGTTGCCAGGGCAAAGCGATAGCAGTGGCAACAGCCGCCGCCGCCAGCAGATCGCGGTAGTTTTTCCAGACAAGCCGCTGGTCTTTTTGCAAAACAACCCACAAGCACCAGCCGCCGAACACCAGCAGGCCGGTGAGCCATTTCACCAGAATGGCACAGCCGACGAAACACCCAGTCAGGAGAGCCCAGCGCCACGACCGCTCGCGGCTGTACTCGCAAAGCGCCCAGATGCTACCGGTCACGTAGGCCGTAAAAACGATATCGTTGTGGTCGAGACTCATAGCTCCCGACACCATTTCAATTTGAAACCAGGAAAATGCGCTCAGCAGCGCGGCGATGTAGGCCGTGTTGAATTCTTTTGTCCAGATCATCGCGATGCGATAGATGCACCACACCATTCCGGCACTGAGCAGAGCACTGGGCAGGCGGACTGCTATTTCGTTTACTCCGAATATTTTCATGGACAGCGCCATTTGCCACATAAACAGCGGTTGTTTGTGCAGCCAGATGTGGTTGCAACACCACGAAGTGTAGTCATACGACAGCACCGGATGTACCCGCAGCATGGGCCTGAACGGGTCGGTCATCATGTTCTTGGCCACCAAGGCATGAAATTTTTCGTCCCAGTCATGCAGGTACGGATCCATCATGGCCACGGCGAGGCGCAGCAGGAATGCGCCGGCCACCAAGAGCCCAGCCGACATACGTTCCCTGTTTTTTACGTATTGCTGAAGGCTGAACACCACCAGTAGCAAAGCAAAAAAGAACAGCCAGTTGCCCATATCGGCGAATTGAATTTAACAAGTTGGAAGTGCAAATAAATGAATAATCCTGCGCCTCCCGGAAAGCAAGTTTTTCAGGCAACTTCTTCTATTACGGTTAATGTTCGATATTCGCACATTGAATTATCTGAACGTTTGTTTTCTTGTCATCCTCCTATTCATTATTCATGTTTTCTTCCAAAAATGCGCTCGGATTTTCCTTCCTGTTTATCGTGATAGTTTCCTTTTTCTATTACCCCAAATGGAAAAACATCGGCACGGAATCCACGCTGAGCTGGGATGTGTCGGGATACTACTGGTACCTGCCGGCTGTTTTTATTTACAAGGACGTGAAACACCTGTCCTTCAGCCAGGAGGTGCTGAAAAAATACCAGTGCACCCCCGATTTCCAGCAGGCCTATCTGCTTCCCACAGGTAATTACGTGCTGAAATATTCCAGCGGCATGGCCTTACAATACCTGCCTTTTTTTGCCGTCGCACATGCCGTGGCGGCGCCGCTGGGCTATGAGCCCGACGGTTTTTCGGTACCGTATCAACTGGCGATTCACCTGGGCGGGCTGGTGATGTGCCTCATCGGGCTTGTTTTTTTGAGGAAAACACTGCGCGCTTATTTTAGCGACAAAGTCGTCGCGCTGGTCATCCTGTGTTACGTCTTTTCCACCAATTACCTGAATTTCTCGGCCATCGACATGCCGCAGACGCACAACTGGCTGTTCGCCTGGTATGCCATCCTCATTTACCTCAGCGACCGCTTTTATAAAAAACCGGGATTGGGGAAGGCTGTCGGCATCGGGGCAGTGGTCGGCATTTGTGCACTCACCCGACCTACGGACATTATTTCGGCTATTATTCCCTTGCTTTGGGCGGTGCCTTCATTGCGAAAAACAGCGTTACAGGAAAGGATCCGTTTTGTCCGGCAGCATTTTTCCTGGTTCGCCGGGGCATTCGCAGCCGCCGCGCTGATCGGGAGCATTCAGTTGTTTTACTGGAAATACGTGAGTGGCCACTGGCTGGTGTACAGTTACGGCGACCAGACGTTCAGTTGGTTGAAACCGCACGTCTACCTGTACATGTTGAGCGCCCGTACCGGCTGGCTGGTGTACACGCCGGTGATGCTGTTTTCTTTGCTGGGTTTGTTCAATCTGTATAAAATGAAAGTGCACTTCTGGGCGCTTTTCCTGTTCATACTCGTCAATACCTATATCGTCACCGCCTGGGATATCTGGTGGTACGGGCCGCGTGCCATGGTGCAGAGTTACCCTGCGCTGGCATTCCCGTTTGCGGCTTTCATTACGGCAGTGGATGCGAATAAAGTCAAAAGAACGATTCTGTACGCCGTCTTCGCCCTGTTCGCCTACTACAACATCTGGTGGACGCACCAGATACACAACGGCCGGTTGGGCGATCCGTACAATATGACCCGGGGCTACTTCTGGGCTATTCTGGGCAGGTATTCCGTGCCCGAAGAAACCCAGAAACTGCTCGATACCCGGCATATTTACACCGGCGAACGTAAAGAAGTGCAGCAGGTGTATTACAACAATTTCGATACCGACAGCACGCTGATCAAGAGCGGCCGGCAGTTTAACGGCACACCCTGCGAATTCATTACCGAAGGCCGGGAATACTCCGGCATCTATACCATTCCCCTGCAAAACGGCGCCGCGAAATGGCTTCGCCTGAGCGCCGATTTCCACTGCGAATTCAAGGAATACGAACTCTGGCGCATGCCGCAATTCTGCGTCATGTTCAAAAACGGCGACAAGGACGTGCGCGGCGGTTCCATCCGCGTACATCGTTTTCTCGACCACGGCAGCACCCGAAATCTGTACCTGGATTTTAAACTCCCCACGAAGACATTCGACTCCGTCAATTTGTACGCATGGAACCCGGGCAGCGGGCAAACCCTGCTCATCGACAATATGAAGGCAGAGATTTATAATGAAAAATGATCATGCCGGACGCTAATAACAGAAAAATGAAACGAACATACCTTCTTCCGCTCCTCTCCATCGCTCTTTCGGGCTTTGTATTATTCACGTCCACCGACCCCGAAGACGAACTCCGTAAACCCGAAAACGCCGTCAAAAACCTGCGCGTCGCCGACGGCCTGCAAGCCCAACTCTTCGCCTCCGAACCCATGATGACCAATCCCACGGATATGGACATCGACGACAGGGGTCGCATCTGGCTGTGTGAAGCCTACAACTATCGGCCCGAGATCAACGGCAACCCTACGAAAAAGGAAGGCGACCGCATCCTGATCCTCGAAGACACCGATGGCGACGGAAAGGCTGATAAAAGCACCGTCTTCTACCAGGGGCCGGAAGTGGAATCGCCGCTCGGCATCTGGGTGATGGGCAACCGCGCGCTGGTGTCACAAAGCCCGTATATGTGGCTGTTCACCGACGAGGACGGCGACGACAAAGCCGACAAAAAGGAGATCATTCTCCAGGGCGTCGGCGGGCGCCAGCACGACCACGGCTTACATGCTGTCGTGTTCGGCCCCGACGGGAAGTTTTATTTCAATTTCGGAAATGCCGGCGAAATGCTGCAGGACAGCAAGGGCCAGACCATTAAAGACGCCGATGGCAAGGACATCGACCCGAAAAACTACCGCCAGGGTATGGTGTTCCGCTGCGACGCCGATTTTACACATTTCGAAGTGCTTGGGCATAATTTCCGCAACAACTACGAGGTCGCGCCCGACAGTTACGGCACCCTCTGGCAGTCCGACAACGACGACGACGGCAACAAGGGCGTTCGCATCAACTACGTGATGGAATATGGCAACTACGGCTACACCGACGAAATGACGGGCGCCGGCTGGCAGGTGAACCGCACCAACATCGAACCCGAAATCCCGCGCCGCCACTGGCACCTCAACGACCCCGGCGTGGTGCCCAATCTCCTGCAAACCGGCGCGGGCTCCCCCTGCGGTATGCTCGTTTACGAAGGCGATCTGCTGCCCGAACGTTACCGCGGCCACCCCATTCACGCCGACGCCGGCCCCAACGTGGTACGCGCCTACCTGACACAACCCGAGGGCGCTGGTTATAAATCGATGATTTCCAATATCATAGAAAGCCCCGTGGACCAGTGGTTCCGGCCCAGCGACGTGTGCGTGGCGCCCGACGGCTCCCTGTTTGTCTCCGACTGGTACGACCCCGGCGTGGGTGGCCACCAGGCGGGCGACCAGAACCGGGGCCGGGTATTTCGTGTAGCGCCGCCGTCGGCTGCCCGTTACACGGTTCCCAAATTCGATTTTTCCACAGCGGAAGGCGCCGTCACGGCCCTGCAAAACGCCAATATGTCGGTGCGCTGGAAAGCCTGGAACGCGTTGAAACAGATGGGTGAAACGGCCGAACCTGCTTTGAACAAATTATTCCATTCCGCCGCCGCGCCGCACCTCCGAGCCCGCGCCCTCTGGCTGCTGCTGAAAAGCGCCGATCCGCTGCCTTATTTCCATGCAGCCGTCATCGACAGAGACGCCAATATCAACATCGTCGCTATTCGGGCGGCCCGGCAGGGTGTGTTACCGTCGGTACCACTGGCCGATCTGGCCCATCATCCCAATCCGCAGGTGCGCCGTGAAGTAGCCCTCGCACTACACCACCAGAAATCGCCGAACGTGCCGGGTATCTGGGCCACCCTCGCACAAAAACACGACGGCAAAGACCGCTGGTACCTCGAAGCGCTCGGCATCGCCGCCGACGGCCAATGGGAAACCTGCCTCGGCGCCTGGCAAAAAGCCGGCGGGAATATCCAGACTGCAGCGGGAAAAGATATTGTCTGGCGTGCCCGCTGCGCTTCGGCCTGCACTTTGCTGGGCCAGTTGGCCACCGAAAAGGAAACGCCGCTGGAACAACGCCTGCGGTATTTCCGGGCTTTCGATTTTCAGAATTCGGCGCAGGCCTCGCCGGTATTGCTCAAAATTTTAAGGGAAAATGCGGCAGATACGGCGCTTTCCACCCTCGCCCTGTGCCACCTCGACGTGGAACTGGTGAAAAAAACGCCCGATGCCAAAGCGGCTTTGAGCCGAATCATGGCAAGCATGCAAGGCGAACAATACCTGGAATTTGCCGACCGCTACCGCCTGCCGGAAGAAAACGCGCGCCTTTTTCAACTGGTTTTAAAAGGTGAAAATGCTCCCCGCGCCTCCGACATTCTGCTGAAAAACCCTGCCGGATTGTCTATGTACAAACAGGCCATTCAGCAAAAACGGCCCGAAGAAGAAACACTGAAACTGCTGGGCGCGCTCCGCTGGTCGGGCGGCAGGGAACAACTCGCGATCCTGGAATCCGTGGCTTTCGACCGCAAGCGCGACGCTGCCCTGCGCCGTCAGGCCACCGAATGGATCGGCAACAGCTGGAACGGTGAAGAACGCATCCTCGAACTGCTGAAAAACAAAAAGATCGAAGCCCGCTTCATTCCCGCCGCCGTGCAGGGCGTGAGTGGCGCCTGGCGCATGAACGTCCGCCTCGAAGCGGCCTCCTACCTCGGCGGCGCGGATGCCGGCGCTGCGAAAAAAACGCCCGCCATCGCCGATCTGATGGCCCTCACCGGCGATGCCGCCAAAGGTGCGCCGCTATTTGAACAATACTGCTCCAGTTGCCATCAGGTGAACGGAAAAGGCATCGATTACGGCCCGAAACTCAGCGAAATCGGCTCCAAACTGCCGTGCGAAGGGCAATATCTGGCTATCCTGCACCCCAATGCAGGTATCAGTTTCGGATACGAAAGCTGGGAATTCAAAATGAAAAACGGCGATAAAGTTACCGGACTCATCGCCAGCAAAACCGAAACGGAACTGGTGCTGAAAATGCCGGGCGGTACGCTCAAAACCTTCAAACAGTCAGACATCAACAGCCGGAAACAATTGCCCGACTCCATGATGCCTGCGGGCTTTCATGTGGTTATGAAGGAGCAGGAATTGGCAGATTTGGTCGAGTACCTTGCGAGCCTGAAAAAGAAGTGAGAAAGTGACAGAAGGTGAGAGAGTGAGAGGTGTGAGAGAGTGAGAGTCCGTAGAGTGCGTCGCTTCGCTCTACATTCTGAAATAATAGGGCGAAGCGGCGAAATCGAAGTCGGCTCTCACCCTCTCACATCTCTCACCCTCTCACTTTCTAAACGTGAGCATCCCAATTCCTCCCAGCACCACCGCCGTACCCACCAACTGCAGCGGCGTAACCGGCTCGCCCAGAAAAACATAGCCCAGCCCGATCGTGGCGACCGGGCCTACAAATCCGATGATGCCCGAGTTGTTGGCGCCCACGATGCGGATGCCCTCCACGATCAGGAAAGTGGGCAATACCGTGGCGATGACCGCCAGCCAGCCGGACAACACATACACCTGCGTGGGGAAATGGAATAAATCGAAACCGTTGTGAAAACCCGACTGGATGACGGCCGGAAACGTGGCAGCAATCACCGCATAGCAGGTGAATTTTGCCGAACCCACCTTGTGCACGTATTCACCCGTAAACACTACATAAAACGCATACGTGATGGCGCAGCCGAACACCAGCGCCCCGCCCAGCAGTAAATTCCGCTGGTCACCGAAACCTTTTTCGGCCACGAAAGCCAGTACGACGCCCACATAAGTGATCACCAGCGCCGCATATTGAACCAGCGTAATCCGCCTTTTAAAAAAGATGACCGACAGCACCAGCACGATGGTCGGATACGTGAACAACACCAGCCGCTCTACACCCGCTGTCACGTATTGCAGGCCCAGAAAATCGAGCATACTCGACACGTAATAACTCAGAATACCCAGTCCGCTGATGGCCAGCCAGTCGCGGCGTGTGAGCAGCACATTGTCCGTGCGCCGGTGCAAATACACCGCCACGGCCACATAAAACGGCAACGCGAACAACATACGCAGGGCAATGACCGACTGCGTATCCACGGCGTAGCGGTACATCAGTTTGATGATAATCGCTTTGGCCGAAAAGCAGATATTGGCAATGGCCAGGATCAGAATGCCGGGAAGCAGCGAGCGGCGGGCGGGAGCAAGAGGCGGAGCGTTCAAGCGCAGTAGTTTGTGTGTGGGCAAAGGTCGGTATTCCTGAGGGGCGTGTTTGGTTTTTTGTGTTTAGTGTTTAGGATGTGGTTGGCTGTTACCCATTTTCGGCTCGTTAGCCGAAAGTGTTTCAACAAACAGCGAAACAGATAAATTCCACTATTGAAATAAATCTATGGTATTCAAATCCGCGCCCATGACCTTTCGTGCCCTTATTTGCCGAAATCTCCAGTACTTCGTTCCATGTTTGTGAAACTGAACACATTACCCATGTCAAAACCATCTACGCTCGTTTTTATCCTGTTGCTTATAATGCCGTGGCGGCTCTTTACCCAAAACGCCATTCAGTGGCTGCTACCCGTGGGCTCTTACGAAAGTGTACAGCACTGGGGAGATCTTTTTCTTGTTCAGCAAAACGGCCGCTGGGGCGTCCTCGATGCGCATCAAAAATTTCTAATAAAACCCAAATTTGAAAATGCGTATGTGCTGGACGAATGGGCATTCTCAGCACAGGAAAAAGGGTTATGGGGCGTTTTTCACCGGAACAACTTCAGGAAATGGGCTGTCAGGCCGCAATATTACCCGGAGGAAGGATCGTCCGTTCTGACCTCCAACTGGGGCCTTCCGCATAGTTGGCTCGGATACCGGAATGGTTATGCTTTCGCAATTACAGTGAGCGAAAAAGGTGTGGTTTTGCAACCGGCTACAAACGAACCGCCCGCAGGCATGGAAGTGCTCGAGCCTGAAGATAACGTTCCGTCACCACCCAAAGTACCAAGCCCGCAGCCCTGGCACAGCCAGTGGAAAAGTGTCGATTTTATGTTCGAACCGTATGTAGCGGACGATGAAATAACCTGGAAAATTCCGCGCCGGGACGTATTCAAAGTGACCGATGATGAAGGCAAAACAGGTATCGTTGACAGCGCCGGCCGCATCCTGATTCCCACCCGATCCGCTTACTTTCAGGTAGTTCAATTCAACACCCTGGCCCTGCTGGAAAACCGCGGGCAGCCCGGTCCTGAAGAATACGCCTTTTACCGGCTCTCCGATGGAAAACGTATGTCCCCAAAAACGTATCAGCACTACACCACCATGTCAGTCAGCAGCAAAGAGCCGATTCTGGTGTGGAATAACCTCGACCCGGCTGCCGGAAAAGGATACGGATTGCTTAGTCCCGCCGGCGAAGAATGGATTCCCTGTGTGTACGAAAGCCTGGCAGCCTATGCGCCGCCCGATTTTGTGCCCGCGAAAAAAGGTGGCAAATGGGGCATTATCGATATGAAAAACGAGGTATTGCTGCCATTCGAATACGATCAGATTTCGGTTGCATCTATGGATCCGGCAGCGGATGTTTATGTAACGAAAAACAGGAAGATGGGGGTGCTGCGGGTGAAGGGGCGTAAGTGACTATGCGTGGCTCCACTCCGCCGCCGCCGGGCTGCTGCGCCCGCCCCGGCGCCTGCTCCGTTGCGCCGCACTGCTTCGGGTTGCTCACAGGAAGGCAGGAAAGAGCGGCCACCTCACTGCGGGGAATGGGCGAGTCGGAAACCGAGATTAAAGACACGGTAGCCAGGCTTAGCTTTGCCACGAAGAGCGGTACGGCAGTGCCGCGCAAAATAGGACCAACTGCCGCCTCGAAACACATACTGCGAGCTATAAGCCTCAAATGCAATCGAACAACCGGGATATTGATCATATTCATCCTGACACCATTCGTAAACATTTCCGCTCATATCGTAAATACCCAGTTCATTGGCAGCAAGATCGCCGACCCGGTGGGATTTGGATCCAGCATTATCGACGTACCAGCCCACTTTTTTTAAATCATTGCTGCCGGAGTACCTATACCCTTGGTTTTTATTCCCGCCCCGGGCCGCATATTCCCATTCTTGCTCGCTCGGCAGCCTATAATTTTTTCCGGGAAATTTGGCATTGAGTTTTTTCAAGAAACCTTTTACATCATTCCAGGATACATTTTCAACCGGACAGTCATCGCAGCCTTTGAATTCAAGTTGCGGTGGGTCTCCACCCATGATTTCCCGCCAATCGGCCTGAGTCACTTCATATTTGCCGATAGAGAAAGTGCGCACGGTAACGGAGTGCTGGCATTCATCATTACCTCTTCCTTCTTCTCTTTCCGGACTTCCCATGGTAAAAGTCCCGCCTTCCACCCGCACTACATCATAAATACCCGAGCGCCGAGTACGGGCCTCCTGCCTGGAAGGAACAGAGCCGCCAGGCGTAGCGACGGGGTGACTTCGAGTCACCCCGTCGCTGGGCACAGCCGCCCGGTCGCCCGAAACAAGGTCCTTTTCGCTGAGAGCAGCCATCCTATCGCCCGAAACAACATCCTTTTCGCCGGGATCAGCCGTTCCGTCGCCCGAAACGCCCGACAACGACTTCAACTTCCTGCCCGATACTTCCCGCAGCCGTACCTCCTCCACGGCTTTCTGCACCCGCCCCTGCACACTATTCCTCATCTGCGCGGGCTTTTGCTGCATGATCTTTTGCAATTTTTCCGCTGCTGCCGGGCTTCCTGCTTTTTCCAGCACAGGCAACAGGCGCTGTACTTCTTCGGCAGAACCGGCGGACTCCATTTTTTTTAAAATAGCGCCGTCGAGGATGGGTTGCGTTTTTTGTAGCACTTCCGGGTTGGATGCCGCCGCTTCTGCCACTTCGCCGAGCCTTTCCTGGCGCGGGAAATCGCGGAGGTAGGCCTGCACTTTCCTTTCCGTGGGTTGCGACTGAATGGAAGCGACGTAGGCGCTTTCCACTTCCGGCAGCAGTTCGGCGCGGTTTTGCACGGCGGCTTTTAGTTCGGAGAGGCGTTCGCTTTCAGGGAAATCGGCTACAAACTGGCGGATTTTTACCCGATCTGGATTTGTGCGCAGGCTGGCGAGCGAGCCGGTTTCGAGCGTAGAAATGCGCTCCACCACCCGGCTTTCGTATTTTCCCTGCCTGTACTGGCGCTGGTATTCGCGCAGGTCGGCCAGGCGGCCGGTTTCTTCGGCTTTGTAGAAATAGGCTTTTTCGAGGTGCGGACTGCCTTTGGGCGCGTATTCCTCGATGTAGGCGGCATAGGCTTCGGCGGTGTCTTTCACACTGGCTACCCACCAGTCGCGCGTGGCAGGCGGGGTGAGTGCCCAGGTAGCGGAAGGCGCGAGAATGATGAACGCCAGGAAAAACGCCAGCGGTTTCAGGCGGCTGTTGCCGGTGCGTTCGGGCGCCTCGACGGGTTCGGAAGGCGCGTATTTTACCTTGATTTCATTCTGTGCCGTAGAAGAACTTTGGAAAGCGAATGTTTGTCCGCTCGGCTTGAATTCCGTTTCCTGCGGTGCGGGGGCTTCGGTGACGATCGTGACCGTTTCCATCAGCGACACCTCGCGGGGAATGGGTTCGGCAAAACCCTCCACTTTTTCCAGGATCGACACTTTCACCAGCAACTGGTGCACGCCTTCCAGCAGCGGGGTGACGCTGAAATTCCATTCCGTAAAACCTGTTTCGCGCACGAGTTGGGTGCGGCTGTTCAGGGCATTGATCTGAAACGTGCCACCTTCGGGGTCGAGCAGTTCGGCGCTCATGACGTCGGAAATTTCCACATGGGAGCGCACCTGTACGTGTTCGTCGAGCACGATATTTTCCAGAATAGCATCTTCATCCACAGCTACACGGATGGTGCAGCGCGTGGGTTTGTGTACCGGCATTACGTGCGGCACACGGTAGAGCACGCTGCCACGTTTGGCGGCTTTCCCGGTAGCAGGCTTATTGGCAGTAATTTCAAAATCGGCTTCGGTGAGCGCGCCGAGCAGATCAAAAAAATCGGCCGACACCTGGTCTACCAGCCGCCGGTATTCTTCCGGAGAGATGGTGTTGCGGAACCGATCCTTGTTGGCCGCATTCAGCCGGGCGATGAGCGCCGAAACGATGCGATATTTTTCCGAACCCTCGGGCAACTGCACCAGCAAGGCATTCAGCGCGCCCGGCAGGTCG
>JAKQJD010000423.1 GCA_029561355.1 Bacteroidota bacterium | reverse complement strand
CATTTTTCAGTACAACAGCGTGCTGAATATTCCAGTCGGGCAAGCCTTCAATGCCAACGCCGCTTCCACCTGGTTTGTGAGCAACGGCGGCGGTATTATCAACAACGCCGGTACATTTGACAAGCAAAGCACGGGAACACTTACTATCCCTGCCGTTTTTAACAATACCGGCACGTTACAGGTTACCGGCGGCTTCCTGAATCTTTCCGGCGGCGGCACACACAACGGGGCATTCAGCATAGCGGCGCTGGCCGGTCTGGAATTCGGCGGTGGCACCAACAACCTAAGCACGTCGACGATCAGCGGCACAGGATCGCTGGAAATTTCAGGAGGCACGGTGACGCTACCCAATAACAGCAGCCACGGCGATGTGTTGGCTACGAGCGGCACGGCCAATTTTTCGGGCGCCAACACTATGCAAAACCTCACGGTGACCAGCGGCACGATTAATATCTCTGGCAGTGTCTCCTTACAAAACATCACCTTTACGAACGTATTGTTCGGCACAATTGCTGGTACCGGCTCCTTTGCACTGAGTGGCAACCTGGACATGAGTAATGGCATCTTTGGTAATATCGGTGACGTAACAGTGGCGGGAACATTCGCCTGGTCAGGCGGCGCCATCGGCAGCAGCGATGGTTCCGCTACGGGTACGGTAAATATCGCAGGGCTTACTACAATTACAAATGCCGGCAACAGAGGCCTGCACAAAAAAACGCTGAACCTCAACGGCGGCGCCAGTTTGACCAGCGGCGGTTTTAATCTCTATTTCGGCTGCATCATGAACCTGCCCGCCGGGCAAACCTTCCTCGTCAATACAAGTTCAAACACATCCTGGAATATTTCGGGTGGCAGTACTTTCTACAACGCAGGCACTTTCACCAAACAAGGCGCCGGCACGCTCTCGATCGCACCAAATTTCGACAACAGCGGTACCATCACCGGAACCAGTACCATCACATTCACAGGCACTTTCACCAACACCGGACTCATCGCTCCCGGCGCTTCGCCCGGTATCCTCAACCTGAATAAGTCGGCGGCGCCCGGCATCACAGTCCAAAACCTCGCCATCGAACTCGAAGGCCCCAGCCCCGGCACGGGCGGCTACGACCAACTCAACAACACCACCGGCGCGCTCAACCTCAACGGCGGTACACTCACCGTCACTTTGCTCAATGGTTACCTGCCGAATGTAGGCACTACGTTCACCATTGCAACAGGCACCTCCCGCACGGGTACTTTCGGTACCCTGGATCTTCCGGTGGAAAATTCCCGCTGGACGGTCACTTACAACGCCACCAATGTGGTGCTTACCGTCGCCTTGAGCCTGCCCGTCGAACTGCTTGATTTTCAGGCGAAAAGAATGGGTCAACACGTTCGGCTGGAATGGGCGACTGCGACGGAACACGACAACCGGGGTTTCGGAATCGAACGTTCTGCCAACGGGCGGGATTTTGAAAACATCGCCTTCATACAAGGCAAAGGGGAGAGCGGCGTGCGGGTGGATTACACCTTCAACGACCCGGTAGCGCCCACCGCGCGGGTGCTTTACTACCGCCTGCGACAGGAAGATGTTTCCGGAAAAATGGAATACAGCCCGGTACGAAGCGTGCAAGGCGCCGGTCAAATACCCGCAGCCATCCTGCCCAATCCTGTTGCCGGAGCGGCAGCCCTGTACCTCGACCTGCCTGCCGAATCCTCCGTAAGCGGCGTGCTGACGGATATGCAGGGCAGGATGCTGCAACGCTTGTTTTCATCGGATTTACCCGAAGGCGAACAACAGGTGGCATTTCCGGAAATACATCTGCCTTCCGGTCATTACCTGCTTCGGTTACAGATCGGAGAAACGATTCAATTGATTCCTTTTTTGAAGCAATAAGAAGATGGTTTTCTGCATAAATAATTCAAAATCAAGGCATTATTATGCTGTAAACTGGTTCGGAGATAAATAAACCACCTCATTCTTTCACTTTCAAACTACCATTTCCAATGAAATTCATTACCCACCTCCTTTCGTCCGCGCTTAAATGTGCGCTTCTGGCTTTTGCACTTTTGCCGTCCACCGACCTGCAGGCGCAATGGCAGCCCTATACACCGGTGATTTCAGATACAGTAGGTACGTACGATCTTCGCATTGCACAGGGCAATAACCAGATAGCCTGGAGTATTGCCATGAAATATGACGCTACCCCCGTTTCATATGATCCGTTTTATATCGACAGCATTTATTATTTAAAAACGGCTGATGGCGGGAATACCTGGTCGGGAGGAACTATCCCCATGGGCCCCGGACCTTATGCAAGTAATATTTGTCCTGTCAGCAATAATACTGCATGGGCCAGTGGGATCGACTCCAATTTTGCCAGTTATGTGCTGCGCACTACGGACGGCGGGGCTACCTGGACAAGGCAATTGGAGGAAGGTTTCACGAGCCCCACCTCGTATATCGACTTTGTGCATTTCTGGGATGACCAGAACGGAATTGCAGTGGGCGACCCCGCAGCATCCGATACACACCCTGATCCGTTTTATGAAATATACAGGACTTCAGACGGAGGCCAAAACTGGAGCCGGGTGAGCAGCGACGATGTTCCTGCGACACCGCCGAACGAGTACGGTGTGGGTGGCGATTATTTTGTGACTGGTAACCATGTCTGGTTTCCCACTTTCGATGCGACTGTTAACGTCTGGACCCGGCTTTTGCACTCGGCCGACAGAGGGGCTACCTGGACCACAACTTTTGCGCAAACCGGAAATCTGTCTTTTGCTGATTCCCTGCATGCTATCGGTACCGTTTTTAACCCCCCAAATTATGTTATTCGTTATACCGATGACGGATGGGTTACCTGGACGAACCTGCCGGCGATCACCGGAGGCGACTTGACCTCAATCGTGCTCATTCCCGAATCGTATTACATCCTGGCTGTTATGCGCAACAGCATCGTAAGCGGGCCCTTCCGCAACATGTTGAGCAAAGACCTCGGCCAGAGCTGGACTGAAATCGGCAATGGAGCAGAACTGATTGATAATTTACAATTCGCCAGTCCCGGTATCGGTTACGCCGGCGAGTGGCAGTCGCTCGAACATCCCACCCGCATGTATAAATACGCCGGCGACCCGCTCGTCGGCCTGTTCTCCGGTCTGGAACTGGATGCACAGGTCACCCTCAGCCCGAACCCCGCTTCCGATCTGCTGCAAGTACAAATCGAAGTAGCCGAACCGGCAGCGTTTGTGTTGCTGCTGAATGATATGCAGGGGCAACTCATAGAGCGAAAAGTATTGGAAAAAACGGCGCTGGGCAACGCTCAATTCAATATAAGTCAACTCCCTGCAGGTATGTACACACTTACCGTGAGCAGCGAAAAAGGCCACCTGACCCGGCCTGTTTCCAAACAGTAGATTTCTATACAGATGCCGGACAGGAGATTTGAAAGCGTGTTCGGTTTTTGCCGAACACGCTATAATTCATTAAAAATCAAATTATTACAATGAAAAAAATATTTTCCACCCTGTTTAATTGCACCCTTTTTTGTGCGCTTTATGCACAAAACTGGACACCTATGGCTGCCGGCTATTTGCCCGTCGATGTAGTGGTTTTTAGTATTTCGGCGGTCGGCGACAATGTAGCCTGGGCAGTGGCCTCACCAGAATACTACCAGGCGCCAATCCCTTCTTCCGCCTATCCCATTATCCTTCGTACCGCCGACGGAGGAGCCAACTGGATACAGATCCCTGTAGAAGAAGCGGCCGGCACGATTAGTTTCCAAATCGTAGCCGTGGATGCGATGACGGCCTGGATAACCACCCAGGACTACGGAAGTGGTCCGGGCCGCGCGCTGTACAAAACAACGGATGGCGGCGTCCAGTGGACGAAAGAGTACGACAGCAATAATGCAGGCGTAGCGCTCAACCGTTTTTCCGACGGTCAGCATTGGCTGGCGCATAATCGGTCGGGCACTGCGCGGTCTGAAAACAACGGTTCCTCCTGGCAGGGTGGAACGATATCCGGCTACCACTCCACTGAATACCAGTTGCTGTATGCCGGAACAAATATGTCGTGTACGGCTGGAGACACACTGTGGAACGGTACCTCGGAAGGACGTATCATCCGGTTTACCAATTTTGGGCAGTCTTACTCCTTTCTGAATACCGGGCTGAGCGATCAAAGTACTATTTATTCCGTCGCATTTGAAGACCATCTGAATGGACTGATGTTCTACACAAGTTCTTTTAATGCTATGAGGTTATCCCGGAGTACGGATGGCGGCAATACCTGGAGTATGCTCCCCAATGCACAACAACCAGCCTCTAACAAGTGGAATATCGCAGCGGTGCCGGGCTCCGGCGGCCATTATGTGCTCTCTACATCTTATAGTAACGCAAACGGAAGAGTCGCCGTTACGCATGATTTTGGGCAACACTGGTCATATGACGACCTTAATACACCGATTAATGCCGTAGTATTCACGTCTCCCTCTACCGGCTGGATAGGTGGAGGACGCATTACTTCACCGCTTCATCCTTCGTTGTATAAGTACGTAGGTTCACCCCTGGTCGGCACGAGCGCTCCCGAGGGCGATCTGCCCGGATTTTATGTGACGCCCAACCCTTCGAATGACATTATCAGGTTTGACTTTGAACAGGAAAATCCGAACGAGCCCATCCTTGCAAGTCTGAGCGATGCGGCAGGTCGTACCGTACTGTATAGACAGGTGTTCGATAAACAATTGGATATCAGTAGTTTAGCGCCCGGTCTGTATTTTTTGAAAATAGAAACCAGGAACGGTCGTGCGGTTCGTAAAATCGTGGTGCAATAAAACGTAGACCATACGTCAATCCGGACGGTATACAAACATTGAAAAACTAAAATGAAACATTTCTCATTGCTCCTTTTTCTATTTACAACAGCCTCTCTTTTTGGCCAGGACTCCGAACCCAACTTAATACCGGCCCCTTTTTCCGTGTGGTCGCAGCGCATGGATATGAGCCGGTTTGCCGGCAAAAAGTATCGCCTCACTGTCGCAATACGAGCCGAACCCATCGGACCGGACGCATTTGCAGTCGCATTTATTCGCAATGAATCCGCAGAGCGAAAAGTGCGCAACTGGACCTGGATGGATAATATGTTCGATCGCCCGGTGCGTGATAGTAGTTGGGAAAAATACACGCTGGAAGGTATATTTGACAAAAAAGCGCCTTTTCTGGGCTTTGGCTGTCTGGGATTCAATAACGGGAATTTCTACTTCGATGATTTTCAACTTTCCGTGGAAGTATCCAAAGGTACCTGGAATGTGATACCTGTTGAAAACGGACAATTTGAAATGGAAAGCCTCGATGGCTGGGACCAAACTTCTCAGGGAGTGCCTGCACGGGTTTTGGGCGCCAAAGCGACACTTTCTACGGAAAAGCCCTATGAAGGCAAGGCTTGCCTGCTGATTGAGAATAACTTGCTGCTGGAAAAAAAATGAAAAAACTATTTCAAAACATTAAAAGCATGTTGTGTGCATGTTATTCAGGTATGGTACGTGAAAAAGAGGTGCGATCTGCCTTGTGTCGGTAGCAGGCGCTTTTATGCTGTACGCATACACTGAATTGGAAGTTGTGTGGGGTAGGGTAGAGTGTAGGTGAACGGGTGAATTGTATAGGTAAATGCGCTTTTTCCGGGGCGGAGTGCGATCAGCGCAACAACTACCAGTTTATATCGCACTTTTACTTTCCAGGCAGGTTTTGATTTGATCAAATACCTTTTTATTCCTCTTGAAATAGGTGTGGCCCGAACTGAATACCTGGCACTTGAGCGTCTTCGTTACGTTTATTATTTTAAACTGATTCTGAACACATTGAGTGTACCAAATTCCGAAGACACCCATCCACTGGCAAAAAAAGCATCCTACTCGCCCGACCAGAATTTTACGATATTGCCCGTCAATCCGGACGGTTCGATCAATGTAACCCTTAAGTCCAGCGATATTGTGAATGTGAATATCGATCAGGTGAGCGGTTACGGGACGTATGGAAAAGTGCCGGTAGAAGTTAAATAATGAATTTTTAAACCATGAAACACTTATTCACGGGCATTTGCCTCCTGCTGGTTTTCACCGCCGCCGCTCAAACCCCTTCGATTAAAAAATCTCCACCTCTGTCGGAAGCGAAACCCGAAAGCGTGGGCATGTCAGCGCAACGCCTCGCACGCATCGATTCCATGTGCCTGCAAGCCATCGCGCAGAACGAGGTGCCCGGCATGGTAGCCCTCGTGGCGCGGCATGGCAAGATCGTGTATTACAAAGCCTTCGGGATGGCCGATAACGCCGCAGGCCGCATGATGAAACGAGACGATATTTTCAGGATTGCCTCCCAAACCAAAGCGATCACCGCAACAGCCGTTATGATGCTGTGGGAAGAAGGCAAATTCAGCCTCGACGACCCTATTTCCAACTTTATCCCCGAGTTTAAAAACCCGCAGGTGCTCAAAACTTTCCAGTTCAGCGACACCACTTATACCACGGAGCCTGCTAAAGATGAGATCACGATCCGGCAACTGCTCACGCATACTTCCGGGCTTGGATACGGCGCCATCGACGGCGACGAGCGTTTTAAAATGATCTATCGAAAAGCCGGCGTGACCGATTTATTCACCACCGATACCATCAGCATCGGGGAAAGTGTAAAAAAACTGGCCCGCCTGCCGCTCCACCACCAGCCCGGCGAAAAATTTACCTACAGCGAAGGGCTCGACGTGATGGGATACCTCGTGGAAATCGTTTCCGGTATGCCGTTCGACCGGTTTTTAAAAACCCGGATTTTCGACCCGCTGGGTATGAAAGACACCTGGTTTTACCTGCCCGACGACAAGGCCGCCCGGCTGGTGCCGGTGCAACGGTCGGAAAAAGGCGCCTGGGCACACTATCCGGCTACTTTTTACGATCCGGCCTATCCTGTTTCCGGCGCGAAACGTTTCTTCTCGGGCGGCGCAGGGCTCTCCAGTACGGTGCTGGATTACGCCAATTTTTTGCAGATGTACCTGAACGGCGGCGAACTCAACGGCGTACGTATCCTGAGCCGTACCACCATCCAGTCCATCATGGGTAATCAAACGAAAGACCTGGTGGGTGATCCGGGCTCGTTTTACTGCCTCGCATTCAGCGTGCTCACGCCGGCGGGCCAGGATGCGGGCGGTAGAAGCAGCGCCGGCACCTTCGGATGGGGCGGGTATTTCAATACATCCTACTTCGCTGATCCGAAAGAAGGTGTGATCGGTCTCCTGTTCAAACAAACGCAGCAAACCTATTCGGACGACACGGGAAGGAAGTTCAGGGTGCTGGCAGGG
>JAKQJD010000411.1 GCA_029561355.1 Bacteroidota bacterium | reverse complement strand
TCTCAACAATTTATCCGCCGCAAAAATGCGACTTCGCCCTGAATGAACGGTATGGAGACGCCGGAATTGTTGAAGGTTGCATGGATGACACAATACAAACAAAAATACCCGGAAGCATAGCCACCGGGTATCCTAAGTATGTAGAACGGGAAAATTTACTTTACTTCAGCGAGCGTAGCCACATTCGGTACAATGATTTTCAGGTCTTTGGGCGCAAACACGACATAGCTGAGGGTTTCGCGGAGGACTTCTCCTTTTACCTTGATCTGTTTTTGAATGTTCGGCATGAGGATGTGCAGTACGTCGCCTTCGGTTGCGGAGGTGATGTTGTAACGTCCGACCGTTGCCAGTTCGTTGACCATCGAATTGTTGCCGTTAGCCAGGCTAACGCTGATTTCAACACGAATGGTCGGGCTGTTCCAAATCTTCAAATCGACATTTCCCGGCAGATCCAGTTTGATCGTACCCTTGTCCTCGGTGTTAAAAGTTTTCGAAAAAGTTTTGCCCACCGTAGACTGAGCAACAGACAGCATGGGGATCGCGAGGAGGATAATAATGGTATTCATTTTGGTAGTCATAACAAACCTCCTTTTTTTATTGTTACAAAGTAAGATTTTAATTTTGGTAAAAGCAAGGGGTAGAGCAAATTTTATTCTATTCTTAACAACGAAGACAAGTGCCCCGGGGTTGGGTCGAGAATTGACTTTTTCGTAAAGTAGCGGTTGATTCCTTTGATGTACCTTCGCACCCATCAAATGATCCGATCCATGAAACGACACAGATTAATTTTCTATCTATCTATTATCCTTTCGGCTACGGCCTGTTCTCCCCGGATTTCGAACAGCATCAGCGGCCCCCAGGGCAATGCCGGCCTGCAAAGCGGCCCCATGCTGGGCTATGCGGATATGTTTGAAGTGCTGATATGGGTGCAGACGAAAAGCGCCGGCGTGGTGAAAATCGAATATTGGGAGGCTGAAAAGCCGGACCGGAAATTCCAGACCGAGCCGGTTGTTACCGTCGCTCAACACGGATTTACGGCCAAATGCACCGCCGACCGCCTGGAACCGGGCCGCAATTACCAGTATACCGTATATATCAACGGCGGCGCTGTTCAACTTCCTTACCCCACGACTTTCAAAACCCAACCGCTCTGGCAATACCGCACCGACCCGCCGACAGTTTCCATCGCCATGGGTAGTTGCTCATACGTGAACGAACCGGAATACGACCGCCCCGGCAAACCTTATGGCTCGGAATACCAGATTTTTGGCAGCATCGCCGCGAAAAAACCGGACGTGATGCTTTGGCTGGGCGACAACTGGTATTTCCGCGAACCCGATTTCAATACCCGTTCGGGTATGCTGCACCGCGCCACCCACACGCGTTCTGTTCCCGAAATGCAGCCCCTTCTGGCTGCCGCAAATAATTATGCGATCTGGGACGACCACGATTACGGTCCGAACGACGCCGACGCCACATTTATTCACAAAGACATGGCCTGGCAAGTGTTTCAGGATTTCTGGGGAAATCCGACCTACGGAATACCCGGACACAAAGGCTGCACTACTTTTTTTAATTACGCAGATATCGAGTTTTTTATGCTCGACAACCGGTATTACCGCACTCCCGACTACTGCAAAACCTGTCCGGAAAAAACGGCACTGGGCCACGATCAACTCGAATGGTTTCTGGAAGCCCTTGCGGCCAGCCGCGCACCATTTAAATTGGTCGCCATTGGCGGGCAATTGCTCACCACCGACAACCACGACGAAACGTATACGCACCTGTATAAGGCCGAACGCGACACTATTTTGTCGCGTATCGAACGCGAAGGCATCAAAGGCGTGGTGTTTCTCACGGGCGACCGGCATTTTACCGAACTCAGCGCCATGAAAAACGGCGCCGGAAACTGGGTGTACGACCTCACGGTTTCGGCGCTCACGTCGGGTGCGTTTACGGATGCCGGTAAAAAGATCAAAAACGATTATCGTGTAGATGGTACCGTTGTGGACCACCACAGTTTTTCCATCTTTAATATTAGCGGTCCCCGCAAGGAACGCCAGTTGGAAATGAAAATTTACGACGCCGACGGAAAGGAACTCTGGACAAAAACCATTGGTCCCGACGGCATTATGAAATAAAAGAGGTGTTTGAGCCTCACCCCCCGGCCCCCTCTCCAAGGGGAGAGGGGGTGAATTCACCTTCGGCCGCCTTATCAGCAGATGCCAAGGGTGCTCGCTCCCCCTCTCCCCTTGGAGAGGGGGCCGGGGGGTGAGGCCCAAACACCAAAAACGAACATTCAAATGGCTTCTCCTTTCAATCCGGTAGGTGTGTTGGGCTCGGGTAGCTTCGGCACTGCAGTCGCCAACCTGCTGGCATACAATTCGGACGTGCTGCTCTTCAGCCGCAAAACCGAAGTGGTTAATTCCATCAATGAAACCCGGCACCACCTCGGCGTACAGGTTTCTGCGCGGGTAACGGCCACCAGCGACCTGGCGGAACTGGCGGCGCGCTGCACCCTGATTTTCCCGATCGTTCCTTCCAACAGTTTCCGGTCCATGATGCAGGCGCTGGCGCCGTATTTGCGTCCGCATCACATCATCATTCACGGTACCAAAGGTTTCGACCTCAAGGATATCGACGAAAATGACCTCGAAAAACCGGGTCTCGTGCTCACGCGCGCCAACGTGCGCACCATGAGCGAAGTGGTGCGCGAAGAAAGCAGCGTCGTACGGGTAGGGTGTCTTTCGGGTCCCAACCTGGCTGCCGAGATCATGGCGGGACAGCCGGCGGCTACTGTGGTCGGCAGCCGTTTCCGGGAAGTCATCCAGGCCGGGCAAACGGCGCTGAACAGTTCGCGGTTCCACGTTTTCGGCTCGTACGATATCCTGGGCGCCGAACTGGCCGGTGCGCTGAAAAATATCGTGGCACTCGGCTCCGGTATGCTCGGCGGCCTCGGGCTCGGGCGCAATATTCAGGGCCTGCTTATTGCCCGCGGGCTGGCGGAAATGGTGTATTTCGGCAAATCACTCGGCGCTTCGAGTCATGCCTTCGTAGGTGTGGCGGGTATCGGCGACCTGGTTACCACCGCTACAAGTACCAACAGCCGGAATTATTCGTTTGGTATGCGGCTTGCCAAAGGGGAAACGACCGAGCACATCCGCGAGCATATGCCCGAATTGGCCGAGGGCGTCCGCACCTTGCGGATCGCGCACCAACTGGCCCGCCAGCATAAGCTGCACGTACCCATCACTTCGATGATGTACGCCGTGGTGTTTGAAAAATTTCCGATTGAAAAAGCCCTGGAGTTTTTGATGACGTACCCGTATGCGATCGACGTAGACTTTTTATAAGAAGTGTGAGAGAAGTGAGAAGGTGAGAGATGTGAGAGCCGACTTCGATTCCACCGCTTCGCTATACAATTGGAATCCCTGAAGCGAAGCGGTGGAATCGAAGTCGGCTCTCACATCTCTCACTCTCTCACCCTCTCACTTCTCTCAATTCTCTGGCTTCTCACCCTCTAATATCATGCGTTACCTTTCCATTCTCGTCTTCCTGCTTTCCGGCTATGCCCTGGCGGCGCAGAAAACCGATGCGGACCGCAGGCATTACCGGCCCAGCCGCAGTTTTCTGGAAAATTCCAATGAAAACTGCTACGAAGCCACGCGCCGGGAGGCCGACCGCGCTTTTGCGCAGCGTTGCTGGGACGATGCCAGCCTGCTGTACCGGGCAGCGAAAAACTGCGCCGATGCCGACCAGAAGCGTCGCCAGGAAATGAGCGACCGCCTCGATGCCTGCCGTGCTGCAGCCGAACTGGAACTCATCAACCGGGAGCGCCATGCCATTGCTGCCAACCGTGCCGACGACTCGCACGAACTGTTGCGAAACTCGGACCGCTCGCTGGCGTACCGTATGGCGGATTTTGCCAATTACTACATCGCGCCGCCCGGAGAGGACAATCCCGATTGTCAGCAAGCCATGTTCGATGCCTGGTACGCCTCGCCGGGAGCCATTGGCGCCGATCAGGACGATACCATTCAGACGCCTTTTTGCTACCAGTTGGGAGAAAATCTGGGCGATCAGCTCATCGTTCGTTTTGCGGGCAAGGGAAATCAGAAAAAAATATACGCATTTTCGCCATCCCGGCATTTTTTGTACAGCTGGAATGCGCGTACCCTCGAACAATACGATCCTGCGCCCGTCGACCCCAATGTGAAAGGTTTCGAAGTAGCGCCCGATGGCAATACTTTCCTGCTATATGCCGAAAACCTGCTGATTTTCTGGCGGAAAGGCCGCGAACTATACCGGCTGAACGTGCCGCGTATGCACGATTTCTGTTTTGATGAGCGGGGCGATGAGTTCTTTATGCTTGATACGATCGAGAAAAAAATTGAAGTGCTGGGATTAAAGGAAGTATACCTGGGTCTCAACAACAACAAGGTGCAGCAGAAGCAGCGCAAACTGGAGGAGGTACACATTCCGCCCACTTTCCGGCCCTGGATGACAGGTGTCGGTCCGGGTGTGCTTGATTTTGCGGTGTCCGAAGGCGATGTATGGCTCGGATATGCCGACAGCCTGGTCGTTTTGCGCAAAACGGGTTCCGGAAAAGGCTGGCAAATTGTTGAGGACATACCTATGCACGTGCCGCCTCCCGGCGGGTTGACAACCATGCAGCACTATTTGCAGTTGTTGCCCGATACACGCCAGGCCTTTTATGGAACCGATACTTCGGCCACTTTATTAAGTGTTTCTAATGTCGATGCTGGCCGGGTTGCGATACGGATGGATGGATTTCCGCTGGCGTTTCCCTCGAACAGCGGCCAGGTAGCCACACTGGAGCAGGCTCCTTTTTTACATGCCGGCAAAATTCACGTGTACAACGCCGCCGGCGGCCTGGACTACGTAGGCGCCCTGCCCGATCAGGATTATTATTCGCACATGACAGGCGTACTCGACCCCGATGGCGACTGGCTGGTGCTGCCTTCCACCAGGGGTGTCCTGCACTGCTGGCGCCTGAACAACAACGGCCAGAATATTTTTTACAAGTTTGCCGATAACACGGAATCGGTCACAAACATCAGCCCGGACGGGCATTACTACGTTGCGTATAACGATACCGGACTCAGCATCTGCGACGGCCAGAAGCCGGGCGAAGTGCTGCACTCGTTGTCGCTCGGCAACGATGTGGCATTCGACGCTTTTGCCGATAAAATGTCCGATCACTGGATGGCCACTCCCTGCCTCGGCGATTCGATGCTGGTGTGGAACTGGGACAAGAACAGGAAATGGCGCTTCGAAATGCCGCTGTTGCCCAATTTTCCGGTAGCATTTACACCCGATGAGAAATACCTTGCCGCCGCTTATCAGAACGGACAGGTACGTGTATATGACCTGGCGACCGGCATGCTGGCCGCGACACGCACATTTACCGGCGATATCCGGGAAATGGCATTTGTGCCGGGTACCGACGAACTGATCCTGCTACAGGTCAGCACTTCCGATTATGATTATACGCAGAAAACGATCCTGCGCATTATTCATCCGTTCAAAAACGACTATCGCCAGCGTACCGTGCGCCTGCACGAATACTTTATCAATTCGTTGGCCGTATCCGCGCAGGGAGATTTGCTGGCATTGTCCGACGGCCTGGATATCCGCATTTTCAGCGTGGATAACCTCACCGATGAAATGGCGCAGATTCTTCCGACCGGCGAAGGCAGCATGCAGGGGACGTCGGCTTCGGTGCTGGCCATTCAGTTTGCGCCCGACGGCAGGTCGCTGGTAACGACTTACAGCGACCAGAGCGTGGTTTCCTGGAATATTGAAACCGGTATGGCGAATTTTAAACTGAAGTTACCCGCCGAAGTCAGGTCGATGTTTTTTACCGACATCCGTATGATCCCGGAAGGCAATCTGATGTGCCTGCTCGCGCCCCACGAAGGGCTTCTGATCCGTACGCTCGACCCGGCCGCCATAAGAGCCGCCATTCAACCAAATAACTATCAACTCATTGCATTTACGCCCGACCAGATCCGGAAATACAGCCTCGACCAGGCGCTGAATTACGAAGGCAACTTCGAGCGCCTCGCCAATTCGGGCGATATCCCGCTCATCAACTCTTTTTTCAATTATTACTTCCAGCAGGCTGGTGCCAGCAGCAACATCGAGCGGGTGAGCGAATATTGCGACCGCGCATTCGTGCTGTACTCCCAACTGGATACGGCAACCCGTCGGGAACTGAAACCGACGATGCTGTTCATGTATGAAAATTACCTCTGGAAATGGCTGATCCGCGACCGGCCCGAAATGGCCCAGCAGGTATTACAGTACGTGAACCGGCAATTCAACAAACCCGATGCCATGCTGCTTTCGGAGGCCCATATTGCACTGGTGAAAGGAACGCCGGAAGATTTGCGCCGCGCCGTCAGGCTATACGGAGACTGGATCATCCGGATGGGTGAAAACACCGATTACGGGAGTTACGTCGATCCCAACCTGCGCCTGATTTTTGATAAATTCGTGCAACTGGCCGAATTCGAATTGATTGGCGACAAGCAAATCGATTGCCTCTGCGGCATGTTCGGCGAATGGAAAAATTTCAGCCTGTGCGACAACCGCCGCAAGGATGCCGCGCTCGTTCCATTCGATGCCGAAATGAAATTGCGCTGGGAGATTTACAAAAAAGCCTACCTGGCTTCCCAAACGGAACGTTTTGCCGAACAGGTTCGGTTGTTCGACAGCGCCCGCGAAGATGCCCGCCAACTTTCCCGCACGAAACCCGCCCTGGGCCGCGCTCAACTCGAAAAAGTGAGCAGACAGATGGCGGAATCATACCTTGCCTGGGCGAGGTTCGAGCAAAATAGCAACCGTGTCAACATGCTGTGCAAACAGGGGATTGCGCTGCTCGAAGAAACGGGCGCTTTTCATCAGCAGGAACAACAACGCCTGGAATCCCTGGCGTATTTGTACCATGTTATGTCCACCGATCTTTTTAACAAGGATCAGTTCGACGCTGCTGATGAAGCCTGTAGGAAAGGTTATGGCATTTCCGAGAAGCTGTGGGCTGCCACTACCGATACGTTCGAACTACAACGGTACGCCGATGAACTGGTGGGAAATCAGTTGACTTTGATGGGAAATATAAGCCTGCTGCAAGGTGATTTCGTAACAGCCCGTACCGCATTCGACGAAGCCAACAACATCCTGTCGCAAGGGTTGAACTCTTATTTCAGCGCCCATGTCGATATCATGGAAGGCAAGGAGATAGACGCCCTGATCAATTACGGCGGCATTTTCACCACCGAACAACTCGGCAACGCACTGTTCGACCTGCAACGGCTAGCCGACAGGTTTCCGGGCCGGCGGGACTCCATTCTCGAATTTATGCCGCGTATGCGCACTGCCTGGCTGGCCAATCACCTTCGTTCGAGCAGTCTGGAAGTAGATCACCGCTACGCGAGCCTGCAAACGCACCATGCCGCCGAATTGAAAAAATACGACAAGGCACTGGAATGGAATACCCAGGCGCTGCAAATCATCCAGCAGTTGATCCAGAATAAGAACACGGCCTATAGCTGGGGCGAATTCTGGGCCGACGCGGTGCTGAACCAGTCGTTCTACATGGTTTTTAACTCTATAAGAGATACTTCCCTGCTCACGCAAGCCATTCAAACGGCACAAGCGGCCGAACAAAAGGTGTTGCAGGAAGGAGACGGTTTGTACGTGTACGGCTCTGCCGAATATCTCAAAACCAATATGGCGCATGCCTATCTGCTGCGCAACCGGTCGGGCGACCGGGAAAAAGCCATAGAAACCTACCGGGAATTTCTGCTGCTCGATGTACTGCACTCCGGCAGGTACTGGGACGTGCTGTTGAAAGATTTTCGCGACCTGCACGCTGCGGGTATCAAATGGCCCGATCTGAAAAGTGCGATCAATGAGATCAAGCCGGCGTATGTGACGCTTTCTGCGGAGGAATGGCGGGAGTTGGGGCTGGATGTGCGGTAAGTTAGATATCCGATTTTTGATTACATGATTTCCGATTTCAGATTGAGGGCGTCTCGGTCAATCTGAAATCGGAAATCATGTAATCGAAAATCGTAAATCTTATTTTCTGCCACGCATATAAAACCACAAGGCAGTAAAGGCCACAACCAGGATAACCGGCAAAATATTGATGGTGCTCAGTACACTTTGCCCGGCCATCAATTCTATTTTGTCGGGCGCTACTCCCGCCGCTGCAAGGCTGATTTTTTCGGAATCCAGTTTGGGCCCGATGAAAAAAGTCTGGAACGCCCAGTTGCCGAGCATACCTGCGCCACCCATCAATGAAAGGCCCAACGCACCGCTTTCCGGTATGGTTTCACTTACAAATCCGAGCATTGTAGGCCAGAAATAACACACGCCTACGGCAAATATTGCAGCGGCGGCATACAGCATGTCGCCCTCCGTTGTACGCAACAAATACAAGCCCAGTACCGAAATAACGGAAGATGCCAGCAATACGCCTTTAGGGCTGAGTTTGTGGATAAGCGGCTCGCCAAAATAACGTCCGACTGCCATCAGGCCGTTTACAAGTGCCAGAATAAGCAAAGGGTTGGCGCCGGCGTTGCCCAGTAGTTTGTCGATCCACTGGGTCGTACTCAGTTCGGTATTAGCCGTCAGGAACATACAAAAGATCATGAACAAAAACAGCGGTGTAACTACTGCCTTGAACATGGCGGCGGTAGAAACGCCGGAATCGACGCGTTCCGTTTGCGGAAATGCCTGACCCCAGAATAGCCATCCATATATTAAAGTAGGTATAATGATAATTGCCACTTGCACCTCCCAGCCAATACCGAGGTATTTCATACCTGCTGCAATGAGCGCTCCGATCACAATCCCGCCCGGAAACCAGACGTGAAATTTGTTGAGCATGACCGTCTTGTTATTCGGATACATGGAGGCTACAAGCGGGTTGCAGACTGCTTCAACCATACCGTTGGCAAAACCTACCAGAAATGTGGATATGAAAAGTGTCCAGAAGCCCCCTGCGAATATGGTCATTACCAGACCCAGCAAGTGCGCTCCGAAAGCCACCCACATCAGCCGCCGCATGCCCAATGAGTCGACAAAAAAGCCGCCAAGGGTGGTGGCTACCGGAAAACCGAAGAAAGCCATGCCGGCAATCCAGCCGAGTTCGGAGTCCGTCAGGTTAAATTCTAATCCAAGCGGGCCAAGCATACCAGCCCGAATAGCAAAGGTCATTGAGGTTACAGTCAGGGCCATACGGCTTGCGGTAAAAAGCCGCGAAGGGTTGATGTTGCTCATGCAAGTATAGTGTGTATGTTTCGTGATTGAAATTTAGAACGGCCAAATGTAAAAATGTCAGAATTGTTTTCGGCGAAATCTTTTGAATGCTTTTTATTTTTCTGCAAAAAGTGGGATTTGGAGTGGCGCTGGCGCGCCGTAGTTTTTTAACCACAAGGGGCACGAAGGGTTTTCACAAGGTTCACTATGCATGACGTCGATGTCGGGTGCTGCGCAGCTCCGAATTTTTATTTTTTAACCACAAGGGACACAAATGTTTTTTCACAAGGTTCACCATGCATGACGTCGATGTCGGGCCCTGTGCATCTCCGGGTTTTTATTTTTTTACCACGGAGGCACAAAGGACACAAAGCGTGACGTCGCGCTTTGTGTCCTTTGTGCCTCCGTGGTTTATTTTTATATAAAAACTCCAGTCAGTTCAGAATCAACAATAACTTGCCTTGTGTTCCTTGTGAAAACCCTTTGTGCCCCTTGTGGTTAAAAAACTACGGCGCGCCAGCGCCCAAAAACAAAAATCCCGAACTTTTCACGAAGAAAAATCCGGGATCAAATCGTATCTGTGACCACGACTGGAGTCGAACCAGCACATCCGTAAGGACACCACCCCCTCAAAGTGGCGCGTCTACCAATTCCGCCACGTGGCCATACGCTTTTCAAAAGCGGCGGCAAAGATAAAGGGGTTTGGGAAAAAAGCGAATGTCTTTGAAAAAAAGGTTGATAAAAAGGTTAATGAGGGTTGATAAGGTTGATGAGGGTTGATATTCAGCCGCTCGAAAAAAGTTGAATTTGTACATTCATCGAGCGGCTGAATATCAACCCTCATCAACCTTATCAACCTCATCAACCTTTTTATCAACCCTCATCAACCTTTTTATCAACCAAAAATATCCTTCACCCGCTCAAAAAAACTCTTGTCTTCTTTGCCCGGGTTGGGTTGGAAATTGGGCATATCGCGCATTTTTTCCAGTATCTTCTTTTCCTCGTCGTTGAATTTCTTCGGGATCCAAACATTGACGTGGATCAGTTCATCGCCGCGCTGGTAGGTTTGCAGGCCCGGCAGGCCCTTGTCTTTCAGGCGGAAAATTTTACCCGACTGCGTGCCCGGCGGAATCGTGATGCGTGCGCGGCCGTCGAGTGTAGGTACTTCCACTTTTGTGCCCAGCGAAGCATCGGCGATGTTGATGAACAACTCGTACATGATGTTGCTGCCGTCGCGGGTAAACTCCTCGTGTGGCGTTTCCTCCACGGTGATCAGCAGATCGCCGGGTGCGCCGCCTTTGGCGCCCGCGTTGCCTTTGCCGGCCATAGAGAGCTGGATGCCTTCGTGTACTCCTGCTGGGATGTCCATTTCGATCGTTTCTTCACCGAAAACGCGACCGTCGCCTTTGCACACGTTGCAGGGCGATTTGATGGTTTGGCCCGCGCCGTTGCAGGTAGGGCAGGGCACGGCGGTTTGCATCATCCCGAACGGAGTCTGGGTGACGCGGTTGACCATCCCCGAGCCGCGGCAGGTGCCGCAGGTTTCTACGGAATTGGGGTCGCGCGCGCCGGAGCCCTGGCAGGTATTGCAGGTGACCTGCTTGCGCACCTTGATCTTTTTATTGACGCCTGTGGCGATTTCTTCCAGCGTGAGTTTTACCCGGATACGCAGGTTCGAGCCGCGTTCGCCGCGGGCACGGCCACCACCGCCGCCGCCTCTGCGCCGGCCGCCGCCGAAAAATTCGCCGAAAATATCGTCGCCGTCGAAACCGAAACGGCGCAGGATCTCATCCATATCCATACCCTGGAAACCGCCGGCGCCACCGGCATTCCCGTCCACGCCGGCATGGCCCAGCCGGTCGTACCGCGCGCGTTTATCCTGGTCGCTGAGCACGTCGTATGCTTCGGCAGCCTCTTTAAACTTGTCCTCGGCCGATTTATCGCCGGGATTCCGGTCAGGGTGGAATTCGAGGGCTTTCTTCCGGTAAGATTTTTTAATGTCGTCAGCACTGGCGTTTTTGGCTACGTCCAGCACCTCGTAATAATCGCGTTTTGCCATTTTTTATTTACCAACTACAACTTTCGCGAAACGAATGATACGTTCTCCGAGGGAGTAACCGGGTTCGAGGATGTCTACAATTTTGCCTTTTAGTTCGTCGGAAGCGGCGGGAATTTCCGCTACTGCCTCATGCACGTCGGCGTTGAATGGGTCGCCCGGTTTGGTGTCAACGATCACCAGGCCTCTCATACGGGCCAATTGCACCAGTTTCTGGTGTATAAGTCCGGCGCCTTCGCTCAGGGCATCGTTTTTGGCGGCCCTGTCAAAATCGTCCAGAATGGGCAGTAAAGATGTCAGGATGTCACGTCCGGCGGTCTGGTTCAGTTCGAGCCGTTCGCGTGCGCTGTGTCGTTTGAAGTTTTCAAAGTCGGAAAACAGGTACAGGTATTTGTTCCGGCTTTCTTCCAGTTGTTTTTCGAGTTCGGCAATGCGCGGGTTTTCGGGCTGCTCAGGCGTGTTTTCCACGGTTTCTTCCATTTCCTGTTCCGTCCCGTTCGTTTCTTTTTCCGTCATATCAAATATTTTTTTGAAAGGGTTCTTCATGTAACCGGGTCAAAAGGGGTGTTTTTAGATGATTCCGCATCCTTTCCGCAATTTCCATGCCCTGCGTGTGTGAATGCCAAATTGTCAGCGGCCGGCTTGCAGGCGTTCGTTAAGGATTTTGTCCAGGTCGTCGGGATCAGGATTAACGCTCATGATATTCCCGTCGGGGTTGATGAGGAAAATGGCCGGAATGGATTTGATATTGAAATGCCGCGACACGGGCCCGCCGAAATCCGCCGATTCCATGGTGTGGTAATGCCAGACCATACCGTCTTCGGCGATGGCACGCTGCCAGTTGCGTGGATTTTGCTCCAGGGCGATGCTGAAAATCTCGAATCCGCGGTCGTGGTATTTGCGGTACAACTGCGCCAGGTAAGGGTTTTCGGACCGGCATGGCCCGCACCAACTGCCCCAGAACTGCAATACAGTGTATTTTCCTTTCGTATCGCTCAAATGCGCGCTGCTGCCGTCGGCCAGGGTGACCTGGAAATCGGGGGCGGTTTCGCCGGCCACGAAACGCGGCTGCCGGTAACGGTACCAGACGAATGCGACGATGAGGGCGACGGCGAGAAAGATGAGGTTTTTATATTTCACGACTGTGATTTTTGTGATGATGAGAATGGCGGCAAAGATCGGACTGCTGATTTAAAATTAAAGGATTGTTTTGTGGGGGCTCCGCCCACCGTAGGAATTATTGCAACGCGGATTACGCGGATAATGCGGATTTACGCGGATTTTGGTGGCCTTGCGGCCACTTTAGATTTGTTACGGATTTTCTCCGCCTTCGGCGATGCGTAGATTAAACCGATCACTTCTATCAACGAAGCAGTTAGTTGTAATTCGATCATACATTTCCAGTATCCGGCAGCCGAATGCGGATGTTGATCCATGAAAATCAAAAATCGTGGCCGACAGGCCACAAAAAATCCGTTTTAATCCGCACAATTCGCTAAATCTGCGTCTCCATTCCTCTACGAGCGGCGGAGCCGCTCAAAACCAAAGAGATATAATCACATAATTTAAATCAGCGGTCGATCTTTGCGCCATGCGTATTCCAGACATCTCCGACACCATCGTCGCCCTCGCCACCCCGCCGGGCATCGGCGCCATCGGCGTCATCCGGCTTTCCGGCCCGGAAGCCATCGCCATCGCTGACCGGATATTCAAAGGCAAACAACTGGCGGAGCAACCCAGCCACACGGCGCATTTCGGCCGCATCGAAGCGGAATCGGGCCGTACGCTCGACGAGGTGCTGATCACCATTTTTCACGGACAACGCTCGTACACCGGCCAGCCCACGGCCGAGATCAGTTGCCACGGTTCGCCGTACATTCAACAGGAAATCATCCAGTTGTGTTTGCGCGAAGGCGCGCGCCTGGCCGAACCTGGCGAGTACACCCTGCGCGCGTTCCTCAACGGCCGTATGGACCTGAGTCAGGCCGAAGCCGTGGCCGACCTGATCGCCAGCCAAAGCGAAGCGAGCCATACGGTGGCGTTGCGGCAGTTGCGCGGCGGTTTCAGAACGGAAATTCAGCAGTTGCGCGCCGAACTGATCGACTTCGCCAGCCTGGTGGAACTCGAACTCGACTTCGGCGAAGAAGACGTGGAATTTGCCGACCGCGACGACCTGAAAAATCTGGTACTGAAAATCCGCGAACACCTGCGCCCGCTCATTCAGTCGTTCGCACTCGGCAATGCCCTGAAAACGGGCGTCAGCACGGTCATCGCCGGCCGCCCCAATGCCGGGAAAAGCACCCTGCTGAATGCCCTGCTCAATGAGGAGCGCGCCATCGTGAGCGATATTCCCGGTACCACCCGCGATACCATCGAAGAGGTGCTCAACATTAAAGGCGTGCAATTCCGCCTCATCGACACGGCGGGTATTCGCGAAGCGCAGGATACCATTGAAGCCATCGGCGTAGCCAAAACCATGGAAAAAATCGGACAGGCCGCCATCCTCGTGTACGTGTGGGACGTAGCCGGCGGCATGACCCTCGCCGAAGTGCACCACGACCTCCGCCAACTCGCCCCCGACGGCACCGAACACCTGCTCGTGGTGTGCAATAAAATGGACCGGAATCCCCTGTTCCAAACCGAATGGCTCGCAGACCCGACGCTGCCGGGCATCCACCCATACCTCCTGCCCGATTCCACTGACCCACTCACCACTCACCACTCACAACTCACACCCCCCCATTCATCATTCATCATTCATCATTCATCGCTCATTGCCGTTTCCGCGAAAAACCAGATGAACATCGAGTACCTGAAAGAGAAGTTGTACGACCTGGCTGTCGGCAGCGAACTCGGCACGGACCATACCATCGTGACCAACGCCCGCCACCACGACGCCCTGCGCAGAGCCGACGGGGCGCTGGCAGAAGTGCTGCAAGGCCTGGAATCCAATGTGACGGGCGATTTTGTGGCGCAGGATATAAGGCATGCGCTGGCGTACCTGGGGGAGATCACCGGGGAGATCGGGGTAGAGGATTTGCTGGGGAATATTTTTGGGAAGTTCTGTATCGGGAAGTAAGTTGTAATTTAGCTACAAATCAAATCCGCATATGTATCGTTTAGATCGCAAGGCTTTTACCATTCAAAGTGTGGAATCTGCTGCAAATCAACGCGCATATTGGCTAAGCAAATCGCCGGCCGAACGCCTCGCAGCGGCATGGTATCTTGTTTGTGCGGCCTGGAACCTGGATACTGCGGTTCCGCAAAGGATGGATCGCATGCAGTTTTCCATTCGTCAACACGACTTGTAGCGGAGCGTTTCCTTGCCTCAGAACATTATGACGTTTTTACTTTTGGTCGCCCGCCGGTTGGCATAGATATTTTAACGCAGATGAAAGGCGTTGATTTTAATGCTGCATTCGAACGCTCGGAATGGTTTGAATTCAGCGAAAACTTGTCCGTCCGTTCGCTGCATCTTTCGGATTTGCTGGAAGCGAAGCGATCGGCAGGACGTCCGAAAGATCTGGATGATCTGGAGAATTTGAAGGTGTGATGATAACAACTCAGGTAACAGTAAATTGGAAAAGCAGTGTTTTAAAGGTGCTGCTTTTTTGTCTCTGCTGCGCATTGATCCTGATCATATGTGCGCCGCTTACCAAGGATTTGCCCAAGCCCTGGTCGGATATTCTTCTGGGAATTGTGGCCGCCACAGGCGTTTTTGGATTAACCGTAGTGTTTTCCCGTTGGGAAAAACTGACCTTAAACGATATCGGCGTACGTCCCCGGAAGCAAACGATCCCGCTGTTTGCCGGCGGTTTGGCGATCGGGCTGTTTCTGGCGATCACCCACGCATTGCTGGTAATCACTTTCGGTAAGGTTACCTGGACGTATGCGCCCCAAACTTCCTGGGTTTCCATTCTACTGACGCTTTTTTTGTACCTGATACTGGCTTTGAGGGAAGAGTTGGCGTTTCGTGGTTATGCCCTGCGAAGTCTTGCATATGCCATCGGCCCCTGGAAAGCACAGGCAATGATCGCCCTGATTTTTGCGCTGGAGCATCTGGCAGGCGGCTACACGTTGAAGCAGGCTTTTTTAGGCGCGGGAATCGGGGCAATTCTTTTCGGTATCGCCGCTTTGAAATCAAAAGGGATCGCCTTGCCGGTTGGGCTTCATGCGGCATGGAATTTCGGACAATGGGCAACCGGACTCAAAAACGAGCCCGGCATATGGCAAACCCTGGTAGAAAAAGGCTACGAACCCGAATATGAAAACCTGAATTTCGCATTTTACCTCGTGGTCATGATTCTGGCGATTGGCGGGTTCTATTTGTACAAAAAAGAGGGTTTTTGGGGTAAGGGATCATCGGTTGGTTCGGGGAATACTCCTTAATGGGGGAGCCTGGATTTCACTCTACTACCATCCGACCCGGTTCTGTCAAGGTCCGTTTGGGTCGTGTCAGGATACTTTTGGGTGCACCAACCATATTTTTCCCTTTCCGAAGGTTTCCGTCGTCTGAGGATCTTTTTGGGTGCGCCAGCCATATTTTTCCCTTCCCGAAGGTTCCGTTTGGGTCGTTTAACGAAGCGTTTGGGTTGTTTTGAGAAGCGTTCCGGTTGTATTGAGAAGTGTTTGGGTCCTGAACCCAAAGATTTGACTCCCGGACCCAAACACTTCTCAATACAACCCAAACGTTTCGGTATACCTACCCAAACACTTCTCAAAACAACCGGAACGGATCGCAAAAAGACCTAAACGATGTGGTAAAAGACCTAAACGCTTCTCAAAAAAGATGTAAACAGGGGGTAGGGCGAGTGCCGGCATTGTGGGATACGTTTGCGCGCGGTGTTGAAATAAACACCACGCGCGGCGCTTGGGGCGGGTAGTGGAGGAAGGAGAACACCTGGAGGGGCAAAAGTGTTGACCTACGAAATCCCCCTGCCGCCCCTATCCGAGCAACAGCGTATCGCCGGGCGGTTGGCGACTTTAAAAGGGAAATTAGATGCGGTGCGTGCATTGAGAGGGGAGCAGGTGCGGGAGGTGGAAAGGGTTGAAGGAGATTATATAGGGGAAAAATTCAAAAATGCCCTTTCTGAATATCCAATTGCAAGGGTTTCAGAAATTGCTCTTTTGATTACAAAGGGTTCTTCTCCAAATTGGCAAGGGGTTGACTACGTTGAAAACAACGGCGTTTTGTTCATAACCAGTGAAAATGTCAGGAAGTATAAAATTCGGCTCGAACCCAAAAAGTTTGTTGAAGCCCGTTTCAATGAGATTGAAAAGAAATCCATTTTACGCCGGGATGACATTCTTATGAATATTGTTGGAGCATCCATCGGTAGAACTGCAATTTATGATCGGGATGACGTGGCAAACATTAACCAAGCGGTTTGCTTAATCCGACTCGACCAAACGAAAATTGATTTGGAATATGCTTTGCACTTTTTCAATAGCCCTGTTTGTGTAGGTTATATGTTTGACAAACAGGTGGACGCAGCGCGGGCAAATTTGAGCATGGGGAATATTTCAAACTTTCAAATTCCATTGCCTGACCTTTTCGAACAACGCCGCATCGTTTCCGAAATCAAAGCCTTTCAAACCAAAATGGAAGCCCTGAAAGCGGCACAGGCGGGGCAGTTGTCGGCATTGGAGGGGTTGTTTCCGGGGGTGTTGGAGCAGGCGTTTCGGGGGGAGTGGTAAGGGCAAAAATGTTTCAAAAACAATGAAAAATGTTTATTTTTTGCCAATGCCCCAAATGAAGTAACGCCTGATAATCAATTAATTGCAAATGTTATCCACATTTTGTGGAAATTTTTCAACAATTTGCATAAGCAGTAAAGGCTACCTTTACACAAAGAAAAAGTCGAAAAGGTGATATGTACCCTTTTCGACTTTTTGCAATAAATCCAACCCAAAAAAGAATCGCCCCTTTCGGGGCGAACGGCTGGGGGGACTACCCCCAGTGCTGTTTTGGTAGGGCAAAGGTAATGCAATTTTTATCTTCATCAAAATTAATTTAAAAATCGTCACTTTTTTGGAGGGCTTAAAACGGCTGTAAAAACCGCATCGAAACCACCGCCAAAATTTCACCAAGAATTTCAACAGAAATCTGATCAAAATCCCAATCATCCTTTTTAAGTGAATTCATCCATGCAACGAGTTATTACATATATAGACGGTTTTAATCTGTATTTTGGCATGAAAGCCCAATACAACAATAAGTACCTTTGGTTGGATGTCGAAGCGCTTTCCAATTCTCTATTGATACCAGGGCAGAGTTTGGTAGCAACCAAATATTTCACTTCAATGGTAACGAATCAGCCTGACAAAGAAAAAAGGCAACGTACTTATTTGGACGCTTTGAAATCGTCAACAGGTTGCCTTTTCTATTATGGCAGGTACCAATCAAACATTATAAATTGCAGAGGATGTGGTAGCAATTGGCCTTCCCCGAAGGAAAAAATGACGGATGTGAACATAGCAACCCAAATGCTCATGGATGCGTTTACCGACAAATTTGATGTTGCCATTCTGATTTCAGGTGACACCGATTTGATACCACCAATTGAGGCCATAAAAGGGCTTTCACCTCAAAAAAGGGTTGGTCTTTATTTTCCTCCCAACAGGCACTCAATTCAACTTGAAAGCGTAGTACATTTTAGCGGCCTTATCGGAAAGAAGAAACTTCGTGAAAGTCAATTGCCGGATAACGTAACGAAACCGAATGGCTTTGTTTTAACGCGTCCATATACCTGGGTTTGAATGGATTTTTGCTCTCCAAATCCACTGTTTTGTTAAATCTGTATCCCATTTGTACCCAATTTTCATAACTCATTGACAATCAATACAAATCACTTTTTGTATTGGAAACTAAGTTGAAAATCAAAACCTCCCGAACCGCTCCCTCAACAAACCCCGATACCGCAATTTAAAATCCGCGCTCAGGAAACTTATTCCTATCATATCCTCCCACGCTTTTCTTGCTTTCTCCATGCGGCTAAAAATTTGTTCCTGCTGTGATTGGCATAATCCAGCCGCAGGGTTTCTTTCCCGGTTCCTGTTCGCAGATTATACCATATCGGGTATAAACAAGTGCGTATGGGAAGCGTTTATACCTTTTCGGGTATAAATTAGCCAACAATTTTTTAAAAAAACCGACCTGCCTACAGGAACGTACTTTATTCAACAGGTTCGGGAAAACGGGACGACGACAGCGCGGCAGACCATAAAAAGTGAACCTCACCCTCTCCCCACCAGCACCTCATACAGCACAGTTTTGTTATCGAGCACCCTGCCCTGTGGATCTACGGCCGCTCTTCCCCAGGCCCTGATTTTCCAGGTATGCATCGGTCCTTCCAGCACTTGCAGCAGGCGTACACAGGTATCGAGGGCAATGGTCTGACGAATCGTCCAGGTTGACAGGTCTACCACGCGGATGCTGTTGCCGTAGGCCACGATCAGGTCTTCCCCCTGCGGCGATTCCAGCAGGTCGCAGGAGGGAAGATACCGGAAATACTCGCCAATAGAGACGTAGGGAGCGGGGGCGCCGTAGCCCGACAAATTCACGTATTGCGAAGGTGCATCGAGCGGCAGGGATTTCTCCGTTTTCAGATCGCCGGGGTTCAGTTTCAGGAGTTGCATAGCCGGATTGCCTTCGATAATGCTGTACAGGCGTTGGCCGTCGTCGGAAAGGTACAGGCATTGGTGTTTGTGCTCCTGTTTGTCGGGATAACTGATGGAAAAACTGGCGGTATCTATCACGAGCAGGTCGTGATTGCGCAGCGCGGCGTACACTTTTGCATTGTTTTTGGAAATGGCCATGGGAACGGGCGAATCGGCCAGCATCTCATTGTAATTGTTTTTGGGCAGTACGGCCAGCCGGTTTCCATTCACGGGCTTGGTCAGGTCGATACGAGCCATGTAATCCATAGGCAACCAGTTTCGATCGCCCCGGTAGGGCTGGATGAAAATGCCGCCTGCGAGGTACACTTTTTGATCCGTCGAAACGATGAGGCCGGTAATGGTGAAATCCTGTACCACTGCCACGTCGTTGCTGACATTTCCCACTTGCGGAGCAATCATCGTGAGGGGAGTTTCCTGCAGGCGCTCATCAAAAGCATGGAGCGCATTGCCGGCAACCGCAAAAATACTCGTCTTGTCTCTGGCGATCATTGCCAGTGAATGTTCCCCAAAGGCCGTAGGCCAGGGGCTCACGCTTTTCACTACTTGCCGCGTCGACAGATCGATCTGACTAAGCAAAAGCGCGCCGTTCTGTACGTTGGCGGCATAGGCATATTTCCCGTCTTTTGATAAAACGGTCGGGCTGATGATTGCCAGGTCCAGGGAGGCTTTACGGATGCTTGGCAATGGGAAAGAAAACTTCAGGTCGGGAGACGGGGCCGTTATACTCGTTTGCGCCAGCACCTCCGCCGAAGGTTTGCCGTCGACGAGCGTTAGAAAAAGAAATGCCGTGTCGACGGTCCACTGAACCGCGCCGCCCGATGTATTCGCCCGGGCCGTTACCTGGAGCACGGAACGTGTATTCGGATCTGCGGAAGGGCCGATTTGCCAGTGCAGCCGGAAACCGGGCAGGTCGTCTTTCCGATAGCGCAGGGTGAGTATGGCCGAAACATTTTTGCCGAGCGTCTCCCAGGTTTTTCCCGAAGGAAATAGAGCATGCCGGGCTGCGTCGGAACAAACGGTATCGTAGTATCCGGCCGCCTGGCACACGGCGTCGGGGGGCAGCAGGTCGAACAACAACTGGTTGGTGAAAACAAAGCGGGCAGTTTCGTCAAAATACGCCGGCAACTCCAGGTTCTGGTTGCCTTCCAGGTAATCATGCGCAAACAGGTTTTCACCGTTGGCAACGGGTAGCGTGTACAATCGGGCGCCATCGACCACCCACAGGCGTTTGGATTCGGTGTTGCGGTACGCGGCACAGGCCCGGCCTTCCAGGGGCAAACCTTGCCCGCAATCGTCGGTCCAGCGGTCGGTTTGCGGATTGTACACCCAATCGGTCGGCTCTTTTTGTTCTCCCTGCGCATTTTCCTGCCGGGGGCTGCCCAATACGGCCAGTACGTTCCCGACCGCTACCGGCAGCCCGGTGGCGACCAGCGAACGGCCTTTGCCATCGACTGCCGGAGCAGCCATGCGCGGGTCGCTCAAGCGCCCGTCCGGTTGTAAGCCGAATTGAAGGAGACGGCCGGTTTCGGGCTGTAGCGCATACATGACTTGTCCGATCGTGGTAAAGCGGAAACCCGGCAGACCGGCAGGCAGCGGTTCCTCCCGCCAGCCGTCGCGGTCGTCCAGACCTTTCGTCGACCATGCTTCGCTGTGCCAGGCATGCTCCGGCAGCGCAACGGCAACGCGCAGGAACAGCCGCTCGCCCAATACCATCAGGTCGATGCTGGCGGTTCGGTTGCTCACCCATGTGCGCAGGCTGCCGGGAAGGGTTTTGCGACTGATTTCTTTTTTCTCCAGATCGAAACGCACCAGCGCCGGATCGCCGCCCGCTTTCGGGCGGAGGAGGGCAGCGAACCCTTCGCCGAGTGCCGTCACCGCAAACCATTCCGCTACCTCGCCCAAAGCAACGGGTTCGAGGCGTTTTTTTAATTTGACTTCCGGGGGCGCGAATTCGGCTGCAAGGCTTCTTTTCGGCCGGGCTTCGCGGGTGTCGAAATCGCCCAGGCCCACGTCGGTCATCCAGATGCCGTCGTAGTTGCAGCCGATGAGTTTGCCTGTATTCCTGCTTTCCGACCATGCCACCGCCAGGCCGAGCGGGACGGGGCCGATCTGTTTAAACGGGCCTTCGGTCTCGATATCTTTCCAGGAAACGACGTGAATAGTGCTGGTACCGGCCGTTTCAGGCGCTTTATTGCCCAGGGTAATTTGCAGGGAAATGTCGGCGTCCCGATCGCCGGTGCGAAAATATTTATCGCCTTCGCCTTCCTGATCGTCTTCGGGAGAACGGTTGCTGTTTCCGCCCGTCGGTAGCAGTCGCTGGCTTTTTCCCAGACCGATCAGGGTAGCGGAACTAACGCCCCAGGCAGCCCAGTAGGCCCGCACCCTTGCGTACGGAAGGATGTAATCCGGGAAAATGTGCAGAAATGCTTTTTTGCCAAGCGAAGCGATGTCGAGGACGAGGTTTCGCTCTACGTCTACCTTCGCGCCGCTTTTCGTTTTTACGGTAGCCTGCAACAGGTAAATCTGCGAACCTGCTATCCGGACGTATATCGAGCCGGCGCTCAGGTCATACCTCGAATCGTTGCCGTCCTGCAAGGTCATTTGTTGGGCATCGCCCGGTAAAGGGCCTTTCAGAACGCCGGAAACGGCATCGTCCACCCGCCAACTGATCTTTACTTTCGTGCCCGGATCGAGTGCGGTAGGGCTTTTCTGGTCGGTCCACAGGCGCACCACCGGTATCGGGTCGGCGCCGCTGCCTGCCGGAGCGAGTTCGATATCGACGTGGCCTTCCTGGATAACTTTCCGGTTGGATGCGTCTCTGACCTGGTAATTCAGGCTGAATCCGACGTTTTTCTGGACAGATGTACGGGGAACTCCCAAAGTGAAGTTTCCCTGGCTCCATTGGTCGGCAGGCAGTTTGTTTTTGTCCGCGTCGAGGTGGTTGGACAATCTTACGGTTACCACGTTTTTCCGGCCGGCCATTGCCCAGGCTTTCCAGTTGCCGGGGTTGTCATTTAACTGAACGATGCCGTTCAGTGTTTCCATCAGGTCGTCATTATCGGGCGCTTTTCTGGCGGCTTGCAGCACTTTTTCGTCCAGCGATTCTGCCGAAAAATTGAAATCGATCAACAGGCGGGCGGCAGGTTCCTGCGCCGGAATGAAAACCTGTATGCGGATAAAAGAATCGGCCTGGGTGTTGGGGGCTTGCTGCAAGGTGGTATTTGCCATAATAATTTTGTTGTTGTAAACTTTTTAATCGTCCTGCCGCAGGGTGATCCGTCCTTCGAATGCGGTAACAATAGCCTGGTCGGAGAACTGCTTCGGGTCGGTAGGATAAATGGGTGCTTCTTGCCCGTCGGGTATGTTGAAATACCATTTGCCGGGTTGCCCGGAGGCCACCGGCAGGTTAAACTGCCCGCCCGCTATCAGGACCGGGCCTACCCGGAATGATTGTTCCAGCCGTTGAAGGGTTTCTTCCAGATACGCCGGCGGCAGACCGATCGATTTAACCGGCACGATACCCGGAGCGGCCTGAACCGTACCGTACGGGTCCATCAGCAGGGTCAGACGGGCCGGAGCGCCGAATCCGATCCGCACACCCTGCTGTTGCGGGTTGGCGACGTAGCCGGACTTCAGCGCTGACAGTTCTGTTTGAAGGCCGGGCCATTCCGTCGGAATAATGTGTTTAAATCCTTCGCTGCCGCCTGTAAAATAGCCGATTAAACCGTCCTGCTCGTTTTTGCTTCCGAGTTTCACAGGCAACTTCAAGCGGTCAAGCCCAGGATCGCCGGTGGGGCCGCCAGAGCGGGCGGTTTCTTTTTCGGGGTCGCTCCAGGCATCTCCGAACAGTTCGAGGCCGATACTGGCCTGTACCAGTGCCAATGGCCGGCCCTGCAAGCGGTCGACGTGCTGTTCACCGCTTGCAGGGCAGGTATTTCCCAGTACCCGGTCGGTGAGTGCCAGGAGGTCGCGCAGGCGCACAGGGTCTGCGATGCCGCGTGCAAAGTCTTTTAGTCCGCCCTCGAACCCTGCCAGGCTCTGCTCCATACCCGCTCCGGGCGTCACAAAACTTTCCCAGTATATCTGGCCGTTTGCCGTATTGTCATCGATCAGCGCTATTTCACCCAGTAAACGCCCCTTCGGATCGGCGAGCACCAGCGCGCGGTCGAGGTGGTGGTAAAATACCCAGCCGGCGATGGGTTGGTCGGTCGGGTCGTTGATACCTTCCACGTTCGGGTCGGCTGCTGCCGAAAAACGGAAATTCAGCCGGGTCGGCTGCTGTATGCGGGGCGGCATCACGACGGATGCCTGCTGATCCCACTGCACCCGCGGATACAGGGCCTGTCCGGAAGTGAAACTGGCATCGGCTCCGTAGATTAGGTCGGCCCACTGGCCGAAATCGTCGACCAGCCACAACTGACTGATGCGGAATGATCCGGCGCGCAACAGGCCGAAGGACAACGTATCGGGATCGGCAGATTCCCGGGGCGGACTGAGCCGGCCGGGTGTCAGGGGCGATTGATCCGGCCCGGGGCGAGGAGATTGCAGGAGGCTTGCAGCCGCTGCATCGTGCCCGTTTTCCGTTGTTACCCCGGCATTCCAGGGGGCTTGCGGGTTGGGCCAAACGTGTGGCAGTGTAATATCCCGGCCGAGGAAGCCTTGTTGCATACCGCTCAACGCCTGCCCGAGCAAAGCGCTGTCCCGGAGTTTGCGTAGCGTGAGCCCCCAGTCTCCATAGCGGCTGAGAAATCGCTGCAAGGGTTCGGGCGGATCCGCTGCGACATCCTCGCGGAGGTCGCCGATCAGGCGGCGAAGTTCGTCGAGTGCATCCCTGAAAAAATTGCCGGCCATGGGGGCTACGAGGCTGCGGCCACGCAAGCGTTCCGGTTTTCCGACTGGCGGGCGGGCGGTTTGCGGTCGGTAGTCGGTATTTTCCAATGTCCAGTCGGCGCCGAAATCCTGTCCGGCCGCTGTTGTGGGTTCCCAGGTGATTTCCCAGTCGATGAACAGGGGCGCCCACGGTTGTGTGCCCCAGAGATCGACCAGGTGCCTGTTGGAAACCGGCGATGCACCTGTCTTCAGGCGCAGTCGGGTGCCGGGTGCTGCTCCCGCGTTTTCATCCCGGTTCAGCACGGTATCGAGTTGTTCCCGCCAGGCATCCCAGGTTTCCTTGCTGGAAAATTTTCCGGCAGGCGGAAGACTTGTTTCGGCCAGTTCCAACATGCCGCGTTCCACCAGTGCGGCTTCCCGCAGCAGGGCGCCGAGTACTTCTGCCTGGCCCGGCAGCCGCTCCCCGATCAAAGCGATCAGCGGTTCGGGCGGAAGTGCGGCGCCCAGTGGCTGAGCCTGCCCGTTCTTTATGATTTCTCCGGAAGTCACCAGCGCATCGATCCTGCGGCAGGGCAAAGGCCGGTCGAATTGATGTTTGCCGAGCCGCCCGGCGTTCTGGACCACCACGACCGGGTCGGCAGGTTTCCAGAAACGCGGGGCCGGTTGGTCGAGGAGTTGCCATCCTGCTGTTTGCAGTTGGCTGCGAAATTCATTCAGCCGGGTTGTAAGTGCTCCGGTTCCTGTTTTCAGGCGGCCTTGCAGGGTTTTCAGCCTTTCTGCCAAGGCCCGGTATTGTTTTTCCACCGCAGCGGCTTCCGGGGCGTCCAGCCGGTTCAACTGGCACAATTTCCACCACCGGGCGTACAGATCCTGCTGGAGCGCAGCGATCTGGCGGGCCAGGCGGTTGAGCGTTGACTGTTCCCGATTGATATCGGCCAGGCGTTGCAGGTGACCGGGGGCAGGTTTGGGTTTTGAATTGGGGTCTTCCGAATCAATGTCAGCGTCATCGGCGCTCAGAGGACCGATCGACCAGGTGCGACCGGCATCCTGCGCCGTAAACCAGTTCTGATGAACGGCTAACTCCCGGTCGGGTTCGTCCCAGCCTTTCATCAGCGTGTCTCCCTGCCGGTGCATCACGGCTTCGAGGGCTTTCCAGGCTTCCGGTCCGGCGCGGTCTTTTCCTTCGGCCAGCAGGGCTGCCAGCGCATCTTCCGCCGCATAGCCCAAGCCGACCTTGATGGGTAGCGGGCTGCGCCCCAGCCCGCCTTGCGCGTCGGGCGCGTCGGGGTAGCCGAGTATGGGGCCCCGGTAGGTTTCAGGGTTCCAGTAGTTTATATAGGCCACCATGCCATGCAAAAGGCAGGAAGCATTTAACGTATTTTCCGGCGGCGTGGCTGTTCCCAGGCTCCAGCCGATGCTGCCCAGCACGAAGGCAGGCAGGTGAATGGCGACCTCGATGGCGGAACCGGTTTTCCGGGCAAAAAACACGCGGCCCGGTTCGCCGGCATCCCGAATCCACCAGCCGGACAATCCGGCATCGAACTGAATGGCTAAACACTCTTTCGATACGGGCACTCCATTTTTTTCAAACTGGCGGCCCAGCACCCGGGCGTCGCCGGCAGTCAGCGCAGTTTCAAAACGCAGGTCGAGGCGGAACGGCGGCGGCGGCGCCAGCAGGGGCGGAATAGTGCGTAGCGGCTCGTCTTCCGGGCGCCGGTACCAGCCGAGCACCAGATACGTCAGGGTGGTTTCCGGCGGCACCTGGCCGTTGCTACGCAGGTCGTTCAGGTCGTCGTGCCAGGAAAGTGCGTTCCTGTTTTCCGCAATGGAACCGGTAAACGTCTGGGAGCCGGTGTAGGCATTTCCCAGCGCGGTGATCGTGGTGCGTTCCCGGTCGCGAAACTCCTCCGGCCGGTAATCGCCAAGTGCGCGGGCTGCGCCGATCCGCCGGGATACGATGGCGGGCGCGTTTTCATCGGTACGCCCCGGCACGAGCAGGCTTGCGGATTGTGCATCGCCACCGATAACGCTGGAATCGAGCACCACCGCTTTCAGGGAATTGTTCTCCGCCCCTTTGCCACGCGCCCAGCGCACCACCAGCCATTGATCGGGCAGGGCAGGGAAATGGAGTTCGCCTGCCTGGTAGGACTGGCGCAGCCCTTGCGGAACCACCCAGTGCAGGTATACGCCCCGATCTTTGTCGGCCGGCGCCGCATCTTCCTGTACAAAAACCGGCGCTTTTCCCGGCCTGGCGCCCTGTGCCGCGCGCGCATCGAAAAAAGGTTCGGGAACGACCGGTGCGAAGGTATGGATGGTGCGGTTGTAGTTGCGGCTGCGGGGCGACCACTTTCCGGCCACGGGATTGTTTTCGCCGGTCTGTTCGTTCCGTGCAGGCGTGGCCCGGTCGATCACATCCTTTTCGATGACCAGGGCCTGCACTTTGAGGGGCACTAAAAGGTATTCGTTCGGTGAAGGCATGATCGTTCTATTTTGGGTTCCATTCAAATGTTTGTTCGGTGGGCGACTGGATCATTTGCAGTGCGAAGGCGGCAGCGCCGGCGGTGGGCTTGCCGGACTTTTTGCCCAATGCTTCTGCCAGCGCCCGGATATTCAATACGCCGGCGGCTTTTGTTGCCCGGTTGTACGTCTTTCCGATGTCTTTCAGCACTGTATCCGCCTGCCCGAGGTACCGGCCGTTTCCGTCGCGCATTCGGATGGTGTCTTCGCCGCTGATACCGAAACTCAGGCCTTCGTGCGGCTCGCGGAAAGTTGCCTGCCGGATGGTGCCGCGCACCAGGCCGGCCAAAACGCCGCCGGCCACCTGTTCCAGTCGCAGCAAGGCCGGAATTACGTTGTCGGGCGAAGGCGCTGCACCTTCGCTTTTCACTTCCACCTCGATGCCCGGCCATCCGGAAACGAGTGCAGAACGCAGCAGGAAACCCGATTTGGGCTCGTCCAGAAAAGTATTATCCACCTTTTCGCCGGGTGCGAGGCCTTTTAATCGCCGGTATTCCTGGGTGATAATTCTGGAAAGCGCCTTGCGGCGTTCTGTAGCGGTGAAATCCGGCTGACGCATATCGGCCTGCCGACGGTGCAGCGTGCTCAATGCCCCGTCGAGCAAGGCACTGATCCAGTTGTTGTCGATGTAAAAAAAACGCAGCGACTCGGCCGGCAGCAGGTCGCTGTGCGCAGCGATGTAAGTCATGGGCAGCGAGCCGAGCAGGGCCAGTTGTTGCAGCCAGCGCGCCAGTTCCAGCGCTACGGCCATATCGCCCCGCAATGGAGCGCTTTCTTGCGCATCCGTCGGCGCTTCGCCCCGGTGCAATTCCAGGAAATCGGCGATCTGCCGGGCAGGGTCGCCACCATCGGGCCGGCAAAATTTGCGCAGCGCTCCGGAAAATGTCGGCGCCGCAAGGGCCTGCAAACGCCCCCATTGCCAGGCGGCCGCGTAGGAAATATCCGTCAGTCCGGTATCGGGATCGAAAATGAGCGCGGCATCAGCCTGCTGGAACGGACCGGCGGTGTGGTTGGCGGTACGAACGGGGCTGAACGGACCGCGGTACCAACTCCAGGCAGCATCGCTTTGCCGGGCGCGGTAGGCCAGCGGCACATACCCGCGCTGGAAGGCGGCATCGAGGTATGTATCGGCGGTATCGGGTGTTCCCGTTTCTATCCGAAGCGCTCCCGCAGACAGCGCGGCCGACAGACCGTAAAAAGTGTGGGCGCCCTGCGGATCGTTCACGAAGCGCCAGTTGGCCAGGCTGACGAGTTCCATGCGCTGGCCTGCGGGGGTGTTGGGGGCCGAAGGGTTTTCCAGTATTTTTTCCCAACCTTCCAGGGAAACGAGGTGGACGATATTTTCCCCTTCACTGGGGAAACGGTTGGCCACGAGTACGGCAAACCTTCCGTCTTCGGTGGTTTGGGCTTTGGCCGTCCCGGTAGCGGAAACCAGTGCGCGGAGGTGTGCCAGCAGCGGCAGGTCTTCGGCTGCCGGACTGACCGAGCGAAATACATCCAGGGGCAGATTCAGCAACTGTACCCGGGGCATGGTATCGGTGGTGTCGTTTTCGGGGTGCAGGACCGGGCGCAAAACGCCCGGAGGGGGCGGGCCGAACAGGTCTTTCGGTTCTGCCGTCCGCAGCGCCCGTTCACCGCCGATAGACTCATATTCTTCCTGTGAAAATACCAGCAACGCCAGCCAGGGCGCCCGGCCGGCTGTGGACAAGTGAAGCGGACGTTCCCAGGGCAGGCTTCGGCTGCGAAGCACGAGGTGGGGTAGCACCCTGCTGTAGTCGCCGCGCCCTCCTGCGGGCGGGAACTGCGCCTGCCATTCTTCAGCGGCCACGGCAAACCGCGGCGCCTGCACCTGAAACCGCTGGTCGCGGTAATAATGCCGGTCCGCCTCGCTTTCCACCTGAACCGTTTGCTGGAATACGAAGCGGTATGTGCCGGCATCCAGACTGGGCCGGTAGTTGTCCCAAATCTCCATGGCGCCTTGGTGATCGGGGGAAGGGTTGTTTTCTTTTGCCATACGTGTGTGTTGAGGTTGTTGAGGGGCTGAGATTGTTGAGGGGTTGAGGTTGTTGAGGGGTTGGGAATGTTGAGGGTTGATGAGGTTTATAAGGTTGATGAGGTTGATATTTAACCGCCCGGGATAAGGGAATGTCAGGTTTATCGAGTAAATAAATATAAACCTCATCAACCCTCTCAACCCCTCAACAATCTCAACCCCTCAACAACCTCAACCCCTCAACAACCTCAACTCCCCCTCGTTACGCTCCCTTGCAACGGGCTGGTGTATAATGGCCGGAACTGCTCTTTTTCTTCCGGTTTCGGCAGTATAAATCCTCTTGCCACCAACGTTTTTGTCAAATCCTGCCGGCGTTTCCGTTTTTGTTGCGCCACGGCCTGAACGTCTGGTCGCGTCATCGGCCCGGGTGCATTTTGCAGAATTGTGGAGCCGGCGGCTTTCCTGACAGCCGCATGAAAAGGCTCCAGGTGATCGATGGGGAACGGGCCGAATTTGTTTCCATCCGCACGCCCGGGCGGCGGTTTCAGGCTTTTTATGCCGGTGATACAATCGGGCAGGGTTTCCGCGCCGGGTTGCGACAAGGGCGCCTGGTCGGGGCTCCACAGCGCTTTGGGCTTGGTATCCACGGCGGCTTCCAGGGTCCAGCCGGACAAGTTCAGCGTTTCCGGGCGGCCGTCGATTTCCCGGCAAACCGCTACGTCGAGGCGCGACTGTATTTTTTTCAGCATCGGCCGTACGCCCAACGTCTGAGCGCTTTTGTATTTCAGGCTCGCTTCGGGTTGCAGCGGCAGGCGGGCGGGGGCCATCAAGGGTTTGCCGATCAGGGTTTCGTCGGACAGGAAAGCATCGGACGTTTTCAGGGTGCCGATTTGCAGTTCGGTGGCAGGGATGACCGTAGACCCGGCGAGTTCCAGTTCGTCGGCCCGCACTACCCACAGCGCCCCGTTTACAGCCGCGTCATCGGGCCGTGGAATCAGTCCTTTGCGGAGGCTGGGTTCGATGACGCCCGGACCGGATGTAAAGCCGGAGGCGCCCCTGGCGCTTGTTGGCGGCTGGGCCAGGGAGCGTCGCGCTGCCGGCGTTTCCTTTTCTTTCGTCGTTTTGACCAGGTAGGTTTTTGCAAATTCCTCCCAGGTTTCGATGGGTTCGGGCCGGGCGTTCTCGCGTTTCACGCCAAATTCGATGGGGAAGGAGAAAAGCACCAGATCGACCACCGCCACACCGCCCAGCGGTGGCCCCCACAAACTGAGCGAAATGCCCAGGGTGAGGCTGATGGGAATGATCAGGTCGGCTTCCACCCGCAGCACGATACCGATATCGACTTCATAATGAACCGGCGCCCATTCCACCAGCACGTCCAGATAGGCAGTGAACCAGGCGGATACGTGCGGTGTCCGGAAAACCGCTTCGAGGCGCCCGCCCGCCATGATGCAGGAAGGGGTAATAGCGAGATAGAGCCCGCCTTTCACCTGAATATCCGGACTGAGTTGCCAGTTGATGCCCAGCCGCGGCACTACCGGGAAATGGTCGGGTCGTTTGAAACGCGGATGATACCCGCCGAGGGTAACCACAAAATCGCCCTTGTGCGCCCCTCCATACCACACGCAGAGCGCGAAACCACCGGTTAGCCGGCAATTCGGACTGAATACCCAACTCTTATCCGTGAGGGCGGCCATGATTTTTACGTACCCCTCGGAGGGTTTGACGGTGGCCAGCAACTGGAGTTCGGCGAAGCACAAAATCTTGTCGCCCGTACGGGGCAGCCGGATTCGGCCCAGGCCTAACACGCTCACTTCCAGGTCGTTACCCCATTGCACGATGGCCAGCAGGAAACAGTCGACGTTTTCGAACAGGCTCAGCCGGATACCCGCACAAACGAAATACTGGCCGGGGTCGTCGTACAAATCCTCGCGCATCGAAGCGAGGATTTTGAAAGGCTGGTCGGCAGGTTTTCCCAGTTCGCCGCGGTTGTCGCGGTCATTTTCGTTGTAATCCTTTTGAATGCCTCCTTCGCCCATCACCATTTTAACGAGGGAGAAGCCGGCTACCTTTTCAAGGGCAGGTATTTTCACCCGGCGGTTCAGGCCGAAACCCAGTGCCAGGCCGGTGAGCCGGGCAAAACCCGACAGCATAATACCGCCGCCGGAGGGAGCGCTGAAGGCGCCGTAAATAAAGAAGGTATGGACGTCGCCGCGCCGGCCGTACGCTCCCATGGCTGCAATGGTGAGGATAGGTAGTTGGATCCGCAGGGCGCCGGCATATTCGGTCAGTGCGGATTTGCCGTTTTCCTCGTCCTCGTGCACGCGCAGAAAACTGCCCGATACGTTGAAGGTGTCGTTTTTGAAAGCGATATCCAGGCCGTCCATACTGAACTCCGGAGTGCCGTCTTTCAGCGCGAAGAGGACGCCCGCATTGATCAGACCCAGTTCGAATTGAGAAAAACGAAGCCCGCCCGTCAGCAAAAGTCCCAGTTTTACCTTGTTTTTACTCCAGTCGGCGTCCAGCGAGATACGATCGGCATTTTTCAGGGCCAGGCCGATACTTTTGATGTAGACGGCATCGCCGAATTTGCCCGCATCACCGAGCGCCTTCACCAGCCAGCCTGATTTCAGGGTACGGTCGACGGGAATCCACACGGCCTTGGCGGGTTTATCGTCGCCATCCCACAACTGGAAGTCGAGGCTGCCTTTTTTGTTCTGCCCCACACCGAACAGGTAACCCACGGAAAAGCCGAAACCCGCTTTGAGTGCTTTCAGTTCTTTTTCCGTGTAGTTCAGGCGGCTGCGCAGGCGGTCGTCATCGTCCAGGTCCTCGCTTTCATCGGGCAATCCCAGCAGAAGCCGGACGTTGTTCAGTTTGACGGCAAATCCGCCGAAACCGCGTTGTAGCCGCTCGGGCATATCTATGTCCACCACGGCCAGTCCGCGGATCTGTACGCCGCCGATGTTAACGGCAGGAGTACCCAGGAGGCCGTTTTTGGAAAGGCCGCGCGCATCGAAACCGAAACTCACCAATTCGGTACGCCACTCCTGCCGGAAAGTCGTTTGTTCGCCGGTGCGCTGGATGGAAACCGGATACAAACCGATGCCCGGCAACCCCGAACGCCGGGTGGGCTCGTTTTCATCCATGGGCAGGAGGCGGCGCACCCAGTTGTCTTCCAGGGTTTCGCCGCTCAGCCATTTACCCAGATGAAACATTAATTCGTGTTTGCGTTCCGTGCCGGCGGTGTTATCGTCGTCGTCCTGGTCGCTTTCCGGAGTGCGGTAGAGGGGAATATTGTAAGCGAGGCCTCGGCCGCCGAAGTACTTTTTACCGGGTTTTTTCAGATCGTCCACGAAGGCAAACTGAAGCGCTGCCCGGCTGTCGGGCTCGCCTTCCAGGGGGTCTTCACCTGCTTTCGGCGCCTCTACGCTGCGCGCGTAGATCGGGAGGCCGTCGAGCAGACTGGTCCAGCCGCTTAGCACATCCCAGAATTTCAGTTTGTCCAGTTCCTTGCTATCTTTCAGCGCCCACTCGTCGCCTTTTTTTTCGATAAAGCCCAGCGTTTTCAGGTAGCCGCTCAACGACTGGAAAGTCAGATTCGGTATTTTCCATTCTTTTTCGTCGTTATCCCATTCGTTGGGCATTTTGTGCTTCCAGAGCAGTTGTCCCAGGATTTTGCCATCGTCTTTCAACTTGTACAGATCTGATTTCACGTCTTTGTACAAGGGTTTGCCGGCGCCTTTGATAATGGCCAGGGTATCGTTGGGGTCCAACTGGCCCTCGGTGATGGGGCCGATGGGCGACTTCAGGAGTTGTCCGGCATCCTCGTTCTTTAACAGCAGCGGGATGTACGCCTGCCAGTCGGTCGGGCCGATCTCCGTCCAGGTGTCGGCGCCCGGCGCCCTTTTTTCCGCAGTTATAAGCGGTTGTCCGAGACCTGTTTCCAGAAAATGAGTGGCGTCTTTTCCCGGTTCGGCGCGCAGCGGCACCCGGGCATGAAAGCGCAGGGCCGAGAGGTTGAGGTTTTCCGCCAGGGCGCCGGATTGCCGGCTGATTTGCAGGCCGATTTGCAGGCTTTGCAGACCGGGGTGCATTTTGTCGGTATCGGCTTTTTGCAGCGCGGTGAGGTCGTCGCGGCAGCCGTAAATGGGGGCAAAAATTTCCAGATCGGCCCGCAGCGACTGACTTTTATCTCCGTTTTCTTTCCACACCTGGGTGGTGGAATGAAGTCCGCCGCCCAGCACGATCAACGGCTGCCCGTCATGGCTCCATTGGGTGAGGGTGAAAGCCAGTTTGGTTTGGAAGGAGCGGAGGTAGCCGTCGCTTTTGGTGAGTGCCTTGTAGGCCGGCATCCGACTGTTGTCGGGAGAAATATCGGTGCCGATGACCGGTATGTCGACCGAAGCGGTCACCGGGCCGGGAATGGCGATGAAGGCATTGTCCTTGCCGATGCTTTGCACGATTTGGGCAATAATCCAGCCGCGATAGGGTACGGCTTCCCAGGCTTTTTTGCCGTCGTTGAAAAAATCCCAATTCCACTGAAGGGAACGGGGTTTGGTCTTTTTCGGATCGCTCTTGTCGGGCTCCAGCCAGTAAGCGTTGCCGCTGGTGACGCCGGCAGGGGGTGTTTCCAGTGTTTTTAGTCCGAGGAGCATCGGAATGAGTTCAGTCACCAGAGAGTAGGCGGGATTGGCCATGGATTAGCACATTTGAAAACGGAAATTGATTGGCTGAGCACGCGGGGGACGTGCAAGTGTAAGAATAATTTTAAGGTAGGGAAAGTGTCGGGGATGATTTTTTTATGGCAAAGGGGAATTCATGCCGATACTGGATTGCCCGCATTTGCAAACGGCCGGGCACCCGATAAAGTTAATTCAGGAACATGAGGAAGATCAGTGCAAATCGTTGCAATATATTGGAAAAATAAAAAATATATTCGCATGCAATTTATCACGTCACGCATGAAACAGCGCCTCCTTATGAAACGTTTTTTTTCGCTTCTGCTCCCTTTGTTTTTTATTCATACAAATTTTGCACAAACCGTTTCCGATATCAACTGGCTGCACTATTCGGACCTGGTGGTAGGCCGCCAAGTGGTGCGGATGGGGGTGAAAGAAATTTACCGGAGCAAGGAACTTACCTACTACTTCGAGTGCAGGATGGACGGAACAACAGACTCTTTCCAGATTCCCGCCTCCGACTTTGTAAAAGGCGAATACCTGGAAAAACTGTTCCTCACCCGGCTGAAATCCGCGTACGACCACCTGAATCAGCCCGTACCCGTAGGCGTACCGCTGGAGAAAAAGGTGGACCAAAGCGCCCAAAAAGTAGACTCCAATACGCCGCTGTCTGTCGCCAACCGGATGGAAATACAGGAAACCCTGCAAGCGCTGGGTGATGGGAATTACGATAATACGAAGATCAATTCACTGGTGGATCGGATAAAAAGCAAGACCACGAATAACGATGACCAGACCTGGCTGGCGGAAAAAATCGTCGAACTGAATACGGTTCGGAGGGAAAAACAAACGAACGAAGAAAAAGCCCTCGAAACCAATGGCCGGATCTTCCTGAATAACGTGCTGGATATCCTGCAAAAACGAACCCAGGAAGGCTCCAAAGTGGGCGTTGTGTACGTGTACGACCAGGCGCCGATATACTGGTACAATGATAAAGAACCGGGCAAGTTGCCGCTGAAAGATTCGGTTCTGACAATCCGGGAGGTGCAGATCAAATTCGAATCGGGGCAAATTGCCGGGATCGCTATCAAGGGCTACCTCGACGACTTCGGGAACAAGGTGCTGACTTTTCACAACCGGGTGCCGATTTCATTTTCCACCAAATTCGACGTTTCCCAGGACTATTACATTGTCAGGAATATCGAAATCTATTGCAAAGACAATATCCTGGACGGCTACCACGTCGACCTCGACGAAGTGATCTACAATGATTACCAGTTGAGCAATTACACGAATAACTACAGCCCGATCGATACGGTCATTTTGCTGAAACCTTTCGAAGTGGGACGCGTGATTTTCAGGGAACGCGCCACCGATATTTTGCAGGCCCGTGTGTACAGCGATTTCATCGGATACGGCGGCGATCAGCCCAACGGACTGGTGCAGGTGGAGTTTTCCAAAACGATCAACCTGAAAACGAGCATCCGTAAAAGCGGTGTGGAAAAAAAGCCTGTCCGGAAAGGGCTGATCCCTCAGGATTCCACCACGTCCGCAACGACTTATTCCTTTTTCGACATCTCCTCCCGACAGGATACGAAGCGTAAAAAAACACCCGATGCAGACTCCTGGCAGTGGCTGAAAGCGAGCCGCTATAAAAAAATCCACACCTACGAATGGTTCCGGTACACCATTCCTTTGGTGGCGCTCACCAAGATCGAGAAAGATGATAAATACCTGGAAGTGGCGCTCGATGCCGATTCGACAGGTTTCGTCACGGCCATCGACCTGATGAAATACAGTAACTTCAAAGCGGGGCTGCAACACAACATCCTGAAGGCTTCCCGGCCGGAATTTCACTCCAGTTTTACCTGGGATGCCAGTTTTTACATGATGCTGACCGGTATCAACAACCGCTACACTACCCGGGACAGCGCTGTTTCCGGCGCCACGTTTTTTACCAACAGAAGCAGTCAGACGAATGCCCTGTTTTTTAGTATGTCTCCCCTGGTACTTGCCTGGAACATCTATCCACACAACATTTACCACGTATCCGTCACAGGGGCACTGCAATACGTGGCCGAGACCAACAAGGATTTTAATTTTCTCGAAAAAGAACGGCGGCTGGGACAATGGATCTACCACCTGGGCCTGTTCGCCGGCGTAAAAACCACCGAATCGGGAAACGGCCAGTTCTTCGTACGGGTGCTCCTGGATATGAACGCTGTGTACATGGACCAGCGGTACTACCAGGCGCAGGTGGGGTATGCTGTCAAGGTGTTTTCACGGAAATCGGAGTTTAAAAACAGGCCGGTGTTTAATTGAGAGGGGGGGCGTGGGGAGTGCTGGCATTGTGAGGTGCGTTTGCGCGCGGTGTTGAAATAAACACCACGCACCGGCGGTAGGAGAGCGATTTTTGGAATAAGAACATCAACGCAGACTGAAATCTTTATTTTTTAAAATAAATTGTGTTTTATTTTATCAAATTTAAAACAAAAATACGTAAAATTGCGACCATTTATTTTTTATTAGAATACCTTACAACGATGGACCGGAGCAGCCTTTTGGAGGGGAGAGCGCTTGGAAGTAGAATGCCGGTATAGGCCGAAATTGCCCGGTGGATCTTAAATGATTAAATAAGATCGAAACACACCCCAGTGTGTTTTCTGGTCGCAGATTTCCGGCTCTCCCGTTTTTTCAGGAAAAGCCTATCTTTGGGCAGCACTTATGGCAGATTTGAGTAAAACGTACCTGTTTCGTATGCTGCACATCAAAAACGTAGCGCATGTGCAGCAATATGGAATTACACATTCATCATCGCCCATTGCGAATCCCGACTACATACCTATTGGCAGTGGCAGTCTGATCGGAAGCCGGAGCCAATTTAGAATGCCGAACGGCAAAACCCTGGGGGCCTACATCCCTTTTTATTTCGGAACACGGATGCCCATGCTGTACGTTATACAAAGGGGGTTCAACATGGTGCCTGCGGTTCCGCCTGAGAAAATAGTATACTGTGTCAGTACGGTGCAGAAAATAATAGATCACAATTTACCATTTATATTTACCAATGGCCATGCAGTGGATGGATTTACGTCGTTTTTTGAAGAAAAGGATGTGGAAAATATCGACAGTCTGATCGACAAAAATGCCATTCTTTCGAAATACTGGAAACAGGAAAATGACAATGACCTGAAGCGCAGAAAAGAAGCAGAGTTTTTGGTAGCAGCCGATATTCCCCCGCAAGCCATTGTATGCTGGCTTGTATACAACCAGGCTGCAAAAGACGAATTGCTGCACAAAGGATTGAATGAAAGCCTTATCTTAGTCAAACCTGATCATTACTTTACGCCATGATTCAATTTATAGAAGGTAACCTGCTCGAAAGTCGGGCCGAAGCCCTTGTCAACACGGTGAATACCGTGGGAGTTATGGGTAAAGGCATCGCATTACAGTTTAAAAATGCATTTCCAGAAAATTACAGGATCTACTCCCGGGCTTGCAAAGAGAAAACACTCGATGTAGGCAATCTGCTGATTACCGAGGCGCATACCACGACCTCTGGCAAACAGTTGATCATTAATTTTCCGACAAAAACGGATTGGCGCAAGCCGTCCGAATACAGTTACATAGAAAGCGGTTTGCAGGCGCTGGTGCAGGAAATCAAAACACGCAAAATCAAATCCATTGCATTGCCTCCCCTAGGGGCCGGGAATGGAGGTTTGGAATGGAGCCGGGTAAAAGCACTGATAGAAAAATACCTTTCCGATCTCGATTGCGAGGTATGGGTGTACCAACCCAATTACGTAGTAAAAGAAGTCCTGCGCAAGGAGAGGGTCGCGCTGACACCCGCACGGGCGATGCTGCTGGCAGTTATGTATGATCTGGTCCGGAACGGTGAGTTTGTTTCCGAGTTTGCAGCGGAGAAAATTGCCTATTTTTTACAGCGGTTTGGCGCGAAAGAAGTGTTCAAACTGGATTATCAGCCTAATTATTACGGCCCGTACTCCGGGAAGGTCAAGCATGTGCTTTACTACCTGAATGGCAGTTACCTGTCCGGCTACAGCACGAAAGACAAAAAGCCGTTTGAGGAATTGAGCCTGTTCATGGACGCGGAAACGGATGTTTTAAGTTATCTGACAAGTCAAGACGATTCGGCCTATATCGATGTAGTGAATAAAACGAAAAACTTTTTACAAGGCTTTTATTCCGATTTCGGTCTGGAGTTGTTGTCGACCCTCGATTTTATTGCCGGTAATTTATCCACCAACGACGAGCATGCCATCATTGCGCAACTGGA
>JAKQJD010000391.1 GCA_029561355.1 Bacteroidota bacterium | reverse complement strand
ATCATCCCCCACCACATGAACAATCCCTCTTTTTTTATGCTTTTATGGCTGATCATCATTGCCCTGGCAACCGGGGTGCTGGTGGCCACCTACCGCATCGATGCCTATTGCCGCCGGTTGAATGAGGATCCCGTCATGCGGACTCAGGCGATGTGGCAATTGTACTTTTTTCAGGGCATGCGACTGTTTTTATGGACGCTTACTGCTATGCTCGCCACAGGAGGTGTTTTGTATGTTAACTGGCAAATAAAAACGACCCGGCAGGCTGTTGCCGAACGCCGGAATGCGCTGATGCCCGTTTTTGAAAAAGACAAATTGTGGACGGCCCCCAACCCATACCTGGCCGAAACCGATCCGCAGGCCGAACTCATCCGCTACGGCCGCGATCTGATCAACCACACACAGGATTACTTTGGACCTACCGGGCTCGTTCGCGCCAACAGTATCAATGGCATGAACTGCCAGAACTGCCATCTGGAGGCAGGCAGCAAACCTTTCGGGAACAACTATTTCGCCGTTCAAAGCATGTACCCGCAGATGCGCGCACGGTCGGGAGCGCTCGAAACCATTCCCAAACGGGTTAATGACTGTTTCGAACGCAGTCTGAACGGCCTGCCAATCGATACGTCGGGTCGGGAAATGCTGGCTATCCAGGCATATATCCGATGGCTGGGCGAAGGCGTGCCCAAAGGTGGAAAACCCAAAGGGACAGGACTGGTGGAAGTGCCTTTTCTCGACCGACCTGCCGACCCTGCACTGGGTAAAACGGTGTATCAGGCCAAATGCGTTTCCTGCCATGGCAGCGACGGACAAGGGCTGCCCATTCCGGAAAATGCCCGATCTTACCCGCCTCTGTGGGGCGATAAAAGTTACAACGAAGGTGCAGGCTTGTTCCGGCTCTCGCGTTTTACCGGTTATGTAAAAGCGAATATGCCTTTCGGGACGAATTTTGACAACCCCCAACTCAGCGACGAAGAAGCCTGGGATGTGGCGGCTTTCGTCAATTCTCAACCGCGCCCCAAACACCCGTTCCTCCAAACGGACTGGCCGGATATCTCCAAAAAACCGGTCGATCACCCTTTCGGGCCTTACGCCGATTCGTTCCCGGAGGTGCAGCACAAATATGGCCCATTTGGAGCGATCAGGGCGTTTTATAGGAAGTAGGGTTTATGGTTTATAGGTTTATAGGTTTATAGGTTTATAGGTTTATGAGTTTATAGGTTTATGAGTTTATAGGTTTATAGGTTTATGAGTTTATATTCAAGCGCTCGGGAGACAAGATATTTTCATTCCCCGAGTGGCTAAATATAAACTCATAAACCTATAAACTCATAAACCTATAAACTCATAAACCTATAAACTCATAAACCCATAAACCTATAAACCATAACCCCCTCATCAACCTACTCCCTCACCAACTTCACCATTTTCTCAAATCCATCCGCCTGAAAGCGCAGGAGATACAAGCCTGAAGCCAGGTTTTTGCCCGCATTTTCAAACAGCAGAGAGTGCGTGCCCGAAATCTGGGAACTGCCGGAGTCGTACAAGGTAGCAACGCGCTGGCCCAAAACCGTGTACAGTTCCAGTCGTACCGTTGCATTTTCCGGCAGGTTGTAGGCTACGGACAGGGCGTTTTTGAACACTGTGGGGAAAGCCGTCACTTCGGGCGACAAGTTTTGCGGTTCCTGCACCGGCGAACTGGCCAGTTTGAATTTCGCTACAATGGTATCCGGCGCCACCTGATCCACAAATGAAAGGGTAGAAGTGGGGGCGGAAAAAGTATTGTTCTGCGCCTCCCATTTTTCAAAAATATAGCCGTTCGCCTCGTTTGGTTGCGCGATGAGTTTGAGCGGTACACCGCCGAAAAACTGCGTGCTGGCCGGAAACTGATCGTATTGCAACGTATTGGCCTGAATAGTGCCTGCGCCGGCCGGTTCTACCCGCAACACCGTTTGGTATGGGCCTGTGAGGTTGTAGCAATTGGCGATGCCTTCCGGAACCTGGTTGCAGCGGATGCTGATAAAATTGCGGAGTTTATTGACGTTTTGCTGCCAGTCCGGCAAAGAACCGCCCCAGCGCGTCGTGTGGCGCGGAATTTCAGGTCCGATGATAGCGATGATGCTGTCCAGGTAATTCAGCATGTTTTCGCAACTGAACACCGTATTCGCCAGGTCGGCTTGCCGGGTGATGTAGTACTGGTCGAATTCCGGGTTGAGGCGCATTTTATTGAGCAGGCGCATGTGGCCGTTCACGTCTGGCCAGGGCTGCGTGAGTCCTTCCACGTCGCAGGGTTCTGCATACGGCGTCGTATCGGGAATACCGGTGTAGTTGATGTAGTGGCCGAACGTGGCGTCGTTATCCCACAAAATATAGCCCCATTTGCGGTGGCCGCCTTCCGGGTCGGTACCGCGCCACCAGCCGGTGTTGTAGTTGAGCCAGTCGGAACACACAGTAAAGGCGTTGGTGAGCACGTAATCGGTCAGGCTGGTCACGTCGAGATTATCGGTCAGGTGCTCATAATTAGCGGCTTGAGTCAAGTCGGTGTTGTATACGCTGCTGTAAAAAGTATTCCAGTCGCTGATGGCCTGATCGCCGCCGTATTCGGCCCAGGTGTTGCCCCAGGTCAGGATGTATTGGAGGTCGTATTTGTCCTGGCCGTAGTAGTATTCCGTATAATCGTGGTCGTCGGGCAGTTCGCGGATGTCGTAAATGCCCCAGTATTTTCCGTTGAGGTAAACGATCACTTTTTCGCCGCGGCGCATGTCTAGGTTCAGTTTACCGCGGTCGGCGAGGTTGTGCACATAAGCGTCGCGAATATGGGCGGCTCCGGAAGTATTGCTGGCATCGGGGTAGTTGTCGTCGCCGGCAGCGCGGAGAATTACGCGCTGGTAGCTGTCGCGGTCGGAGCGGCTGAAAATTTTCTTTTTCAGGGCATTGTTGTAACCCATTTCATCGCGCGTCACCCAGTCCATACTGCGCTGGTCGTTCACCCATGAATCCTGGCCATGCGAGTTGAGTTCGCCGTATGCACGTGTTTTACGGTCACCGTCGATATCGAAATACTCGACACTGCCCCGTGGCCGCAATCCCTGACTGCCATTGGCCAGGGTTTCCACGTCGTTGGAGCCGATGGAAATGACGGGCAGGTTGTGCGTATCGTTGATGAAATAAGTGTTGAACTGCACGAAACTGGGCAGGATGGTAGTGGCATTGCTGAACGTACGCACTTTCAGCACGGTCGTATGGTCAATTTTGATCGGCTCCGTGTAAATCGTGGACGTATTTGTCGGCTCGTTTCCGTTGAGGGTGTACCGCACCGTCGCATTGGGTTCGGTGGAAGTGACCACGACGAATACTGAATCCTGGTAAAAGCCGCCGTCGATATTCACGTCGGGCCGTCCGGCGTAAGCGATACCCGAAGGCGTATTGTTATTCGAGGTGCCGGGCGTGGGGTTTTTCATGATGCGCCACTGTGTTCCGCCATCCGTTTGGCGGCCCATGGAGTGATCCAATTGCGTTTTCGATACTTCGATATTGGCCAGTTCAGTGCCGTTCTGGTCCGTGAAAACAATATGATCGGGGTTGTTTTTGCTTTGGGTGAGTTTGAAACTGGCGTGTACGCCGTCGTCGGTCACTTCATTGCGCCCCGAAGCCCAGACGAGGTAAAAACTGTTTCCCGGAATGGAAAGGGTAGTGGGGAAAGCCCATTTTTTGGGCTCGTCTTCGTCGTCGCTGAGGTAATAACCTGCCATACTGACGGGGCTGGAGGAGGTGTTGTAAATCTCGATCCAGTCCTCGTGTTTATTGTAGTTGTCGGGAAACTGGTCCAGGTTTGAACATGAATATTCATTGATCACGACCTGCGCCGATGCGGAGCAGAGTGCTACCAAAACCAGGCAGGCGGAAAGTAATCTTGTCTTCATAAATTAAATGTTGTTGGATAATGGGTTCAAAACTACGGGAAACCCGGTGACAGTGCGGCAGTAAACCTACTTTTGTTAGTCGGCGACACAACATGGGCGCTCTTCCCTTTTTTTTACGACTACATAGAGGTGATGGGAAGGGCTTTTGCTGCCGGTAGCGCAGGTTTAATTATACCTCGCACCGCCAGGTTTAGAGAATACGTTTTACAGAATACGTTTACTAAACTTTCGAAGTTTAGTAAACGTCGCCAACGCTGCATGTATTCCGGTCGTTCAGCGGCCTGCTGTCCGCTTTGGTCTGCCCGATACGTTTTTAAGGCATCGTGACGTTACTTTTGCCGGCCAAATTCTATTGCTATTCAAAACCCATCTATGCGTACGATCTTTTCCCTGCTTGCCATCGTTGTATTGTGTACACAATGCCAACAAAATTCGCCGCAACCTGCCCCGGCTTCCGGAAAATCCATGAAAGATTTTATCGAACAGTTTTACCGCGACCGCCTCGCGTTTTACCCGCTGGAAGCCACGCAGCAGGGCAAGGAAGGGTACAACGATCAGTTGCCGATCACCGTCAGCGAAGATTACCGCAGGCAGTTGCGCGACTTTTACACCCGCACCCAAACGGCGCTGGCACAATTCAAACCCGAACAACTCGACGCCAACGACCGCATCAGTTACGATATCCTCCAGTGGGAATGCAATATCAGCCTGTCGGACCTGAAATTTCCGGATAACTATATGTCCATCAATCAGTTCTGGAGCCTTCCGCTTACCATGGGTCAGTACGGATCAGGCAGCGGTACACAACCGTTCAAAACGGTGGCCGACTACGACAACTGGCTGAAACGCCTGGAAAAATTCGCCGTGTGGGCCGATTCCGCCATCGTTTATACCCGGAAAGGTATGAATGCCGGTTACGTTTTGCCCACCTCGCTGATCGCAAAGGTGATTCCGCAATTTAAAGAACTGGTGGTGAAAGACCCCGCGCAAAGCCTGTACTACGGCCCGATCAAAGAAATGCCTGCAGCCTTTCCCGACGCCGATAAAACGCGCCTGACGGCTGCCTACAAAAAAATCATCGGCGAACAACTCGTGCCCGCCTTTCAAAAACTCGCCGATTTTTTTGAAAAGGAATACCTGCCAAAAGGCCGCGCTACCTCCGGTATTTTCGACATTCCCGGCGGCCGAGAACGCTACAGCCACCTCATCAAATACTGGACGACCACCGATATGACGGCCGACCAGATTTTCGACCTTGGCCAGCGTGAAGTGGCGCGTATCCGCACGGAAATGGAAAAGGTAAAGGAGCAGGTCGGTTTCAAGGGCGATTTGAAAGCATTTTTCGATTACGTACGCACCGATAAAAAATTCACGCCGTTCAAAAAACCGGAAGAGGTGACAGCCTGGTACGCATCGCTGCAAACGACGATGCAGCCGCAGTTGAAAAAAATGTTCGACCTGACACCGAAATCGAAATTCGAAGTGCGCCGCACGGAAGCCTTTCGTGAAGCCTCGGCCAGCGCCGAATACAGCCAGGGTACGCCCGACGGCAGCCGCCCGGGTATCTTTTACGTGCCTGTGCCAGATGCTACCAAACACAACGTAGTGGGCGGCGAATCACTGTTCCTGCACGAAGCCATTCCCGGCCACCATTACCAGGTGTCGCTGCAACAGGAAAACACGGCTTTGCCCACGTTTCGCCGCTTCCTCTGGTATGGCGCTTACGGCGAAGGCTGGGCCTTGTATACCGAAAGCCTGGGCAGGGAACTGGGACTTTACACCGACCCTTACCAGTATTTCGGCATGCTGAGCAGCGAAATGCACCGTGCCATTCGCCTGGTAGTCGATGTGGGCATGCACACCAAAGGCTGGACCCGCGAACAGGCTATTCAGTTTTCCATGGACAACGAATCCGACACCGAAGAAAGCATTACCGCCGAAATCGAACGCTACATGGCCATCCCCGGCCAGGCGCTGTCGTACAAAATCGGGCAGTTGAAAATCCTGGAATTACGCGCCAGGGCAGAAAAAACGCTGGGCTCAAAATTCGATATCCGCGAATTTCACAATCAGGTGCTGGACGCGGGGTGCCTGCCGCTGGCGGTGCTGGAACAGAAAATTGACCGGTGGATGGAGGCGAGGAAATAGTGTTTGGGGTATGGTGTTTGGTGTTTGGTGTGCGTTGCGCTCGGCGTTTGAAATGATGCGGCCTGGCTTTAAGCTAAAGCCAAGAGCAACGCACCCCAAACACCAAATACCACACCCCAAACACCATCATTTCCGGGTAATCCGGAACGTGAGCCCCGCTCCTGCGTGTATGACGTGTGCAAAACGTGTATCGCTACTTCCGAAAGTCTGTATAGTTTCCGACCCATCTACCTGATTTACAAGGCGATAGGAGTACAGCAAGTCGGGCTTGAACGTTGTCCATTCCGCCATACCGAAAATACTCCAGCGCCGCCACAGGTGCCATTGCACAAGCGTACCGAGGCCGAATGTGAAGGCGGAGACACTTCCATCCTCCAGCGTATTCGTGGGTTTTACCGAAAGGATGCTCAGTTGATTGGAGTTCCGGCGCTTCAGCGCCACATCTACAGACAACGGGTTAAAAGTAGTGCCACCGAACATAATACGTGGCTGCAGCGACCATTTGCCTGCATCGAAGGCGTAAGAGCCGCCTATCAGCCCCTGCACAGGACTTTCGCCATGCGAATAAGGTTCGGGCACGTCTTTAATTTCTTCAAGCACGTAGTCGTTCGGAAAATCCCGCTCCAACTGCTCTGTAAATGTTTTCCGGATACTGGCAGAGATATTGATGAAACTGAATTGAAAGAAAAACCCCCAGTGCCTCCTGCTCTGCCATTGTACTTCGTACAAAACGGAGTTGTTATCGTCGGGAAGTGACAGCAGGGGATCGATCAGGGTACTAAACCTGGGTGCGCTGATAACCGGTGCATATCCCAGCCCCAGCCGCGCATAGGCGCCTCTGGGGTGGCGCGTTTCCTGCGCTGTCGCGGCGTCGGCCGCCATGAACAGGTATAAAAAAAGAAGGCCGAAATACTGCTTTTTGCTGCTCATTTCAGGTAAATGGAGTCTGTAACGGTGGATACAATACTGCTGTCCTGCATCGTCATGCGCAATTCGAACTGGTACCATCCTTCGGTTGCGGGCGGTTCCACGAGCAGGAAATCATATCTGTTTGGGACCCCGTCCTCCCAGTCCAGCATGATCTGTGAGGCCGTTTCCGGCATGGTAAGGTAGGTCGGCACCCTGTCGATGGTGTGCACATACCGAAACGATCCGGAAACGTCGGGGTCGGAAACGCCGGGAATAGGTTTCCTGGTAAATACATGAATGGCGGCAATCCTCGGGTCGAGGTAATATTTCGCACATTCATTGTAACCTCCGAGGGAGTCGTCCAGTTCGGTCGACATCGAGAGCCGGAACCCGTAGGCCTGCAGGTACCCCTGAGCGTCCGGCCCCAAAACGACCGGCAGTTCTTTCCGGTTATCCAACGGCACAGTGCTGAGGCCCGTGTCCGTGATATGGCTGGGTGTGTCGGTATAGGATTCACACTCCTCGATACACTTGAAACGACTCAGCGTCAGTAACGTGATGGCAAGTACCGGCAAAAGAAAACGTGTTTTCATGCGCTCGTTTTTAGCAATAACGTTGAAAAGCGGGCGGAAGGTTGGGCGGCAGGTAAAAAAATTATACCGTCACAGGCTTTTGCAGGAATTCGGCTATCCGCCGCTCGATATCCTGATGCAGTTGCTCGGCTTTGGCCATTTCTTTTGAAGAAGTGCCGGTCAGAAAAGAAATGGATTTTCCGTCCTTCATGTAGAGGGTGATCTGATATCCCTGATTTTGCCGCTCCCCTTTGGTGCCCGACTGGTAGGAAAATTCGCTCCAGCGATATTGCACAGGCTCTTTGGGCAGCAGGTGGAAATGCCTGTCATTGGTGGCGGTAAAACCATCTTCATCCAGGACGAGTGTACAAGGCGTACGGGATAAACGCAGAAACACCCAGACCAATCCGGCGAGTGCGGCAACTGCGAGGTAGGGTCCCGTTTTGTCCAGGCCCGGTAAGTACTTATGCAGGTAATTGAAACAGTTAATAACAATGCCAAATACCACCGCTTCGGCTATCATCAGCCGATAGACGGTGACTTGCTGAAGGATGCGGATGAGACTGTAAGTAGAAGCCATGTATTTGGTTTAAAGGTAAGTGTGAAGTTTTTTGAGAATGCGAAGATGCGAGGATTTGAGGATACGAGGATGCAATAATTTGAGGATATGAAGATTTGAGGATGAAGGGTTCGTTCCCCATCACATCCTCACATCCTCATATCCTCACATCCTCAGAGTCCCCAGAATCAACTATTCCACGAATACATCTTCCGGCAAAATCGTCACCAGCGCTTCATCGCTGGGTTCTTCAGCCATTTTCCCGAGCCTGTTGGCCTGGTTCATTTCTATTTTTTCAAAAATATTGCGCACGCCGCGCCCGTTCCCGAAGCGTTTATTGTCTTTAAGATATTCATTTTGAATGAGTTCTCTCACTTTTTCCAAAACGAATTCGTCACATTCATAACCTTTCAAACTACAGATGCCCTGGAAAATCTGGACCAGCTCTTCCACGGTATAATCCTCAAAATGGATCGTTTTGTAAAACCGGGACTGCAAGCCCGGATTGGTATCCACAAAGCGCTGCGTTTCTTCCGGGTATCCGGCTACGATCACCACCAGTTTTTCGCGGTGGTCTTCCATCAACTTGACCAGCGCATCGATGGCTTCCCGGCCAAAATCCTTTTCGCCGCCCTGGGCCAGCGTGTAGGCTTCATCGATAAAGAGCACGCCGCCGAGGGCACTGCGCACTACCTGGGTCACTTTGGGGGCAGTCTGGCCGATGTACTGCCCCACGAGTCCTGCCCGATCTACTTCCACGAGGTGGCCGCTGCTCAGCAGGCCGATTTCCTTGAACACCTCGGCAATGATCCGTGCCACGGTCGTTTTTCCGGTGCCGGGGTTGCCGGTAAAAACCATGTGCAGGGTAGATGGCGACACGTCGAGTCCGCGCCGCTGGCGCATTTGCCTGACTTTCACCACGTTGAATAGTTTTTCCACCTCCGCTTTTACCACGGCGAGTCCGGTGAGGCTTTCCAGTTTGCTGTTTTGAGCAGGGTTGCCGGCCTTGAATTCGAACGCCGGGCTGCGTTTGGTGACGTCTTTATGCGATTTAGGGGTATTGCTGAATGTGCTGTCGTGGCCTTTCAGGTACCATTCGGGCAGCACCTTCGTGAAAAATTCTTCAATAAAGGTCAGGGCGCCGTTCTGGTTGCCGAAACGTTTGCCGCGCTGGTTGTATACGTCGAATTTATCGTTGAAAAAACGCAGATTCACCCGGTCCTTGCGGATTTCCTGTTTAAAAACCTCTCTTTTGGGTAATTCCCCCGGCAATTGCTTGAAATACCCGCCATAGGGGAGGGCATAGGCTTCGCTGTGTTCCACGCATAAATTCGACACTAAAAAACGCCCGAATTTGTCTTTGGCCGCTTCCGCATCTCCAAACAGCGCCCGGCACAGACCGGCATAAAAATAGGCCACGTCGCCGTCGGTATATTTTTCGGCCAGGCCGCCTTTTAGGGCCGCTTCGAATTCGAGGGCGGCTTTGAAGAATTCGCCGTTTTCGAGCAGGGTGTGGCCGGTTTGGTAGTGGAGTAGTTCGGCGGGTGTGTCTTCTTGCATGGGTTAAGGGTGAGAATTTCCTACAAAGTTAACCCAAATCACATATTTCTCCTATACTGTCCGCCCACCTCGAACAGCGCCCCGGTAACCTGCCCCAAAGAACAGGTTTTCACCGCTTCCATCAGTTCTTCAAACAGGTTTCCGTTCTGCACGGCCACCTGTTGCAGGCGTTTCAGCGCCGCTGCCGATTTGTCCGCATTGACTTTTTGCAGGTTTTGAAGTGTAGCGATCTGGTCGAGTTTTTCCTCTTCCGTGGCGCGGATCACCTCGCGCGGCAGGATGGTCGGCGAACCTTCTTTCGACAGGAAGGTATTCACCCCGATCAGCGGCAGTTCGCCGGTGTGTTTGAGCGTTTCGTAGTACAGGCTTTCTTCCTGGATCTTGCCGCGCTGGTACATGGTTTCCATGGCGCCCAGCACGCCGCCGCGCTCGGTAATGCGGTCGAATTCGAGCAGCACGGCTTCTTCCACCAGGTCGGTCAGTTCCTCGATGATGAACGAGCCCTGCAACGGATTTTCATTTTTCGCCAGGCCCAGTTCGTGGTTGATGATCATCTGGATGGCCATGGCGCGGCGCACCGATTCCTCGGTCGGCGTCGTAATGGCTTCGTCATACGCGTTGGTATGCAACGAGTTACAGTTGTCGTAAATGGCGTACAGCGCCTGTAGCGTGGTGCGGATGTCGTTGAAGGCGATCTCCTGTGCGTGCAGGCTGCGGCCGCTGGTCTGGATGTGGTATTTCAGCATCTGGCTGCGCTCGTTGGCGCCGTACAGGCGTTTCATGGCCTTGGCCCAGATGCGGCGCGCCACACGACCGATCACGGCGTATTCCGGATCGACGCCG
>JAKQJD010000062.1 GCA_029561355.1 Bacteroidota bacterium | reverse complement strand
CCCTTTTGCGCCGCTGGTCACCCCACACCCGCTGTCTTCCCAAAATATTTACCTGCTGGCATTCGACCATTCCGGTCATTTGTGGGCAGGCACCGAAACGGGTGTCGACGAAATTATTTCCGATCAGGGAAAAGTGATCATCGTCCGCCATTTCGGTAAACAGGAAGGTTTTTCGGGCATCGAAACCTGCCAGGACGCCGCCTTGTGCGACCGCATCGGACGCATGTGGTTCGGCACTATGAACGGCCTGATGCGCTATATTCCGAATACCGCCGCCCGGAAAAACAATCCGCCGCTGCTGCATTTCGAGCAGGTTTCCCTTTTTTACAAACCTATTTCGGAAACGCCGTACGTGACGGATGTCGCCGCCCTGTTCAACGGCACGGAAGGCGGGCTGGCGCTGCCCTGGGACCAGAATCACCTGAGTTTTTCATTCCAGGCCATCGAACTCATGCACGGCGATCCGCTGCAATACCGCTGGAAACTCGAAAGCGCCGATGCCGATTGGTCGCCCTGGTCGGAACAAACGCAGGTGAACTACGCCAACCTCGCTCCGGGCACGTACAAACTCTGGATACAGGCTTCCGGCGGGGCCGACGCGCTCAGCCCGGCTATGTCGGCGGCATTTACTATCCGGAAACCGTTTTGGGAATCCTGGTATTTCAGGCTTACGGCGCTGGCGCTGCTGGGCGGACTTGCCTTCTGGGGTGTTCGGACGTACGTCGGCCGCATCCGGCACGAGGAACTGCGCCGCCGCGAACAACTGGAAATGCAGAACCGCCTCCTGCAACTGGAACAAAAGGCGTTGCAACTCCAGATGAACCCGCATTTTATTTTTAATGCGCTGAACAGCATTCAGTCGCTGATCGCCACCCGCGATTACGAGGTGGCGCGGCAGGAAATCAACCGGTTTGCTAAACTGATGCGCAGTATTCTGAATAACTCCCGCAAAACGGGCATCACGCTGCAGGAGGAAGTCGATACCTTGCAGCAATACCTGTCAGTAGAGCAGTTTTGCCAGCAAAATCCGTTTACTTTTGACATTCGGGTGGCAGAAAATGTGGACGCTGAAAACCTGGATATTCCGCCGATGCTGTTGCAGCCTTTTGTGGAAAATGCGGTGGTGCACGGGGTGTCGCATTTGTCATATCCGGGGCATATCGAGGTGACGTTTGATGTGCAGGAACACACGCTTATTTGTAGAATTATCGATAATGGCCCGGGGCGGGAAAAAGCAGCATTGCTGCGGGAAGCGAAGAAACCGGGACATCAGTCGGCAGCCTTGTCAGTGACGCAGGAACGGCTGGCGGCGATCGGAGGATCGTTGGTTTTCCGGGATCGGGAAATTGGTACCGAAGTGGAAGTTAGATTGAACATATAAAACGCAAGAACAATTACGAATAGGTGTATGCTACACGTTGTGTCCTTTGTGCCTCCGTGGTTAAAAAAATAAACCACGGAGGCACAAAGGACACAACGCGTAGAGTACTCCTTCATAAACGTTGATTTGAGTGTGACTTTTGCCCGGGCATTCAGTACTGAAACCATTTAACTTACTTTAGCAAAAATGCCAAAAGCAACGCGCCGCTCACCCGCTCACCGCTCTCACCCTCTCACCTTCTGATATGCGCGCTCTCATCATTGAAGATATGCCCCAGGCCGTCGCCGTGCTAGAAGCCGACCTCGCTACCTATTGCCCCGAGGTCGAAATCACCGGCATTGCCCACTCCGTCGTGAGCGCCGCCAAACTGCTGCGCCAGCAAAAGCCCGACCTGATTTTTCTGGATATTCTGCTGGGCGACGGCACGGGTTTCGACCTGCTGGAAATTTTTCCCGGCCTCGATGCGCGCATCATTTTCGTAACGGCGTCCGATGAATTCGCCCTGCGCGCTTTCCGCTACGCCGCCGTGGATTACCTCCTGAAACCCATCGAACCCGAGCAACTACAGGATGCCGTGCGGCGCGCCCAGAAACAACTCGGCGGCACCCGCGAAAGCCTGAGCGTATTGCAGGAGGCCATCGCCCGGCCCGACGTGCTGCCTTCGCGCATTTCGCTGCACACGCAGGAGCGCATCCTCGTGGTGGAAGTGGATCAAATCGTGCGCTGCGAAGCTGACGACAACAACACTCGGTTCCTGCTGGCTTCGGGCGAAAAGGTGTTCGTGACGCGCACGCTCAAGCACTTCGAGCAACTGCTGGAAGGCCACGGTTTTGTGCGGGTGCATCAGTCCCACCTGGTCAATTTCCGGTACGTGCGCGGGCTGGAGAAGAAGGAGGGCGGCTATTTGTTGTTGAAAAACGGGGATATGGTGCCGGTGTCTATCAGGAAAAAAGCGGAGGTGGTAACGCTGATTACGCAGATCATGAGCTGATTTGCAACGCGGATTGCGCAGATTTGGAGCGGATCTTCGCGGATTCGCCCTCGTAGAGTCAGATGTAGAAGACAATGCTCACGCATTCAGTCCATGAGATGGCAGATTCGTAAAGATTCGATCTCCCCCACTTCGCTCTACTCACCCTGGTTTAAAAGCGAAGCGGTGTAATCGAAGTCGGCTCTCACCTCTCTCACGCTCTCACCTCTCTCACACTCTCATTCTCTCACACTCTACCGCATATATTCCCAGGCCGACTGATACCCGCCCTTCCCCTCGCAGTACTCCAGAAATTTTGCATAAAACGCATTGTTCCCAATCGTCGCCGAATCACCAATGACCACCAGTAGTTTTCGGGCGCGGGTCATAGCCACGTTCATGCGGCGGTAATCGCTGAGAAAACCGATTTCGGATTTGGGGTTGGAGCGCACCAGGCTGATGTAGATCACGTCGCGTTCCTGCCCCTGAAACCCGTCGACGGTGTTCACCACCAACTGGCTGTTCGCATGCAGGGGCGCCAGCACCTCGTCTTCCCGCACCATATCTTCCAGGTAATTCACCTGTTCGCGGTAGGGCGACAGAATGCCGATGGAGGGGTATCGCTCGGGGTCGGGAAATTTTTCCAGCAACTGTAGCAGGTGTTCGCGCAGCAACAGGGCTTCTTCGGGGTTGTATTTGCTGGCGTAGCGGGTAGAATCCTTGCCGGTGTCCTTGTTGATTTTTTCTTCGAAACCGGTACCGGCAGTGTCTACAAAAAGCACGGGCTCGAACACCGTCACGGTTTCTCCCGTGCTGTCGAGGCTCAGCAAGCGATGCCCGACGACGGAATCGTGGGCTTTCAAAGCGCCTTCGTAAAAATACTGGTTGGAAAAATCCATGATCGTGTGGTGCATACGGTACTGCACGTCGAGCAAATGCACCGCGTCGGGCAGCAGTTCGAGGCTCCGTTCGATCAGGGTTTTCGACAATCCGCCACGGGCGGCTTCTATACTTTTCACTGTGGGCGGCAACTGAAACGGGTCGCCGGCCAGCACCACGCGGCTGCATTTGATGATAGGGATCCAGGCGGCAGGTTCTAGTGCCTGCGCCGCTTCGTCCATCACGCAGGTGCGGAAACGGTAGCGGTCCAGCACCGGGTGGTTGGCGCCGACAAGCGTACAAGTGATAGCCTGTGCGGAAGTGAGCACCATTTCCACCAGTTTATCTTCCAGGGTATTTGCCCAGGATTCCAGTTCCTTCGCCTGTTGTTTGAGGTGCTCGCGTTCGCGGCGCTCCTCGTAGCCGAAACTGCGTTTGTGCTGCCGCGACTGGCGCCGGTATTCGGCGGCCTGAATTTTTACTTTTTTGATGTTTTTACTTTCCGGATGGCGGGCCAGAATGCTGTCGAGCGTGTGCATCATCACCGACTCGTCGACGCGGCTGATATTGCCCACACGCACCACCTGCACACCGGCGGAGGCCAGCCGTTCGGTGAGCAGGTCGGCGGCGGTATTGCTGGGGGCTGTGACAAGTACGGTGCTTTCTTTTTGCACCAGTTGCGCGATGGCAGCTACCAGCGTGGTGGTTTTACCGGTGCCGGGCGGACCGTGAATGATGGTTACGTCGCGGTTGGCGAGAATGGCGGTAACAGCGGCGTTCTGGCTGTCGTTAAGGCCCGGTAAGGCTACGGGAGCAGTTTCGAATACTTCCGCTGCTTTTTTCTTTCCGGTAAAAATGTCGCGCAGTTCGGCCAGCCGGTCTCCTTTGGAATGCATGACCTTGTTCAGAGCCGTTTCCATTTCCCGGTAACTGCGGTCGTCGAACAACTGATCCACGCCCAGTTGCCCGAACGTAATCCAGTCGGGTACGTCGCGTGCATTGAGAATTATTTTCATGCGGTTGCGCTCCACAAAGTTGATAACGCCTTGTTTTTCAGCATTTTCCACATGCGGCGACTGTGTAAAAAAACGCACCGTCTGGCCCGAACGCAACTGGTGCGGCTCGTCGCGGCGCGTGGTACGCTCCACCACCACAAACGCCTTGTCGCCCAGCGCGAATCCCGTCTGCACCACTTGCAATGGATACCAGCTATACCCCCGTTCGACCCGATCGGCCAGTGGGCGCTCGCGGATCTGCCGCAGGAATTCCTGCAGGTCTTCATCGCGTTCGCGGTGGAGAAGGGAGAGGAGAGACTGGAAATGATCCATGATAAAGAAGTAAAAGGGTGAGAGAGGTGAGAGAGTGAGAGCCGACTTCGATTTCGCCATTCGCTCTACAATCGGAAGAAATAGGGCGAATGGCGAAATCGAAGTCGGCTCTCACCCTCTCACCTCTCTCACTTCTCTCACTTCTCTTGTTTTGGTGGTAGTTGTTCCGCCGTTTTAAACCGGTACACCCGCATGGTGCCGCGTTCGAGCAGGAGTGTATCGAGAAAAGGTACGATAGCCGGATTTTCATCCACCTTACGCGCATCGGAGTACAGGTAGTGAATATGCAAACGGCGAATCATGTCTTCGACCCATTCGGGCGGTAATTCGTCTTTGGAAAAAACGGGGCCGATTTTATCCAGCGCGTAAGGGTAAATGTGCATGGAAACATCATTTTGCATGGCGCAGATTTCGTCGCGCGGCACGGCGTTGCGCAGTTCTTCGCGGTTTTCGATCAGGGCGGGGTTGCAGTACGATTTTTCGACGCTCCATTTATTGTCGGCCGTCAGGAATGCGATCAGCGGCAGCAACACGAAGGCGAGTATAGAAAGGTACTGCGTTGCTTTTCCGCCATACCAAAGGTATTTGATACCATACGCAGCAACCATAAAAACCGGCAGCAAAAACGGCATCATGTAATAGTCATGCACGGTATTGATCATGTTCAATTCGAAGCCGAAATAAGCCAGCGC
>JAKQJD010000389.1 GCA_029561355.1 Bacteroidota bacterium | reverse complement strand
CTGGCGCAATAAGAAAGGCGAGATCATGATCCACCTGGACATCAGCGAAGGCAACCGCTACTACTTCCGCAACATCGTCTGGAAAGGAAATACGCTGTATGAAACCAAGTTCCTCGACCAGGTGCTGGGGATCAATAAAGGTGACGTGTTCAATCAGGAACTGCTCGACACACGCCTGTCGTTCAGCCAGGACGGCCGCGATATTTCGTCGCTGTACCTCGACAACGGTTATCTGTTCTTTCGTGTCGACCCCGTAGAAACGGCGATTGAAAATGACTCGATCGACCTGGAACTACGCATCTTCGAAGGTCCGCAGGCCACCATCGACCGCGTGGTGATCAAAGGCAACGACCGCACCCACGAACACGTTATCCGCCGCGAACTGTTCACCCGGCCCGGCGACAAGTTCAGCCGCTCCGACATCATTCGTTCGCAGCGCGAGATCGTCAACCTCGGCTATTTCAACCAGGAAAAACTGGGTATCAACACGCCGGTAAATCCCGACCGAGGTACTGTGGATATCGAATACACCGTAGAGGAAAAACCGTCCGACCAGTTGGAACTTTCCGCAGGCTACCAGCCCGCAACGGCATTCAGCCGCGGCGGCGTCATCGGAACCCTGGGCGTAACGTTCAACAACTTCTCGGTGCGCAACATCAAGCACAAGGAAACCTGGAATCCGTTGCCGCAGGGCGACGGCCAGCGCTTCAGCATACGCGGCCAGACGGCCGGCGACCGCTACCAGTCGTACAATGCATCGTTCACCGAACCCTGGCTGGGTGGCAAACGCCCCAACTCGCTCACGATAGCCGGTTTTTACAACCGCTTCACCTCGGGTTTTTCGGGTTCGGAAACGTTCCAGAGCCTCGACATCGTGCAGGGAACCGTGGGCTTCGGCACACGTCTGAAATTCCCGGACGACAACTTTATCTTCCGCGCCGACCTCGACCTGCAAACGCTGAAACTCAACAATGCCGCCGGGTTTAACTTTGGCGACGGCCGCGGCGGCCGCCTGTCCGACGGTATTTTCCACAACTACAACGTGGGCCTCACGCTGGCGCGGAACAGTATCAACGACCCGATTTTCCCTAAAACGGGTTCGCTGATTTCGGTGAAGATGAACGCTACCCCGCCATACTCGCTGTTCAAAAAAGCCAGTTTCTACCAGGAAGGCTCCACAACCGATGTTTTCCGCTACATAGAATACGTCAAATGGCGTATCGACGCGGAGTGGTACACCTCGCTGGTGGGCAAACTGGTGCTGAAAACACAGGCAAAAATCGGTATTCTCGGCCGCTGGTCGGATAAAACGCCGCTTACGCCATTCGAGCGTTTCGACCTCGGCGGCGACGGCCTGAACAACCAGAGCACAGGCTTGCAGGGTCGTGACATCATCAGCCTTCGCGGCTACGACCAGGATGAAATTATGGCGGCCTATCCGTTCGGCGCCGGCGTGTTCAACAAATACACCGTCGAACTGCGTTACCCCATTTCGCTGAATCCTTCAAGCACCATCTTTATGACGGCTTTCGCGCAGGGCGGTAATGCCTGGCTGCGGGCGCAGGATTTCAACCCTTTCGATATCAAACGTTCTGCCGGTCTGGGTCTGCGGGTATTCCTGCCGATGTTCGGTACGCTCGGTTTCGACTACGGTATCGGTTTCGACAAACCCAACGTAACGGGCCGAAAACTGGGCGATTACGCCCGGTTCAATATCGTTCTGGGCTTCGAGCCGGATTAGGAAGTCCGAAGTGCGAAGTCGTCAGTGCGAAGTCCTTGCGTAGTGCGAAGTTGTTAGTTTATGTCCTTGCGTAGTTCGAAGTCGTCAGTACGAAGTCTTTTGAGGTTTATATGTTTATTAGTTGATAGTTGATCGCCTGCTACTCATGCCAAAAAAACTTCGTACTGACGACCCCGAACTCCGTACTGATCCCGCACTTCGGACTGACGACTTCGGACTTCGGACTTCTATTTACTCGCGGCCCTTTTTGCTGTTGTGTCTGTCGCATGCGTTGTTTGCCGGCAGTTTCAACATGATGATCCCGGAGTTGCCCGCGTACCTCAGTTCGCTGGGCGGAGCCACCCAAAAAGGACTGATCATCGCCCTGTTTACCCTGACGGCGGGCATATCACGGCCCTTCAGCGGAAAACTTACCGATACCATCGGCCGCATTCCTGTCATGTACATCGGGGTAATTGCCTGCGTGCTTTGCAGTACGTTATATCCGGCACTCGCTTTTGTGAGCGGATTTCTTGCCCTGCGCTTTTTCCACGGATTTTCCACGGGTTTCAAACCGACCGGCACGGCCGCCTATGTAGCCGATGTGGTGCCGGTAGAACGGCGTGGCGAAGCGATGGGCATCCTGGGTATTTGCCTGAGTGTGGGTTCGAGCAGCGCTCCGCCGCTGGGCAGTTGGCTGGCGCAGATGTACGGCATCAATACGATGTTTTACGCCTCGGCAGTGCTGGCGGTGTTGTCCATCGCAGTGTTATTCAATCTGCCGGAAACGCTACGGGAAAAACAGCCGTTTCGCTGGAGCCTGCTCAAAGTGACCCGCAACGACATCTTCGATCCGCTGGCCATGCCGGCCGCCTATGCCATGATTTTCTGCTATTTCGCTTACGGCGTTATCCTGACGCTGGTGCCCGACCTGAGCGACCAGTTGGGGCTGAGCAACCGCGGCATTTTCTTTACGATTTTTACTTTGGC
>JAKQJD010000380.1 GCA_029561355.1 Bacteroidota bacterium | reverse complement strand
ATTAAAAGGATTAAAAAAGGATTTACCAGGATTTGCTGCAACCTGCGAGCCAAATCCTGGTAAATCCTTTTTTAGTCCTTTTAATCCTGATTCAAACTTAGCCTTAATCCTGATTCAAACCCTCAAATAAGCCTTCACCTTCACCAGCCACACCTTGTCCGTAAAAGGAATGATCCTGTCGATATCATCCACTGAACGGTAAGGCCCGTGCTGCTGCCGGTAGTTGACAATCAGATCCGCCTGTTTTTTGGAAAAATAAGGGTGCGAGGCCAGATCGGCTGCCGAGGCGCTGTTCAGGTCGATCTTTCGAATTTCGCGGCTTTCCAGTACCAGCAAGGGACGAATAGACTGGAACACGCTGTCCGGCAGATTATACATTTGTGCTACCTGCTCCACGGACAGGAATCCACCGAGTTTGTCGCGGTAATTGACCAGTTGGCGCGCACGTTTTTCGCCGATACCGGGTAAGGTCATCCAGGCTTCCACGTCGGCGCGGTTGATGTCAACCGAGCGGGTGGCCGGCTTTTTTGAAGGAAAACCGGCGGCGGATGGATAACCGGCAGTCTGTGCAAAAGCCGCCGATGGCTGGATGGCAATGAATGATTCCAGCCGGGCATAATCTTCTTCCGGGAGGTTATAGATCTTTTGAAAATCCTCCTTGCGCCGGAATTTGCCACCTTTAGAGCGGTAATTGAGGATACTTTTTATGGTCCATTTGGGAATGCCGAGGCGCTCAAAATCGTTTTCGGTGGCTGTGTTGGGATCGAAAATAAATGTTTCGGCCGGGTGATGGCCGGCAAATTGTTTTTCCGGAAAATCCCGCTCCTCATTTCCCATGCGGATAAAAGGCGCCAGCCGCTCGTAATCTTCCGGCGCGAGTCCCCATATTTTTTTAAAATCCTCCGGCCGCCGAAATTGCCCGCCTTTATCGCGGTATTTGCAGATCATGGCGGCCGTTTTTTGTGAAAGCCCGAGTCGGACAAAATCCTCCTCGCTGGCGGTGTTCGGGTTAAAGTTAAAAAGTTCGGCGTGGTGGCTGCTTTTCCGGCTGTTCAGGCTATCCCGAAAGGTTTGAATTTCCTCCCGAAAACCCGTAAAATCAGTGCCTTCCGGCGATTTGAACCTGCTCAGGATTTCCGGTGTGGCGAAAATCAGCGCACAGAGCAGTAGTAAGGCAATCGTGCCATTGCGTTCTTTTCTGGTAAAATGTAAGTAGTGAAGAAAACGATTACGCATAAATGAAGGTGTGTTTGTTGATGATTAAAATCTCACTTCTATTTTCGAGCGAAGCGGTGTAATCGAAGTCGGCTCTCACTTCTCACCTCTCACTTCTATCACCACGGCTCCCCGGCTGCGCACGTCATAATAGCGCCACCCGTTTTCTTCGCATTCCTTGCGCCAGCGTTCCGTTTGCCGGAGACTGTTGGAAACGTCGAACACTGCAACCTGAAAATCAAAATGTTCGCGGCATTCGGCAATGGTTATTTTCGGGTTTTTTCGAAGCAACAGGATATCGGTTTTTATCAGTGCGGACTGACCGGTGCTGACCTGTTCCGCGCGGTCTATCACAACAAGTTTTTTATTATAAAACTGGATAAAAGGCCCGTCGATCAGCAGATTACCTTTTGAAAGAAACGTATCGACCGCAAAATGCAAGGCCGTTTTCCGGTTCATGGCTCCGGTGATGCGGTTGGCCTGCGCAGTGTATAGTTCTTTGCCCGGCGCCAGGGAGTCGGACAAACTGACCACGCCCCGGCCGTCGCGGAAATCGATCAGACTTTGTTTGTTCACGTGATAAATCGTGATCTCGTGCTGTGTACTTTTAGCAGAAAGCGTCGAAATTCGGTACATACCCAGAAAAGACAAAGTGGCGACAAAAGCCATCAGATACCTTGCTTTTTTATAAACCATCAGGCTGCCCAAAAAAACGATACAGAGATACAGCGCAGCCACCGCCCAGCCGGCAATCCAGATATTCGAAATCACACTTCCTGGCAAGGTCTGGATAAAGAAAATAGCCTTGTTAATACCCCAAAGCATATAGTACAGCGCTGTTCCGAGCCAGCCCGCCAATGTTTGGGAAAACATATCGAGCAAAACCAGCATCGCGCCGCCCCACAAAAAAACAGCCCCGCCCAGCACAACAATCCATCCCGACAACCAGAAATAAACCGGGAACTGGTTGAAATAATACAAGGTCAGCGGCAGTGTACCCAATTGTGCGGCCATGCCTACCAGCAGCACTTTCAGGCATTCGTCGGCCCAGCGGGGCATGGGCGGGAACATTTTGTAAAACCGCGCATAAAAAAATACCATGCCGGCCACCGCCGCATACGACAACTGGAAACCGACGTCGAACAAATAATAAGGATTGAACAGCAACAGCCCGAAAGCCGAAGCCGGCAACACATTCCAGGCCGGCGCATCGCGGTGAAAAGCCTTGCCCAGCATATAGGTGCTGAACATGATCGAAGCCCGCAGTACCGAAGCCGTTGCGCCGGTCAGAAATGTAAAAGCCCAGATAACGACCAGAATCAGCGCTGTTTCCAGCAATTTCCAGCGGCCTCTGAACCGGAAACGCGCCAGCAAAAACATCAGGCCGACATACAGCATGCCGACATGCGTACCAGATACAGCCAGGGCATGCATCGATCCCGTTTGTGCATATGCGGTCCGCAGTTCGTCGGAAAGGTCGTCGGTGTAACCTACCAGCAAGGCGGAAGCGACCGCGTATTCATCATCCGTCGGAAAATAAGTGCGCAACAGTCCCAGCAGCCGGTCGCGACTGCCGTAAGCAGCGCGCCAGAGGCGTGTACCGTGGTTGCGCGATAACACCTCCAGGGAATCTGTTTTTACAAATACCTGGTAATGAATATTTTGAAAATGTAAATACCGCCGGTAATCGAAGGCGTGCGGGTTTTTGGGCGGTTCGCAAGGACGCAGGGTAGCGTACAATCCGAGCCGGTCGCCATACCGAATGCTATCCGTTTCAGAAGTAATGTCCAGAAAAAGCAGCAGGTTGCCGGTGGTCGTTTGCATCGAATCAGGCGAGATTCCGATGGCTTCCACCTGAATAGGTACTTTTAGTTTGGCGCCATGCGAAGGCGATTTGTAAACGGTCCCGATCAGGTATTGGGCCGCAGGAGTTGTTTGGGCGGCGAAATGACCGGGCCTGCGTAGCTCGTTGTAGGCTACGCAATGAAAATAGCCGGCAAAAAACAGCAGCAAGTGCAGGTAAGCGCCGAAAACCCAGCGGTAGCGGTAGGAAATTTTCCGGATGGCCAGCAGAACAGCCAGTAATATACCGGTAAAAAGTAGCGGCCCAAGGTACGGTACAGGTTGATCCATCCAGCCGCCCACGGCCAGACCCAGTACGAAGGGCACGATGAAACGCAGGTAGGGAGTGTACCGGAGAGTCATGCGAAGCGTATTTTGATTATATGAAGCGGTGTTTGTTTTTGAGGAGGATTTGAGGGTACGAGTATTTGATTTATTCTCGTTTTCTCAAAGCCTCATCAAGTTCCTGCAAAAATAACCGCTTCTTTTTCAATTCAAAATTCCCCGGCATGGAATTTTTAGGAACCTCATACCTGTTATTGGCCCGCAGGGCGATACCTTTCGGCATTTATGGCACAAAAGCCGAGCGCGACCACCCTGATAACCAATAACAAATAACCAACAACTACATATGGCGAAGGACTGGACACTCAACGAAAAAACCACTACCCTTAAAAAAGAACCCGAATATGCGGTGCTGGTCAGCCTCATCACGCCCGACGTGACGGAAACCCAGGCGCATGAATACATGGACGAACTGGAATTTCTGGCCCTTACTGCCGGCGCAACAACGATCAAACGTTTTACCCAGCGCCTGCAACACCCCGAACACCGCAGTTTTATCGGCAGCGGAAAGGTGCAGGAAATTGAACAGTACATACAGCGGCATGAAGAAGTAAACATGGTCATTTTCGACGATGACCTGACCGGCAAACAAACCAATTTCCTGGAAGAAGCCCTGAAAGTAAAAATCGTCGACCGCTCTACCCTCATCCTCGACATCTTCGCCAGCCGGGCACAAACCGCACAGGCAAAAACGCAGGTGGAACTGGCGCAAATGAAATACCTCTTGCCCCGTCTGCGCGGCCTGTGGACGCACCTGGAGCGCCAGCGAGGCGGTATCGGTATGCGCGGACCCGGTGAAACGCAGATCGAAACGGACCGTCGTCTGGTTCAGTACCGCATCAAATCGCTGGAGGATAAACTGAAAGACATCGACCGGCAAAACCAGACCCAGCGAAAAACCCGCGGCGAACTGATCCGCGTAGCGCTCGTCGGATACACCAACGTGGGCAAAAGTACGCTCATGAACCTCATGAGCAAGTCGGAGGTACTGGCGGAAAACAAACTGTTCGCCACCCTCGATACCACGGTTCGCAAGGTGGTATTCGGCGCCATGCCTTTTTTGCTCTCCGATACCGTCGGGTTTATCCGCAAACTGCCGCACCACCTGGTAGAAAGTTTTAAAAGCACACTCGACGAGGTACGCGAATGCGATATCCTGCTGCATGTGGTCGACGT
>JAKQJD010000376.1 GCA_029561355.1 Bacteroidota bacterium | reverse complement strand
TCGGGACCGTCGCCCCAGTCCACTTCGTCGTTATTGATCGTGCCTGTTTGCGGAGAACCAGCAGTATTGATGGAAGCGCCCAGTGTGGTTCCGGAAATGGAACCCAGCGCTACGGTAAACGTTTCATTCGCTTCTACTTTGGTGTCGCCGTTTACCAGTACGGTAATTGGCAGTGCCTGGCCTGCGGCTCCGGAAAATGAAAGGGAACCGTCATTATTAATGTAATCATTGTCGGCTACCGTAGCAGTGCCGTCATTGGTAGTGTAGGCCAGTGTAAAGCCGCCTTGTACCGCATTATTCAACGTAGCGGTAAACATAAAGGGTGTGGTACCCGAATTCCCTTCATTCTGTGTAATGCCGCCTGCTGGTGTGAGTGTCACGGTGGCATTGTCATCGTTGGTGATCGTACCCGTACGGGTAGAAGTACCCAGGCTCACGCTCCGGCCACCGGCAGCCAGGGTGCCTATTGAAGTGTTGTACACCTCATCGGCTTCTACTTTGCTGTCGTTTGTAATGGCAACATTCACAGTTTGCGCTGTGGTCGTCCCGGCAGCAAAGGTGACCGTTTGTCCGGCGATACCTGCGTAATCATTATCGCCTGTCGTTGCGGTGCCGTCGGTAGTAGAGAACACTACCGTAACAGCCACATCTACCGGGTTGGAAAGTGTCACGCTGAACACTTGCGGGGTAGTAGATTCAGACTGGCTGACATTGGCGGCAATGGAAACAGTTGCGGACTCGTCGTTCGTGATCGTAGCCGTTTGCGGCGAACCGGCTACGGTAACGCCTGCGGGAGCCCCTGTGAGGGCGCCAAGCGCGGCGGTAAAGGTTTCATCCAGTTCCACTTTGGTATCGCCGTTCACCTGCACCGTAAAGGTTTTGGTTTCACCGGCGGTACCTGTAAAGGTAAAGATGCCGTCGTTGTCCGCATAATCGTTATCTGCCGTTGTGGCCGTGCCATCGTTGGTTGTGTATGGAACCTGGAATCCGCCCTGTACGTCCGCATTTAAAGTAACGGTAAATACATAGGAGACCATTCCGGCATTCGTTTCATCTTGCATGATACCGCCGCTCAACGTGAGCATCCCAGTATCGTCATTGGTAATGGTACCGGTAGCGGCGCCCGGCGCCCCGATGCCGTATCCGACTCCACTCGTCAAGGTTATAATAGCGGTTTCATCGGCTTCTACCACGTTATCCGGGGTCGGCGTGAGGGTAACCGTGGCGGTCGGGCTTACGCCGGAGAACGTTACGGTACCCGTCGTGGACGTAAACGACGTTGCTCCGCTCTGTGTGTAGTCCGTTCCCAGTCCTGCGGTACCGCCGACGGTGAAATTGACCACCAATGCGCCGGAGTTCACGTCCGTACGGGTAAAGGTGTATACCAGATCGGTTCCGCTGTTTTCCAGTACGGATGCAGGCGAAACGGCAACAGATACGCTGTTATCGTCATTGGTGATCGTTCCGGTGGCAGTGCTTGGAGCAACCGCATTGTAACTCGCGCCACTGGTGATGGTCAACACCACCGTTTCGTCGGGCTCCAGCGCCATATCTGCCGTAGGATCGATGGTAACGGTAGCAGTCGTGTTGCTTCCGGTAAAGGTTACGGTTCCCGTAGAAGCGCTGAATGAAGCAGCGCCGGTTTGGGTATAATCCGTACTGAATGTGGCCGTTCCGCCTACCGAGAAGTTGACGGTCAGCGTGCCGATCGTCACACCGGTACGCGTAAAGGTGTATACCAGATTGGTAGCGCCGTCTTCAAGTACCGATGATGGTGCAACGGTTAAGGTTACATCCGTATCTTCATTGAGGATGTTACCAGTGGCAAGGCTTGGTAGGCCGACGTTGTAGCCGGAACCGGCTGCCACGACAATATTCACCGCTTCATTGGGTTCTACCGTAGCATCTGCTGTCGGATCCACCGTTACAGTCGCCGTAGAACTGCCCGCGCTAAAAGTGACCGTTCCGGAGGAAGCGCTGAAACTTGCTGCGCCGGTTTGGGTGTAGTCCGTGCCGAACGTAGCCGTTCCGCCCACGTTGAAGTTCACCGTCAGTGCACCGGTTGTCACACCGGTACGTGTAAAGGTGTATACGAGATTCGGCACCCCGTCTTCCGCCACCGAACCTGGTGCAACGGCAACCGTTACGTCCGTATCGTCGTTGGTGATCGTGCCGCTGGCAACACTCGGCGCACCGACAGCGTATCCCGTTCCGCTGACAACGGTCAGATCGACCGTTTCATTGGGTTCCACAACCGCATCCACCACAGGGGTTACGGTTACCGTTGCGGTGGTATTGGTACCCGTAAATATCACGGTGCCGGAGCTTGCGCTGAATGAACTAGCGCCTGTTTGCGTGTAGTCCGTTGTAAAAGTGGCCGTACCGCCTACCGAGAAATTGACTACCAGCGGCGTAGGGTTGGCATCATTGCGGGTAAAGGTGTAAACGAGTCCGGTACCGCCGTCTTCCAGAACGGACGAAGGTGCGACCGCCACTGTTACCGTTGCCGGGGTTTTGAACCCGAAATCAACTGTCCGGTTGGTATTGGCATCCGTATCGCCGTCGGTAATCGGTTCGGCGCCGTAAGCCACCGTAATTGCTGCGGAGGCTACGCCAAAACCGACAACGGGATCGCCGTTGTCATCGTTGTTCACATCGTCGTCCGGATCGGTAGCACCGCCGACAGGGCTGCTGACCAGCACGTTCGATGACGGAACATCGTACAGGGGGCCGCCTACGTTAAAGTTGGAAGTGGCTATTTCCACGATATAGTTGCCGGGGCAAACTGCAAAACTGTACAAACCTCCACCGGCGGTATTCGTGGTGGCAATAAATGCGCCGTCGGCAACCGTTAGCACACCGTCGCCGTTATCGAGGTATAGTCTTACAAGAACGCCATTGATGCCGGCATCGCCTCCATCGAAAACGCCGTTCCGGTTATTGTCTTTATATACCAGATCACCGATGCTCAGCGAACTGACCGGCGTAAGTGTCGGGTTGGAAGCACCCACAATATCCGGGTCGTCCGTTTGTTTGGTGGCAAAGTTGCTTCCCGTAACGTTGCTCTGGTTACTGATATCTCCACTGGGGACAGTACCCGAAGGGCATACGTTGGTACTCACAAGCACATCATAGGTAATGCAAATGGTTTTACCGGCGGGCAGGGTAAAACCTGGGGTTGGGAATGTTTGCGCAAGAAGGTCACTACTGCCGAAAAGGCTAAGCAATATAACTGCAAACAGTTGATTACCTGTAATTTGTAATACTTTTTTCATGAAACTATTTTTCATAGTTGAGGAAAAATTTTCAATTGATTTTCCTTCCCTGCCTTTTGGGTATTCACCGTATGAAGGCAGGGAAGGGCATTATTTAGGGAACGACAAGTAATCCGACTGTTTGAAAATCTGTCACTTGCAAGATTAGGATGTGTAGGTTTTCGAGGGGGATTTTTTTAAGGCATAGGGTTGGCAGGCGCTGCACACGTCTGGCCGACGGGTAAGAAGGTGAAGTTACCAAAGCCCGATTGAGTGATAAGGGCGCCCATAGCGGTACTGAGCGGGGAGTTCATATTCAAGTCCCAGTTGGTTTGTACCGTAGTGCCGCCGCCCTGAAGGATGAGTTCGTTGATGGGCTGCGAGTTGCCCGTACCATGTGCAGCCCGCCCCTGGTAATGGCCAGCGGCGCCTGGAAGAATGGACGTTATATTGTTGGCGATATACGCACACAATTTATTGGTGCCTCCGTCACTGGATGCACCGGCAGATGCCTGGATAGCACGGAAGCTCGAGGGGCCCCCTGTCAACGAAACCGTATTTCCCGTTATCGTGGCGTCTACACGGCCTGATCCTAGTCTTGATAATACAATGATCCCGTTGTCATTGATGGCGGTAACCATATTGTTTTTAATCTCTATCCTGTTGGTGGTCGAGTTGCCATCATGGGTGACATTGATACCGTTTCCACTACCGTTGCCGCCGGTGAGCGACTCTATGACAGGGTTATTGTTGATTCTGCCTTCAAACGAACCGTTGGCAAACGCATAAATATTAATAACGTTGATCGACCTCGCCTGAATGGTATTATTGATGATATTAAAATCCATGTCTCCACTGTTGTTCATAATCAAGTCCATAGCTGCTGCGCCCGTAGGCGCTGGGCCCGGGTTGAAGGTAGAACCGGTAACATCTACGCTACTGAAAGAAGTGCCATTTGTAATGACCTGAAGCCCGTTGGTTTTAGGCTTTAAAAAGGTGGAATTAATGATATCCAGGGTTAAATTGCCCGCTCCATTATTATCTATTTCCAGGCCGTCGGCGCCCAGTAACTGGCCCTGATTATCGCCGAAGGTGGAACCGTTTACGGTCAGCGCCAGCGTTTTGCTGTTGTTGTAAATCACCGCCGCGCGTTCGCTTGGAACAGTCAGGGAGGAATTGTTAATAGCACAGGTTCCAAACATATCAATTGCGTACAGGCAACTTTCCTCCGTATCCGCTCCCGAACTCGGTATACCACAATTGATCAAGTTACTGCCGAGCAGGCTAAAGTTAGAGGTATTGCGCACGTTGATGCCCTCTTCGGCGGTTGTCCCACTGATGTCTACATTATCCAGTGTAGCAGTTGTTACCGTATTGAGGTGAATAGCCGCATTGCAGCCGGAGTTGTCTGCTGCGCCGCAAGGGCCGGGGCCGTCTACCATGCTTGCGTTGGTGAAGGCCATGTTTTTCAGCGACAGGTTGGTGGTACTAAATGCCGACACGCCGCGGTTGGTGATATTCTGTATGGTGCCGCCCGAGCCGTCGGTGGTGCCGGTGCCGGTTACGACGAAACCGCCGCTTGCACCTGTCGTATTGAGCACAATACCATTGGAAGCGCCGTTGCAGGATACGCTTTTGAAAGTTACATTGCTGGCGCCGATGGTAGTATTGGCAATGTTCACGGGAGAACCGGTGGTGCTGGTGATGGTGTTGTTAGCACCGGTGACATTGATAGTACCGCCGCCGGTAGCGCTGAAGCCCGTGCCACTGGTAGTAGTGATGACCAGTGCGCCGCCGGTAAAGTTGATGGTGGCACCCAAATTGGCAATCGATGTGACGGCAGTGGAAGTGCCGGTGGTCAGGCTTTGCGAGGCGCCGCTGAAAGTAATCGTACCGCCGGTATTGCTGGCCAGATTGATTCCGGCGCCTGTATTGGTAATGTTACCGGAAAAAGTGACCGTACCGCCCGTGCGATTGGTGACTTCCACGGCCAGGGGAGCAGCATTGGAGATGGTACCGGCATACTGGATATTGCTGGAACCGGCCTGGACATCGAAAGCGACGCTGGAGCTGTTGGTGATGGAACCGCCGTTGATGGTAACCGGTCCGCTTACCGTATTCAGGTTGACACCTTTACCGCTACTGCTGCTTGAAGTAATGGATGCGAAAGTTGCCCCAGATCCAAAGGAAGTATTGGTAATATCGAGGGCCGTCCCTGCGGTAATGGTACTGGCCGTACCACCTATATTAATGGTGCCGCCCGCATTGGCGAGCAATCCGATGCCGCCGGTGGGTATGCTCAGGTTGCTAAAGGTGACGGAACCTGTGCCACTGTTGGTAATACTGATGACGGTGCCGCTGTTGAAGTGATTGGCGATCGTCGAGCCAAAGTCAAGCGCAGCGCTGGAGTTTTGAATATCGAAGGCTTTTGCGGCATCTCTGGCATTCACCGTGGTGCTACCGCTGGCCAATGACCCGCTCACGGTGTTCAATATAAGGGTACTCGTATCGAGGCTGGTGATGAAGGCAAACTTGGAAGTTGCGGCAAAGGCGCCGTTGGTCAGGTCGAGGGTCGTCCGGTTGCCACTCAGGGCGACATCCGGGGTGGTGGTATTGCCGACGGTCAGCGTGCCGAAGTTGTTACCGAAAATTTTCGCGCCATTAGGGCAATAGCCTACCTCTACACCGCGGATGGTGTTGCCGGAGGCCAGGGTGATGCCATTGGTCGGGCTTACAATAATAGGCCGGGTACCGTTGGTCGCAGGCAGGGCGTTGCTGTTGGGCGCGAGCACAAACGGCAGTACGTTGGCGAGGTTGGCGCCACCGGTATGGCCTGTGCCGAACAGGAGCATATTGTTTTTCAATACAATGCCGCCATTGTATTTCGTGCCGGTATTTTTGATAAATATGATATGGCCGGCCTGCGGAAGTGCAGAGGCGTTAAAATTAGGCAATGTTTTGAAAGGGTCGGTGAGTGTACCCGTTCCGCCGGAGCCGCCGCTGGTATTGTCTACAAACCAGATCATGTTTGATACCGTGATCGTCACCGTCGTCGCATCCGTGGTCGGAGCGGCAGGTACGGGCGTGACGTCCGTCATCGTATAGGTAAATACGTCGGCACCTGTAAAACCTGCGTTGGGCGTGTACGTGAAACTACCATCGTTGTTGAGTACCACCGTGCCGTTCGGCGGCGGCGTAGTCACGAGGAGCGTAGCGCCGGCCAGGTTGTCGTCGAAGTCGTTGGCTTTTACGCCGCTTGCTGCGGGAACGCTGATACCGACGTTGCCTGTGGCTGTGTAGGTATCGGGGACGGCCAGCGGCGTGGATTTGAAGGTACCTGCCACGAATGTGGTGCGCGGATCGGGCACGACGTTCAGTTGCGTATTAGTGCCTGAAGCGGCGCCCGTATTCTGGATGGTTACCTTGTATTGGATGCGATCATTTGGATCTGCTTTGCCGGAAGTGCCGTTGTCGATGATAATCATATCCGTTTGGGTCGGAACGATGGTCTGAGACTTTACACCGAGGCAGCAAACTAAAGCGAGCAGGAGGGTAAAACTTTTTTTCATTCGTAAGGATTTTTCTGTACTTTTCAGATCGGACTGATCTTTAAAAATGTGCGTGTTCCCGGCAAAAGACACTTTTTTCAAAGCATAAATTATGCCGTTTACATATTTTTTTGTGTATTCCGATGTTAATGAGGCTGTTTCCGGAAAAATGGGAAGGGAGCAAAAATGGCAAGGCCGGGGCTTTGCTGGGTGGCAGGACCGGTATACTGCAGAAATCGATGGTAATGATCTGAAACAACACGACAGAAGAAATGCTGTCGGCTAAAGGGGTCGTGTGTGCCGGCGGTACCGGCAACGACAATAGACCACTGCCCCTGTAAGAGGAAGGCGCGTTTACTTTTCATGAGATTACAATTAGTTACAGTTCAACACAGAGCGATGGGGGGAACCGCTTAATTGAGAAACCTGCAATTACAAAGATTGCTTTACAGGCAGCTAAGGTAAAATAGTTCGGCTCTTTTTCAAACCATCTTCCCGGCTTATTGTGTGAATTAACAATTAAATCTGCATAGCAACGTATTATGAAGTTTTTTAAAAGGAAAAAATTTTAAACTATCCGCTTGTCAATGACTTTGTACGCGGCAAAACATTATAGAAGAAAAAAAGAATATTTTCAGGAAGCGGTTATATTTGCAGCCACAACAACACTTTTACCCCGGCGAACCCAATCGTCTCCCTTTTTGAAAACAGCCGGCGCACCGCGCTATTCATTAATTACGATTGATTGCCCCCTGGGAGCCCCCCGCTGCCATATTAAGAATGAACCAAACAAGTACCTGCCGGATGATATATCCGCTGCCGGTTCTCATTTTTTACTCAGATCGTTGGGGAGTATTTTCCACGTAGTTTTCTGATTCAAATTCCCAACTCCCGAACGCGGAGAAATAGATTGACTATGTTTTCGATGAACCAAATCCAAACGGATGCTTTAGTATTTCGGCCGATCGAGCCGGCTGATGAGCCTTTGCTGCTGGATATATATGCCAGTACGCGTGCAGATGAAATGGATTTAGTGCCGGATTGGAGCGCTGAACAAAAGACGACCTTCTTAACACAACAATTCCGTGCACAACATATCTACTATCAGCAGATGTACAAAAACAAGCAGTTCGGCATCCTGCTTTACGAAGAGCAGGCCGCCGGACGGCTTTATCTGGATCATCGCGCCGACGAAGTACGCATCGTAGACATTGCCCTCCTGCCCGGTTTTCGGGGCAAGGGCATCGGAGAAGGGGTATTGCGCGGAATCATGCACGAAGCGGCTGCAACCGGAAAGCGCACAACCATTCACGTAGAGCGATATAATCGTGCCCGGCATTTATACGACCGGCTCGGCTTTCGGGTCATCAGTGAAGACAATCCGGTGTACCTGCTGATGGAATGGAAGGCCTCCTGAACGGGAAATTATTTCGAACGAACCCCAATTTTCCATATGTGAATGGCTACTTTTGCTGCAAAGGAATACCAGCCTCCCCGGGAATCATTTTTTCACCCCCTGGTACTTTTGTCATCCATGATATTATGAAAAGAAGAACTTTTTTACAAACAAGCACTTTGGGTCTTGCAGGCCTCGGCTTGCCGGCCGGCGCTTCTTCGCTTATGCAACAGCAAGAAGGCATTCAGGCCTGGTTTCGCCAGATCACGGACGCAGTACAGGCGCGCCGAAAACCGAACCTGTCCGGCTGCCCGCCGCAACTCACTGAACTCATCCTTGAAACCGATACATTTCTGGCCGGTCGCGGCTTTGAACGCGAAAGCAACGGCGCGTTTTTCTGCGCCGACGGCAACACTTGTTTTTACCCGCTTTTACTACGCCGTGCAACTGCCGGCCTGAGCGATTTCCTGGTCCCCGTTTTTAACCGCCAACCCGACGGCACCTGGAAACGACTGGCCGTATTGAACGGATACCAACTTGAAGCACTCGGACGGGCTGCATCTGCCCTCGCCGAACAACCGATCCCCCCACACGAACTTTTGTTACCGGCCGGTCCCTCCCCGGCAGATGGATCGACTTACCAAACGCTGCGTGGCGCCGTAACCACGAAAACACAATTGCAATATGGTTCGGCGCAAACTGAAATTACCATTTACTCGGACCAACAGATCATCTTTACTGAAAACTACCGTTCACGACACACTTTATGTAGCACACCGATTGGAAACGCCTGAGTCGTTTCATTTATCACCCTATTTTTTTCATCTTATATCCTTACCTCTACATGGCAGAACCTTTTTTGTCTGAAATCAGGATCATGAGTTTTGGTTTCGCGCCGCGGGGCTGGGCATTATGCAATGGTCAAATATTGCCTATCAACCAGAACCAGGCTTTATTCTCCCTGTTGGGAACCACTTTTGGCGGTAACGGCACTGTCAATTTTGCCCTGCCTGATCTGCGGGGGCGTGTGCCGATCTCTTTCGGCGAAGGCCATACTATCGGCGAGCGGGCCGGTCAGGAAGCCCACACTTTGACTATCAGTGAGTTACCCACACACACACACGTTGCATTCGCCAAAGCGCCTGCCAACGGCACCGCCAATGTGAACAACCCTTCCGGACAGTATTTCTCCAACAGTGCACCGGCAGAACTGTACAACTCGGGCGCCGGAAACCCCGGCCTTCAAACACCGGTTCCGGGCACTGTAACCAATACCGGCGGCAGTCAGGCGCATCTGAATATGCAGCCTACGCTGACGCTGAATTTCTGCATCGCCCTACAGGGTATTTTCCCCAGTCAAACCTGATCCGTTTACCAAATTAAAACAATCATCATTTTATGGCACAACCATATATTGGAGAAATCAGAATGTTTGCCGGCAATTTCGCACCTGCCGGATGGATGTTCTGCGAAGGCCAGTTATTGCCTATCTCCGAATACGATACGCTTTTCAATCTGATCGGAACGACCTACGGCGGCGACGGGCAGCAAACTTTCGCGCTGCCCGATCTGCGCGGACGCATCCCGATTCACCAGGGCCAGGGCCAGGGTACGAGCAATTACGTACTTGCAGAGTCAATCGGCGTGGAAGAAGTGACGCTAACCACACAACAGATCCCTTCGCACACACACCCGTTGATGACTTACAACGCAGTGGCCAATACGCCGAACCCCGGCAATAACCTGCTTGGACTGTCCTCCCAGGTGAATCTTTATTTCGCCGACAATCCGAGCGCTCCGATGAACGCCGGTATCATATCGCAAACGGGCGGCAGCCAGCCGCACACGAATTTTATGCCGTACCTCTGCGTCGACTTTATCATTTCTCTTTTCGGAATATTCCCAAGTCCAACTTAAAAACATATCATCTATGGATCCTTTTGTTGCGGAAATCCGCATTGTGCCCTTTAATTTTCCACCCCATGGCTGGGCGTTTTGTCAGGGGCAATTGTTGCCACTCAGCCAGAACACTGCACTTTTCTCTCTGTTAGGAACTACGTACGGCGGCAACGGCAAATCCAACTTCGCACTACCGGATCTGCAAGGCCGCGCGCCCATGCACCCGGGTCAGGGGCCGGGTTTGTCGCTGCACGATCTGGGTGAAACGGGCGGCACTGAAACGGTATCGCTGCTGGAGTCGGAAATTCCTTCCCACAACCATACTATGATGGCCATTAACGACGTGGGCGACAGCAACCAGCCGACGGGCAACGGGTTTGCACGCTCCAGCGGTGCCTCGGTGTATGGAACGGCAGGCAACAACGCGAATTTTTCCGATAAAATGCTTGCAGTTGCCGGCGGCGACCAGCCGCACAACAACATGCAGCCTTATCTGACCCTTAATTTTGTCATAGCCCTGCAAGGCGTTTTCCCGCCGCGCACCTGATTTGATATGTTAGACCAACTACAAGCCTCCGATTTTTCACCTTTGCTGAACCAGACCTTGAATATCAGGTTTTCCCCGGAGATTACGCTGCCGGCCGAACTGATACAAGTGCGGGATGTGGAAAGTTATACGCCACTGGATCGAAAACCCTTCGCGATCGTGTTGAGAACCGACCAGAAAACGCATTACTATCACCAGACGGTTGCCGTACTGGAACACCCGGAAAAGGGCGATTTGTCTATTTTTTTCGTCCCGGTTGGTGCTGACAGCAAAGGCGTTTTGTACGAAGCGCTGTTTGCCTGAAATGCATGTTCTCCGGTTACGTTCCTGGTTGGACTTGAAGCAGTATGAACATGCAGGTGAATATTACATTATTGAAACAATTGACTGAAACGCTCATTGGCCCGTCTGGTACGGCGGGCCAATGGCTTCAGGCAAGCCGGGATTTGTACCGGATGCTGGCCGATGCCTCCGGCCTGAATGAAACAGACCCCATCAATCGCCAGGATATCGCATTAGACAACGGCAAGGCAATCGCACCCCTCTGGGCTGCACATTGTATCCTTGATTTTATGCGGACACGCGTTTTTCTGCGCGGTATTCTGCAAGCCATCGACACGATCGGCCAACGTTTCCCCGACACCCAAACACATGTTTTATATGCAGGTACGGGGCCATTTGCCACACTCGTGCTGCCCCTGCTCCCGTTTCTGGATCCGGTCAAAGTGCGGTTTACGCTCCTGGAAATTTCGCCACGGAGTATCGCCTGTCTGGAAAAACTCATCCGGACTTTCGGGTTTGAAGCGTGGATCCGCGAGATCGTCTGCGCCGACGCCACCACCTACCAGGCCAACCCCTCCACCCCACCCCACCTTGTTATTGCAGAAATGCTGCAGGCCGGTCTTCGGAGAGAACCGCAGGTTGCTGCCACCCTTAACCTGGCGCCTCAAATTGCGCCCGGCGGTTTCTTTATCCCACAACGTATCTGTTTGCAGGCTGGGCTCCTGCACCCCGGACTGGATCAGGAACGCATGACACAAATGAAATCTGCGCCGGACGCGGTTTTTGAAATGATGGGGCCTGTTTTTGAATTGTCGCAACACACTGTACCCTCTTCTTCGGGCAGTTTCCCTGTGGTTACGCTGGATTTTCCGGAAAACAGGAATCCTGAGTTTTCCCGCCTGGCGCTATTTACCGAAATGGAAATTTTTGGAACGATATCCCTCGACATGTGGCAGTCCGGACTGACGCAACCCCTGATGCTCACCGCTTTATCGCCGGACACCCGACTGGAGCAGATAGGGTTTCAATACCATTTGGGAAAAAATCCGGGTTTGGAATGGCAGTTGATAGCAAGAGAATCGACTGCTGAAGTGGAGGTGATGGAAGCGTTGAAGGGGGACTGAGTTTATTGGTTTATGAGTTTATTGGTTTATTGGTTTATGAGTTTATTGGTTTATGAGTTTATGAGTTTATTGGTTTATGAGTTTATGAGTTTATTGGTTTATGAGTTTATTGGTTTATGAGTTTATGAGTTTATTGGTTTATGAGTTTATGGCCGCTCGGTCGGCTGACGATTTTCTCTTTTTCCTGAGCGGCCTATAAACCTATAAACCTATAAACCTATAAACCTATAAACCTATAAACCTATAAACCTATAAACCTATAAACCTATAAACTCATAAACTCATAAACTCATAAACTCATAAACTCCCTTTAAACATCTTTTCAATTTCAGACCCGAACTCAGCAGCAATCCGCTCCCGCCTCAATTTCAGCGTTGGCGTCAGCAGTCCGTTTTCCGGTGTCCAGGGCTCAAATAACAATTGAAATTTCCTGATTTTCTCAACAGTTCCCAGGCGGGTTCCATTGATCTGTTCCACTTCTTCCCGGAACAGTTTTTCCACTTTCGGATTCAGCACCATGAACTGCGGCGCCGTCCAGTGCACCTTGTTTTCGCGGCACCAGTTTTCCAGCACGGCAAATTCGGGCACGATGAGGGCGCCGGCAAAAGGTTTGTTGGCGCCGATGATCATACACTGGCTGATAAATGGCGAGCGCAGCAGTTGTTGTTCGACGTAGGCGGGCGCGACGAATTTGCCGGAAGTCGTTTTAAACACCTCGCTTTTGCGGCCGGTTACTTTCAGGAAACGTTTGTGCTCGAAGCGGCCCAGATCGCCCGTTTTAAACCAGCCGTCTTCCGTAAACCGGGAAGCCGTTTCATCGGGCAAATGCAGGTATCCGTTCATGACGTTCGGTCCGCGTACTTCTATTTCTCCGTTGCCCTCCTCGTCCTGTTCCCGGGCGATACGTACTTCCACACCCGGCGCAGGAATACCGACCGTGCCGAAATGCACGCCGCCGGGTTCGAAGCGATTGAACGCTACCACCGGGCTCGTTTCCGTGAGGCCGTACCCTTCGCGCACCTCGATACCTGCCGCCGAGAACAACCTGCCCAGCCGGGGTTGCAGGGCCGCTGCGCCTACCGCGATATAGCGGATACGCCCACCCATACGTTTGCGCCATTGCCGGAACACCAGCAGGTCGGCAAGCAGGCGTTTGAAGGCGTACACGGGTGGCAGGCGCTCACCTCCGAAATACGGATACCGTTCGCCAAGCGCAATGGCCCATTCGAGTATTTTCCTGCGTAGCGGCCCCGAACGACTGGATTCTTCATGGAGGCGTTCGTGCATGCGCTCCAGTACACGCGGCACGGCGGTCATAAAATGCGGGCGTATTTCGGGTAGTATTTTCGGCAGTTGCTCCACGGCTTCCGCAAACCAGAGCGGAGCCCCCGCCGCCTGATAGGCATACGTCACCATGCGCTCGAAAATATGGCTTAACGGCAAAAAACTCAACACTGTGATGCCGGGTCCGACCGGAACAATAGCCAGCACCGACTTGATGTTGCTGATGATATTGGCATGCGTGAGCATGACGCCTTTGGGAAGGCCGGTTGTACCGGAAGTGTATAGAATAGTAGCCAGGTGGTCGGGCCGGACGCCTTCGCGCAAAAATTGAATACGGCCCTGCCAGTGCGGATCCGTATCGCGCGCCAGATCCTGCCAGGTTGTCCACTTTCCGGAATCATCAGAGGCAGGGGCATTGTGAAAAGAAAAGATCATCGGGAGTTCGATGCCGGCTTTTTCCAGTTTGTCAAGCATGTCGTTGTTGCTCACGAAACAGGCGCGCAACGCGGCATCCTGCACGATATGCTGTATTTCGTCCGTTCTCGCCGTTGCGTGTATGGGCACCGGCACCAGCCCGATCTGCAACAGCGCGCTATCCGCCATGACCCACTGCGGGCTGCCGCAATGCGCCAGAATACCCACCCTTTCTCCTTCGTGCAATCCGATGGCGAGCAGACCGGCACTAAGCCGGTCGCGTTCGGCGAGCAATGCATCCGTTGTCCAGTTTTGCCACTGATGCCCGGAGTGGCCCGCAATCGACATGGGCTGCGGGTAGCGGTGCTGCTGGTATTCCAGCACTTCGAAAAGTCGGGTAAAATCCATGGTTTCTGTTGCCGTATTTGCCCGAAAAATAGTCTTTTGGCCCTAATTGTCCGGCAAATTCTTTCATTTCTGTAGCCAGGGTAAAGTTTTCCGCTTTCACTGCCACTTTATGGCAAACATATTTGTCTTTTGCAGGGTTAACATTATACACATACGACGAACCAACACTGCCTATGTTATCATTCTTTACTCGCATTTATCTACATGCGGCACTGCTTTTCGTGCCGTTACTGTTCACATGCTGCACCAACAAGGTGACCTGCCACGAGATTTCGGGGCGCTGGACCAACCACGAAGGCCAGGAATTTCTATTTCAGGAAGGCGGCAAAGCCATGTGGCTCACGCGTTTCGGAAGCCAGTACGATACGGTGCTGTTCGAATATTACCTGAATTGCAATGCCGACCCGGCAGCCATCGATCTGAAACATTTTTACACCGGACCATTTTCCGGCAAAACACTTTTCGGGATTCTGGAATGGACGAGCGACACTTCTTTCCGCATGCAATACGAACCCGGCTTGAGTGCGGAGGTGCGTCCGGAAAAGTTTGATGGCGAGGAGGTGATGCGGTTTTCGCCGGCGAGGTGAGTTGATTTTGATTACATGATGTAAGATTACATGATGTAAGATTTTAGATGGAGGGCATCGCGGTAAATCTAAAATCGTACGTCATGTAATCGTAAATCGTAAATCAATTAGAAAGCCCGCTTCCGCCTTCCACCACCAGTTTCCACCCTGCTCCTTCTACCATAAACCGGATGAGATCGAGCATTTTGGCGGCTTGTTCTTTGGCAGCGGGCAGCAGCGTACTTTTTTCGGCCTGGTCGCGGATCAGGTCTTTTGCGCGCTGGTTGATGCGGTTGTAATCTTCCGGTGCGAACGACGTGAAGATACCTTCCGATATGTCGTAATAATCGAGCGTATGATCGATGCTGAGAATCTGGGGTTCGGGCAGGGCGCTCATGCGGATGGTTTTGGTAAGCGGATCGGCTTCGAAGTGCAGTTGTTCGAGGTCGTAACCTGCAGCGACGGTAGCACGTACGCGCACCAGCACTTTTTTATCCCACAAAAAGGTGAAATAGCCCTGGTACTCGCTGTAATTGTATACTTCTGAAAAAGTACCCTCCACAGTCGTGAGTTTGGCTACGGCCTGAATTTTTTCCAGCAGGACGGCCGCACTTTCCACTTTGTTCTGGCGCGGTACGAAATACTGATACGTCAGCCAGCCGCCGACGGCGAAAGCCACCAGCAAAGCGAAGAAAGAGGGTGCGTTTTTCATATCGGCGTTTTTTAATCAGGCGTGGACAAATAACGTTCCCGCAATACCGCCACGTGGTGCAAATGGTGCCCGATGACGATAAAAAAATAAGCCCTGACCGATACTTTCCAGTTGCTGGCCGTACCCAGGAATTTCGATTGTTCCTCGGTGCATTGCTCGCACAGGAATACCGTGTTATCGCGCACGGCTTTCCACTCCTTCAGCAGATCCCTGATGGTGCGGTTGCTGACGTCCACCTGCTCCATCCAGATATCCTGGTTGAAACCCGGCAGCGGAATCCGGTCGCCGCGCATAAACGACAACAGCCGGTAAGCGAATACCCGCTCCGTGTCGATCATATGCAGGAGCATTTGTTTGATGGTCCATTTTCCGGGTTCGTAGGCGAAATCGCCCATATGCGGCGGCAAGGCCAGCAGCATTTTTTGCGTGTCGCGGAAAGTGGATTTCAGGAGGCTTTTAGCGGTGCCGCGGGTGGGCACGTGTTTCAGGTAATTTTCATGAAAAGGAGCAAATTCTCCTTTTTTCGGACGCTTCATAGTGTTATTGCGATTAAATTTTGGCCAGCAAGGTCATAAACCATACCTCAAATACGGTAAAGACCACATAACAAAACAGAAATATACCGACAAACCAATTGTCCGTCGGCTTTGCCATTTGCTGGTATAAAAACAAAAATAGAACGGACAACGCCATTTTCCCGAAAACGGAAACGGTTATCAGGTTATTGAAAGCCAGTTTGTTGCTGCTCCCGGCAGCATTTCGGCCCGCAAAAAAGAGGCCCGTACAAACGCTGACAAACAACAGGACGGAAGCCATGGAGAGTTTCCAGTAAATGCGTGTTTCCGGAAGCAGGCCATGCAGCAATGCCAGCAAGAACGATACTGCGAGGATGAGGTAACCTAGATACAGGAAAAATGTCCTTGACTGCATGGCAAAAAATAGGCGAGGTGTACACGATACCGGAGCGTGTTCGGTTTTTATATCTGTGTTTTAGAACGGCCTGATTATCAGCCTTTTGCTAAACACTATACACCAAAAACCAAACACTTAAAAAAACGGGATACCGGGATGCAAATATCCCAATATCCCACCATTTTATTCTTTTAATAATTGCTTGTAAATCACGTAAAGGGAAGCCACCATGAATAACACCGTCAGGAAGACGGCCCAGAGCGGGCGTTCGAGGTGCATGCGTTCGTCGAGCCAGCGGCCTATAAAAACGCCGGCCAGACAGGAGCCGAGCAACTGAAAAGCAAGGCCGCTGTATTTGGCGGTGGCTCTAATTGCGGACCTCCGCCTTTCCTCCGGCGACAACTTTGGTTGCGGCATCCTGCGCGGGTTTTCCCTCAAAGTTTTTGGCCGAGCCATTGGTTGCTCCTATTTCCATTTTGCAGGAAACATTGAACTTGGCGCCGCTTTGTACGATGAGTTTGTTGGTATTGATCTCTCCGTCCACTTCGGCGGTTTCCCGCACGTTCAGGAGTTCGGTTACGGTGAGTATTCCTTTAAAATTGCCTTCGATAACTGCGTTCTGGCAGTGGATTTCTCCATCTACCGAACCGGTAGGACCGATGATAACCTTGGCCTGGCAGTTGAGTTTGCCCTTGATCGTACCGTCTACCCGTAAATCGCTTTCGCAACGCAGCGAACCTTCCAGTACGGTACCTTTTACCAGTACGTTGAGGGCTCCTCCGGAGGGAGTAGTAAGCGCAGTCTTTTTGGGTTCTTCCGTGTTTTTGCCGTTACCAAACATATGTTTTCTCTGTTTTTAGCCGTGATGTAAAGTGATTCGTTTGTGAAAATCCGGAAGTAAAATTCCGGCATTCAAATTTTGGGGAAATCACTTAGCGTTTGTTTACCCGAAAAGATTCCTGGCGCCAAAGGGGCATTCCGGGAATCTTTTCGGTGCAAGGTAAACAGTTTATCAGAAATTCGGGCAGTAAATGCCGCGTTTCTCCGGTCCGCAGATCTTGTAGATCAGCGAGAATTCGAAGGAACCGTTACCATTCGTAGCCGTGTAGAGGCTCGAAGTATTGATATCGTAACTGAATCCGATATTGAATTGTTCGTAGTCGAAACGGGTGCTGAGGATGATAGCGTCCATCAGTTTGCCGTCGTCGAGGCGGTTGGCCAGACGTGCCCAGGCGCCGATCTGGAATGCCTGGTGGTAGCGGCGGCTGTTGCCGAGCAGGAACTTGAAGGAGTTACCTACGTTCACCTGCCACGACGGACCCTGGAAGAAGGTCACGACACCGGGTACCATACCGAATTTACGGCCGTTCATGAATTCACCGCCCGCATGGAAGGTGAATTTGGAATACAGCGGAATGTTCTGGTTTTCGAACGACTGGTTGGCGCGGTTCAGGTGGCTGAATGCACCGCCGAAGTAGAAGTTGTTGTCGTTGCCCAGTACGCTGAACCACAGGGCGCCTGCAGAGAGGTCGACGAACAGGAAGCTCGGGTCGCCGATCACATCCGGCGGAAGGGTCGGGTCGAATACGCCGTTGCCGTTGTTCTGTTGCGGCCACTGGAGGTTCGCGCTGTTGATGCTGCGGTTGCTGAGGCCTACGTCGGCGCCCAGTACGAGGTAGTGCGCTTTTTTGCGGTAGCCACCCATTTTTTTGGAATACGAACCCGACAAACGCGCCTGGATCGTTGCGAACTCGGAAGCGCCCGCTTTATCGCCCCACAACGTACCGCCGATACCGAAGTAGTCGTAACGGCCTACCGGCAGTTTCTGGTCGTAGGAAACGGAATACGTGTTGTACGCATTTTTCTTGAGGATGGAAGCCCACTGGTTCCGGTAGTTCGCTACCAGACGGTGGTTACAGTTCATAACGCCCGTCAAAGCCGGATTCAGGTTGAGCGGACTCTGGTAGAACTGGGAAAAGTGTATGTCCTGAGCCTGGGCGGAAACGGCGGCCAGCAAGATGGCGCAGCAGACAGAAAAGTGTAAAAGCGATTTTTTCATAAACGGACGAACCATAATTGTTTGAATGAGAACAGCGTACAATTTTTATTGGGCTTCCATGCCTGCCCGATTCAATTTCAAGTGGGCGAAGGTACGTTTTTCCATACGCATCAAGAACTTTTCTGCGTATTTCAGACAGGACTTGTCAAAATTTAACGTCCTGCCGACAAAATACCGCCCCAAAACGGTGACCGGGCAAATCATATTTTGGCCAATATGTTAAGGTTTTGAGGTAGTAGAGGTTTTAACTATTGAAAACGCTGCCCG
>JAKQJD010000361.1 GCA_029561355.1 Bacteroidota bacterium | reverse complement strand
CGTGCGGCCTCGTACTGGCGCTGCCCGAATTGAGCAGTTTTACAGCACAGTGCCGGGAAAACAGGGTAGAAGTAGCATGGACAACCACTTCCGAAAAAGAGGTGGCGTCGTATCAGGTGGAAAAAAGTGCGGACGGGACCCACTGGATTTCTTCAGCCGCAGTCGTGCCTGAAAACAAGGTGGAAGGTGCTCGTTATCAGGTATCTGTGTCAGGAAATGACCTGGATCTCGTTCGCCTGCTGACCACCGCACTGAATGGCGACCGGCAATATTCGCCCATCGTGGAAGTGGATTGCGCGCCCGCTTCCTTCACTATTTACCCGAATCCTGCTACGGACCGGGTTTTTGTAAATGGCCGGGAAGAGGTCTTGTATTTGTATGATTGTATGGGTACTTTTATACGGCAAATGGATCCGGAAAAAAACGGAGAGGAAATCAGTTTGGAAGATTTACCTAATGGAGTGTATTTCGTTGGCGGGAAAGGAATTGCAGGGTCGGATATGCAACGCATCATTAAAATGCAGTAGAGAATAAAAAAAGGATTGAAAAGACACCCTCTCAGGCCATCCTTCCAATCCTTTTTTTAATCCTTCAAATCCTGTTCTAAAACAAAAAGAACACGATCAAGGCGTCACCACCTTCGGCTTGGTCATTTTGCCGGCTACGGATTTACCCATGCCCGCTTCGCGCCAAACGGCTTTTTTGTTTTTCTTGCCTTTCGTGGTGTCTGCCATTTCCACAGCATTCACTGCGCTGACCACACCGCCGCTTACGCAGAGTTCGGTGAACGCAATTTTGTCAGTTGTGCCGGGTTTGTATACCTCACCTTCCTGCTTGATCACGGATTTCTCCATGATGCTTTTCACCTGTACCGCCGACAGTTCGGGGTAGTAGGAACGGATGATGGCGGCTACACCTGCGGCAGCTGGACAAGCCATGGACGTACCTTGTGCGTTGCCGTATTTACCGTCCGGAACGGTGGAGTAGATAGAAACGCCCGGGGAGAACAGGTCCACGTTTTTCTTGCCGTAGTTGGAGAAACGGGCCACACGGTTTTCGCCGGATTTCCAGCTCAGTGCGCCGATTTCCATCCAGGTCGGAACGTTTTTGTCCTTTTTGAACAGACCTTTTTTCACCGTTTTCTGGTACATGTCGTTCGGGAAGTTCGGGTCGGTATCGTTGTTTTCCGAGTCGTTGCCGGCAGCGTGCACGAGCAGCACGTCGTGGTCGGCAGCGTATTGCATGGCCTGGTCGACATACCATTTCTGCGGGCTGTAACTTTTACCGAAAGACATGTTGATCACGCTCGCGCCGTTGTCGACCGCGTAGAAAATGGCGTTGGCCACGTCTTTGTCGCGTTCGTCACCGTCCGGAACGCAGCGCACCGTCATGATGCGCACGTTGTCGGCTACACCACGTACACCAACGTTGTTGGTGCGGTTGGCAGCGATGATACCCGATACGTGGGTACCGTGGAAAGCATCAGGGCCTTCATAGTCGTTGGTACCGTAGTTACGGTTGGTAACGTCGTTCGGGTCGTCGCCTACGACGGCACGCGCATTGTAGTCAGGGTTGAGGTTGTAGTTCAGCTGGTTGTAGTAGTACTCACCGGCTTGTTTTTTGGCTTCTTCCAGATCGGCGCGTGTGGTGATGCCCTGGGACATAACGGCCTGCATAATCTGGATGGATTTTTTCAGTTCGGCGTCCGTACCGGCGTCCACTTTCGCCAGTTCTTCGGCGGTCATGTCTTTTTTACCGGTCGCTTTTTCTACTTTGTCGAACGCTTCTTCGATCGGTTTGATCTGTTTGGTTGCGTTCTCCATACCGGACTGTGCTTCCGCGCGCTGCGATTCGAAATCGGCTTTCACTTTTTCGTAGTATTCGTATTCTTTTTTGGCCTCGCCATACAGATTTTTCGGATCGGTACCTTTGAAACGTTTAGTGAGGCGCGCATATTCGCGGGTCATTTCGAGTGTTTCGTGGTCCACGTTGCCGCCTTTTCCGCTCAGGAAATTCCAGCCGTGGATGTCGTCGATATAGCCATTTTTGTCGTCGTCGATGCCGTTTCCTGCAATTTCGCCGGGGTTGGTCCAGATCACGTCTTTCAGGTCTTCGTGGTCAACTTCCACGCCGGAGTCCAGTACTGCTACGATAACGGTCTGGCCTTTTTTGCCTTTTTCTTGCAGGCGGCGAATTGCTTCGTCGGCGCCGGTACCCTGTACTTTATCTTTCGTGGCATCGAGTGTAAACCAGTTTTCAGGCGCTTTGGTCTGCGCTGAAATCGTAAGAAATGGCAGGCATAAAGCGGCTGCCACAACACATTTTTTCAAAATCATGTTAAAATTGAAATTTGAATGGAAAAAAATTAAACAGAAAGGATGGTTGGTATTGGACGGAATAAAGACCGCAAAAGTACTATTTTGAT
>JAKQJD010000452.1 GCA_029561355.1 Bacteroidota bacterium | reverse complement strand
GTTATGAAAAAAATTCTGATCAGCCGTAAGTAAGTGCTTACACTGCTGGGTACGAACCGGACGGATATTGATTTGACCGGATTACCCGCCGGTGTATACCTGACGGAAGTAATTACGGGAGAAAAACGGTGGCAGGAAAGGCTGGTGGTGAAGTAAATTTGTCGGCGTGTAATTAAGTCTCCTATATTTGGAAGAAAATGAAAAAACTACTCTTGCTTGCCTCCTTCACTTTTCTATCTATGCAGGCGATTCGGGCACAAACCCAATTTGGCATCCGGGGTGGCCTCAACCTGTCCAATATTGCCGGCGATGCCATGGGGAATGCGCTTCGCTCCGATATCCATCTCGGTGTGCTGTTGAAAATGAAACTGGTGAAAAGCCTGTACTGGCTGCCGGAAGTGCAATACTCCGCGCAAGGCGCCCAATCCCCCAACAAAGTAATCAAGGCTTATTACAATTATCTCAATATACCGGTTATGTTGCGCTTTTATCCCAATGACAAGGTGATTTTTTTGGAAGCGGGGCCACAGTTAGGTCTTCTGCTTTCCGCTAAAGTGAGCAATATTTCAAACACTGTGAGTGTCAAAAAAGAGGTACGGAAAGAAGATTTCGCCCTGAATGTTGGCCTCGGCGCCAGGTTTAATTCACATATCGAACTGGATGTACGCGGCATTTTTGGAATGAGCAATACATCTTTACTTCCTAATCCGCCGGGAAAATATCCCAATCGTGTTTTTCAGGTCTCATTACAGGCGAACCTGTAGCCAATAACAACACTCAACGGCACCCATGACTTGGCTCATGCCCGAAGCGCCTATGCAAGGCAAATTTTGCGGCTCATAAAGTTAAGTTGTTATGGCTAATATAATTTTTGCGATTGTGATGCTGCACCTCGTCATCGGATTTGGGTACGCCCTGTACCGGATCAGCAGCGCCGGAGCCCCCAAAAAAGACAACCACAAACTGTAAGACAGATCCGATGCCCGTTGGTGGTGGAGGAAAGTCAGTGCCGGCCAAAGTCAGGTATTTCGATGCGTTTGCCCTGCCCGGGGGTGGGTTGTTTTCTGTCCGCTCAAAATACCAATTCGTTTTTTATTATTCTTGACTAATTTTGGCCCACTCTTGCATCTTCTTCTTTAGCGACCTGCCTTATAAGCAATGTTCCGGCGCTGTTGTAGCGCTTTTTAAATCACCAACATCCGTTCCGGCGGCGATTCACCGGATTATGCCATGTCAAACGCCAGCCTCCGCGCTATTGGGATGTACGTCCCGGAACGCATCGTGGACAACCACTATTTCGAAGAAATCATAGCCACTACCGACGAATGGATTCAGTCGCGTACGGGCATTAAAACCCGCCGGTATGCAGCGCCCGATCAATTTACCAGCGATCTGTGTATCCGGGCGGTGCAGGACCTGGCCGCGCACTACGACGGCACCCTCGACGATGTGGACATGATCCTGGTATCGACGGTCACGCCGGATCAGCCGATGCCGAGTATGGCCTGTACCGTGCAATACAAGTTGGGCTTTACAAAGGCCGGCGCGCTGGATATTTATGCAGCCTGCGCAGGTTTCGTTTATGGCATCACCCTCGCGAAAGGCCTGATTGCTGCCGGCACCCACCGCAAGGTTCTGGTAATAGGCGCGGAAACCCTGACTCGGGTAACCGATTTTGCGGACCGGACATCCTGCATGTTGTTTGGCGACGGCGCCGGCGCGGTGTTGATTGAAGCCGACCCGACAGGAAATATCGGGTTTTGCATCACGGGCGCCAACGGCGAGGGTGGACAAGACCTGTATATTTCGGGTTTTGCCGACTTGCTCGACGGGCATCCGATCTCTAAAAACGGCAAAATCGTGCAAAACGGTCGCCGGGTTTTCAAATGGGCCGTTCAAACCGTGTCCTCCAAAATGCCCGAACTCGCCAAAGCCAACGGACTCACCATCGAACAACTCGACTGGTGTGTACCGCACAGCGCCAACCTGCGTATCCTGGAAGCCATCTGCAACGATACCGGTTTCCCAATGGAAAAAATGCTGGAAAGTATCGTCGATTTCGGAAACACTTCCTCCGCTACGATACCGATTGCACTCTGCAATGCCGTACGTGACGGCAGGGTAAAAGCGGGCGACAAAATCATGCTGTTCGGCTTCGGCGGCGGACTGGCTTATTCCGGGACGGTGATTACGTGGGGATGACAGCCATTTACCACTGCTTACTTAATATAATTCGGCGATTCACATTTGTACCAGTAACCTACAATAAGCCCGATCAACTCTTTCAGTTTATCATAAGAATCAGGTTTGACAAAAAACCCCTGAACGGATTTCGAATAGGCATCGACAACGTGTTTTTGTTCGGCAGTAGTGGTAAAGAATAAATAGGGAATACACTTGAGCCTCAGGTCTTCATTGTTGTGTATTTTTTCCCTTAATTCCATGCCATTTAACTTCGGCATATTAATATCGGAAAGAATAAGGAAGGGCTCCACGGTGGATTTAAGCAGGTAATCCAGGGCAATTTCTCCGTTTTCAAAATATATGATCTCGTTGGGGTAAGTCAACTCTTTGAAAATCTCTACCAGTATCTCCTGATCATCCTGATCGTCTTCAATAATAATGATAGGTCCGCGTGTATTCATAGATTTGTATCGCAATTAAGAGCGTGTTCGGGAATTTAGTTTGAGGCGAAGGCGAGAAAATTTTGTTCCGGTTTAGGCAAAATTTGCAGCCGTAGCCGGATACCTACGGCGAAAATTTTAACGACAAGCGAAACAAAATTTTTCGCATGTAGCCCAAATCTAAATTCCCGAACACGCTCTAAGCCAAACGGGTTTTTCCTGAATTATGGTTCAGTGTCCGGAGCAACCGGTAAATGTAGGGATTTTCAGGCAGAAGGCAGTTGGAGATGCGCAGAAAACGGCATATTTCAGGGTGGTCGAAAACAAGGCTTTGCTTTATCCGGGCGATTGCTATTTGCCACTCCGATATACGAAGCACTGATACGTTGAAACATATTTTGCATAAACAATGACTGAATCTCATCAGAAACTTTTGCTTTCCAGTCAGTCCGAAACTTCCGAAATACCACCTGAAATCTCCCCCCGGGAGAAAGCCCTGAGTGATGCCATTCGCCAAACATTACAGGCTCCCCCTGAAACGCGTGTTGCGCTGTTTAAAAGTCTGGCGAAGGAAATTGAAGCGTTTATCCAGGCCATTTCACCGGAACGTCCGTGGACTTGTACCACTTATATCGGTACTGACAAATCCCATATCTTCCGTGGCGGCACCGGGGTGTCGCTCGTGATCGATCCGCAGGGACGGCTCTGGCGCGCCCGCAGTTATGAAGATTTTGATACGACTTATGTATTCACCAGAAGCGAATGCGTGATCGATACGCTTACACCGCGATACCATCAAATGCGGGAATATCTTCCGATTTAATATATTTAAGAGCGTGTTCGGGAATTTAGTTTGAGGCGAAGGCGAGAAAATTTTGTTCCGGTTTAGGCAAAATTTGCAGCCGTAGCCGGATACCTACGGCGAAAATTTTAACGACAAGCGAAACAAAATTTTCCGCATGTAGCCCAA
>JAKQJD010000356.1 GCA_029561355.1 Bacteroidota bacterium | reverse complement strand
CCTTGCGCTGTACCGGGCAACGGTCCTGGCAGCAGCCCCAACCAGGGTCTGTACAACAAAGCCACCCTGGATACCGACAACGACGGCGACGTAGACCTCACCGATGACGCTTGCGGCGACCTGCCGAACGTGAACATGGTGAAAAACTTCGTCAGCGCAGTTCCAACCGGCAACGGCACCTACAACGTAACCTACACGGTTGTTGTCAACAACAACGGTGGCACTTCGGGTACCTACACCCTGAAAGACACGCCATTGTTCGACAACGACGTGACGATCAACAGCGGTTCGTTCAGCGGCCAGGCCAGCGGTGCGATGAACACCACCGGCACGACGACACTGGCAACCAACGCCACGATCGCAGCGGGTGCTACGCACACGTACACGGTCCTGTTTAATGTAACGCTCAACCTGGCTCCAGGCTCACCTGACGGCGGCGACAACGTTTACACTTCCTGCGCTGTACCGGGCAACGGTCCTGGCAGCAGCCCCAACCAGGGTCTGTACAACCGTTCGACTTTGGATACCAACGGCGACGGCACGGCTGACATCACTGATGATGCCTGTGGCGACCTGCCGAACGTAACCCTGGCGAAAAACTTCGTCAGCGCTACGCAAAACGCAAATGGTTCTTATACAGTAACATACACGATCGCAGTCAATAACAACGGCGGTGCAGCAGGTGCCTACACCCTGAAAGACACGCCATCGTTCGACAACGACGTGACAATCAACAGCGGCGCGTACAGCGGCCAGGCTTCCGGCGCGATGAGCACCAGCGGCACGACGACACTGGCAACCAACGCAGCAATTGCAGCGGGCGCAACGCACACCTACACGGTAACGTTCAACGTAAACCTGAACCTGGCTCCGGGCTCACCCGACGGCGGCGACAACGTTTACACGGCTTGCAGCGTACCGGGCAACGGTCCTGGCAGCAGCCCGAACCAGGGTCTGTACAACAAAGCCACTTTGGATACCGACAACGACGGCGACGTAGACCTCACCGATGACGCTTGCGGCGACCTGCCGAACGTGAACATGGTGAAAAACTTCGTCAGCGCGGTTCCAACCGGCAACGGCACGTTCAACGTGACCTACACAGTTGTAGTAAGCAATAACGGTGGTACTTTGGGCACTTATACCCTGAAAGACACGCCGATGTTCGACAATGACGTGACGATCAACAGCGGCGCATTCAGCGGCCAGGCCAGCGGTGCGATGAATACCACGGGCACGACGACGCTTGCAACCAACGCATCGATCCCCGCCGGTTCCACGCATACTTATACGGTTCTGTTTAACGTAAGCCTGAATCTGGCTCCGGGCTCTCCTGATGCCGGCGACAACGTTTACACATCTTGCGCTGTACCGGGCAACGGCCCTGGCAGCAGCCCGAACCAGGGTCTGTACAACCGCTCGACGCTGGATACCAACAATGACGGCACGGCCGACATCACCGACGATGCCTGCGGTGACCTGCCGAACCTCACGATGCATAAGGACTTCGTTTCTGCAACCGTGAATCCGGACGGCACTTACGATGTGACCTACAACATCTTCGTAACCAATACCGGCGGCGCTTCGGCTACCTACACGCTGAAAGACAGCCATGCTTTCGACAACGACATTACTGTCAACAGCGGTAGTTACAATGGCGGTCTGATCTGCTGCGGTACCTTCTTCAATACCTTCACAGGAGATCCGGGCATCATTACCCTGATCAGCAACACCTCCCTCGTGGGCGGCGGTACGGATGTATTTTCCATTACCTACAATGTAAGCCTGAACCTCGCTCCGGGCTCTACCGACGGCGGCGACAATATTTACACGGCTTGCAGCGTACCGGGTAACGGTCCGGGCAGCAGCCCCAACCAGGGCCTGTACAATAAAGCCCTGCTGGATACGGACAACGACGGTGATACCGACATTTCTGACGATGCCTGCGGCGACCTGCCGAACATTGGCATGGTGAAAAACTTCGTCAGCGCAGTTCCAACCGGCAACGGCACGTTCAACGTGACCTACACCATCACCGTTACCAACAACGGCGGTGCAGCAGGTACCTACGGTCTGAAAGACACGCCATTGTTCGACAACGACGTGACGATCAACAGCGGTTCCTACAGCGGCCAGGCCAGCGGCGCCATGAACACCAGCGGCACAACGACGCTGGCTACCAACGCTGCCATCGCAGCAGGTGCTACGCATACGTACACAGTACTGTTCAACGTCAGCCTGAACCTCGCTCCGGGATCACCCGATGCCGGCGATAACGTGTACACGGCTTGCAGCATACCGGGCAACGGTCCGGGTAGCAGCCCGAACCAGGGTCTGTATAACCGCTCGACTTTGGACACCAACAATGACGGCAATGCCGACATCACAGACGATGCCTGCGGCGACCTGCCGAACCTGAACATGTTGAAAAACTTTGTAAGCGCTACTGCCAATGCAAACGGCACTTACACAGTTACTTATACCATTACGGTCAGCAACAACGGCGGCGCAACGGGCACTTACGGCCTGAAAGACACGCCAATGTTCGACAACGACGTGACGATCAACAGCGGCACGTTCAGCGGTCAGGCCAGCGGTGCGATGAACACCACGGGTACGACGACGCTGGCAGCCAACGCGACGATCGCAGCGGGCGCTACCCATACGTACACAGTAACGTTCAACGTAAGCCTCAACCTGACTCCGGGATCTCCGGACGGTGGCGACAATATTTACACGGCTTGCAGTGTACCGGGCAACGGTCCGGGCAGCAACCCCAACCAGGGCCTGTACAACCTTGCACAACTTGATTCAGATAACGACGGCGATACCGATATTACCGATGATGCCTGCGGCGATTTGCCTGCGGCTGAAATCGGCGACTTCGTATGGGAAGATACCGATGCGGATGGTGTACAGGATTTCGGTGAACCGGGTATCCCGAATGTAACCGTTACCCTGACGGGCACTACCAACGGTGGCAGCCCTGTGAGCCTGACAACGACGACGGACGGCACAGGCCACTACCTGTTCAGCCACCTCGAAGCAGGTACTTACAAAATCACCTTCGGCACGCCTGCCGGCGGTTATGTGCTGACTACCCAGGATCTGGGCGGCAACGACGCTACTGACAGCGATGCTGCTTCCGGCACACTCATGACGATCAATGAAGTGCTGACACCTGCTGAATCCAACCTCACCTACGACGCTGGTTTCTACAAACCTGCCGCTATTGGTGACTTCGTTTGGGTAGATACCGACGGCGACGGCGTACAAGACTTTGGCGAACCGGGTATTCCGAACGTTCGGGTAACCCTGAACGGCACGGCGGGCGACGGTACTGTAGTACTGCTGACCCAATTTACAGGACTGAACGGCGATTACCTGTTCTCTAACCTGAAACCGGGTACTTACTATGTGAACTTCGGAACGCCTGCGGGCGGTTACGTAGCCACCGGCAAAGATCTGGGCGGCGATGACACCAAAGACTCCGATGCGGATGTCGTAACGGGCTCTACCATCAATGAAATCCTGACTTCCGGTGAAACCAACCTTACCTACGATGCAGGTTTCTATATTCCTGCCTCCATCGGCGACTACGTTTGGATCGACACCGATCTGGACGGTATTCAGGACGGTACGGAAACGGGCCTCGGCAACGTGCCTGTAACCCTCACGGGTACCACCGGCGACGGAGGTTCGGTCAACCTGACCACGACCACCAACAGCAGCGGTTTCTACATTTTCACGAATCTGGAGCCTGGTACATACAAACTGACCTTCGGCCAGCCTGTAGGATACTTCGTTTCTCCGCTGGATCAGGGTGGCAACGATGCACTCGACAGCGATGTGAACCCGGGTACGCTGATGACGATTAATGAAGTGCTCACTTCCGGTGAAGCCAACATGACCTACGATGCGGGCTTCTACGTACCGCAACCGGCCATCAACCTGGAGAAATACGTGAACGGCCAGGATGCAGACAACGCTCCGGGCGTGATCCTGCTGGTACCGGATGTTGCACCGACGGTGACGTTTACCTTCACGGTAACCAACACGGGTAACCTGCCGCTGCAAAATGTAGTGGTAACGGATAATATCCTGGGCTCTATCTGTACGATCCCGACCCTTGCCGCCGGTGCATCTCAAACCTGCACGGCTACGGCTTCTGCACAAAGAGGCCTGCATACCAATATTGCTACCGTAACCGGTCAGCCTTACAATCCGGACAACAACACGCCGGTAGGGCCGCCGCTGGACGACACGGATCCGGGTAACTACACAGGCGTATTTATCAATATGGATAAAACGGCCGACAAAACCGTCGTATGCGCAGGTGAACTGGTGAAATACACCCTGACCACGCGTATGCTTGGCGGTACGACCGGCATTCAAATTCGCAACGTAAAAGCAACGGACAACAATGTTGTAGGTCAGATGACCTGCCAGGGCCTCAACTGGTCGGGCGGCGATCTGAACAACAACTGCTATATCGACTTTATCGATAACAACAATGACGCCGCGTCCGACGAAGAATTTATGTGGATGTACACCATGCCGGTGAATCAGACGCTTATCAACACCGCCAATGATATGGGCGAAGTATGGTACGTCGATCCGATCACCAACGTGGCTAGTTTCATCGGAAATGTTGGAAATACCGACCAGGTAACGGTAACCGTCAACTCGAATAATTGCGCTGAAATCGGCAACTACGTTTGGGAAGATACGGATGCCGACGGCGTACAGGATGGTACCGAACTGGGTATCCCGGGTGTGCCTGTTACCCTGAATGGTACGACCATCGACGGCGTTATCGTTACGCAAAATACCAGCACCAACGGTTCGGGTCTGTACCTGTTCAGCGGACTGGTTGCCGGTACGTATAAAATCACATTCGGCACACCTGCGGGCGGTTATACGCTGACCGGTCAGGATCTGGGCGGAAATGACAATACAGACAGCGATGCCGCTCCAGGCACGCAAATGACCATTAATGAAGTGCTTACTCCGGGTGAATCCAACCTGACCTACGACGCGGGCTTCTACAAACCGGCATCTCTGGGTGACTACGTTTGGGAAGATACCGACAACGACGGTGTGCAGGATGGAACCGAGGTAGGTATTCCGAACGTAACGGTATCCCTCACGGGCACCACCGGTAGCGGTACGCCGGTCAACCTGACCACGACCACCGGCCCGAACGGCGAATACCATTTCAATAACCTGCAACCGGGTACGTACGTTGTAACCTTCACACAACCAGTAGGTTACACGCCTTCTCCGGTGGATCAGGGTGGCGACGATACGAAAGACAGTGATGCCAACATCGTTACAGGCCAGTCTCCTCCGGTAACCCTCACGAGCGGTCAGAGCAATCAGACCATCGATGCTGGTTTCGATGTCGACTGCCTCTACAACCCGCTCGTACTGACAACTTCTGTAACGAACGTATTGTGCAACGGAAACAGCACCGGCGCGATCGACCTGACGGTAACGGGTGGCCATCCGGCTTACACCTACCTGTGGTCGAACGGCACTACCACGCAGGACCTCAGCGGCCGCACAGCCGGTACCTACACGGTAACGGTGACGGATATCAAAGGCTGTACGAAAACGACGACTGCAACGATTACCGAACCGTCGGCGCTCAACCTGACTACCAGCGTAACCAATGTACCATGTAACGGTGGCAGCACCGGCGCCATCGACCTGACGGTCAGCGGCGGCACACCTGGCTATACCTACCTGTGGTCGAACGGAGCCACCACACAAGACCTTAGCGGTCTGTCGGCAGGCATTTACACCGTAACGGTAACCGACGCCAACGGCTGTTCCAAAGTGACTTCCGCAACGGTGAACGAATCGAGCACCCTCGTGGCAACCACTACGGTGGTGAACGTACTGTGCAACGGCGGCAACAATGGTTCCATCGACCTGACAGTCAGCGGCGGTACGCCGGGCTACCAGTATCTGTGGTCCAACAACGCTACCTCGCAGGATATCAGCGGCCTGACCGCCGGTACCTACACGGTAACCGTAACCGACGCGAACGGTTGTATCAAAACTACCACCGCAACGGTAACTGAGCCGCCGGTTCTGACGGCTTCGGCTGTTGCCACCAACGTGACCTGCTTCGATCTGTCCAATGGCTCCGTCAACCTCACGGTAGGCGGCGGTTCCCCGGGCTACACGTTCCTGTGGTCGAACGGCGCAACGACGGAAGACCTGACGGGTCGCCCGGCCGGCACATACACCGTAACCATCACGGATACGCACGGCTGTACCAAAACGGCTACCGCAACCATTAATGAACCTGCTGAAATCTCGATTGCCTTCTCCGTGGTGAACCTGTCCTGCAACGGCGGTTCCAACGGCGCAATCGATATGTCGGTAAGCGGCGGTACCCCTGGATACACGTACCACTGGTCGACCGGCGCAACGACGGAAGACATCAGCGGACTTTCTTCTTCTACCTACACCATTACCGTAACCGACGCCAACGGTTGTACGAAAGCGGTCAGCATCCTTCTGACGCAACCGCCTCCGATCAACCCGACCGTTTCCGTAACGCACGTCACCTGCTACGGTGGCAGCAACGGCGCGATCGACCTGAGCGTCACCGGCGGTACCGGCGCATACTCCTACCTCTGGTCCAACGGCACAACGACGCAAGACCTGACAGGCGTAACCGCAGGCACCTACACGGTAACGGTAACAGATGCTAATTTCTGTACCAAAACTGCCACAGCAACCATCAATCAGCCTACGGAAATTACGCCGTCTACCAGCGTAACCAACGTAAACTGCAACGGTGGCAACAACGGCGCAATTGACCTGACCGTAACGGGCGGCACACCGGGCTACACTTACCAGTGGTCCACCGGCGCAACGACGCAGGATCTCAGCGGCCGCACTGCCGGTACGTATACGGTAACGATCACCGATCTGAACGGCTGTACCAAAACGGCCACAGCGACCATCACCGAACCGCCTGCGATCACCGCTACGGCTGTACCGACCAATGTGACCTGCTTCGGCTTGTCCAACGGCTCCATCAACCTGACGGTTGGCGGCGGAACACCGGGCTACACGTACCTGTGGTCGAACGGCGCAACGACGGAAGACCTGACGGGTCGCACGGCCGGTACCTACACGGTAACGATCACCGACACGCACGGTTGTACCAAAACGGCAACGGCTACGATCACTGAGCCGGCAGACATCGCCATCGGATTCTCCGTCATGAATCTGTCCTGCAACGGTGGCGCCAACGGCTCCATCGACCTGACGGTAACGGGTGGTACTACACCATACACATACCTCTGGTCGACCGGCGCAACGACGGAAGACATCAGCGGTCTGACTGCAACAACTTATACTATTACCGTAACGGATGCAAATGGCTGTACCAAAGCAGTCAGCATTCTGCCGACGCAACCACCGGCACTCAACCCGACTGTTGTGGTAACCAACGTTTCCTGCTTCGGCGGTAGCAACGGCGCAGTCGATCTGTCCGTAACCGGCGGCACCGGCGCATACTCTTACCTCTGGTCGAACGGCACAACGACGCAAGACCTGAATGGGGTAGTAGCCGGCACATATACCGTAACGGTAACCGACGCGAACAACTGTACCAAAACCGCAACCGCAACGGTAACGGAACCGCCGGCACTCGTGCTGAGCGCCTCCGTCACCAATGTATTGTGCAATGGCGGCAGCAACGGCGCCATCGACCTCACGGTCAGCGGCGGATCGCCGGGCTACACGTACCTGTGGAGCAACGGCGCAACGACGCAGGACCTGACAGGCCGCACGGCCGGTACCTACAGCGTGACCGTAACGGATACGCATGGTTGCACGAAAACAACTTCGGCTACCATCACCGAACCACCGGCACTGGCACTGAGCACGGCTGTTACCAATGTATTGTGCAACGGCGGCAACAACGGTGCAGTCGACCTGACTGTTACCGGCGGCACCCTGCCTTACGCATTTGCATGGTCGAACGGTGCAACGACCGAAGACCTCGCAGGCCGCACAGCGGGTACCTACACGGTGACAGTGACGGATGCTAACGGTTGTACCAAATCTACCACTGCAACCATCACGCAACCTACTGCCATCAACCTGACTACTTCGGTAACGAACGTAGCATGTAATGGTGCCAATACCGGCGCCGTCGACCTGACGGTCAGCGGCGGAACACCGGGTTACACCTACCTGTGGAACACCGGCGCTACCACGCAGGATCTGAGCGGCCTGACCGCCGGAACCTACACGGTGACGGTAACGGATGCCAACGGTTGTACTAAAACAACCAGCGCAACAGTTTCTGAAAACTCGCCGATCGTTCTTGCAACTACACCGGTACACGTACTCTGCAACGGCGGTAACAACGGTTCTATCGACCTCGTAGTGAGCGGCGGCACGCCTGCTTACACCTACGCATGGACCAATGGTGCAACCACACAGGATCTGAATAACCTGACGGCTGGTACCTACACCGTGACAGTAACCGACATCAACGGCTGTACCAAATCTGCGACTGCTACCGTGAACGAACCGCCGGCCCTCACGGCTACGGCTGTTCCGACCAACGTAACCTGCTTCGGTATGGCAAACGGTTCGGTCGATCTCACTGTTTCCGGCGGCACACCAGGCTACACATATCTGTGGAGCAACGGTGCAACAACGCAGGACCTGACAGGCCGCACGGCCGGTACCTACACCGTAACGATCACCGATACGCACGGTTGTACCACAACCGCCACGGCTACCATCACTCAGCCGAACGATATTCAGGTATTGTTCTCGGTGGTGAACCTGGCCTGCTACGGTGGCAACAACGGCGCCATCGACCTGACGGTGAGCGGCGGCACGCCTGCTTACACCTACGTTTGGTCGAACAACGCAACAACGGAAGACATCAGCAATCTGACTTCCAGTGTTTATACGGTGACGGTAACGGACGCCAACGGCTGCACGAAAGCCGTGAGCATCCTGCTGACACAACCGCCGCAGATCACGTTGAGCACCATCGTTACTAATGTAACCTGCAACGGCGGCAGCAACGGCAAGATCGACCTCACCGCTACCGGCGGCACGGGCGTCCTGTCCTACCTGTGGTCGAACGGCACAACAACACAAGACCTGAACGGCGTGGTGGCCGGCACGTATACCGTGACCGTCACCGATGCCAATAACTGTACTAAAACGACGAGCGCAACCATTACCGAACCGCCGGCTATCGTGCTGACTACTTCGGTAACCAATATCCTGTGCAATGGTGGCAACAACGGTGCTGTTGACCTGACGGTGAGCGGCGGCACACCGGGCTACTCTTACCTGTGGTCTACGGGCGCTACCACGCAGGACCTGTCCGGTCGCACCGCTGGCACCTACACCGTAACGGTAACGGACGCCAACGGCTGCACCAAAACGACCTCGGCAACGATCACCGAACCGCCGGTACTCACGGCATCGGCTGTTCCAACCCCGGCTTCGTGCACAGGCGCCTTGGATGGCTCTATCGATCTCACAGTCGGCGGCGGCACACTGCCATACGTTTACCTGTGGTCGAACGGCGCTACCACACAAGACCTCACAGGTCTGGGTGCAGGCACCTACACGGTAACGGTAACGGATGCCAACGGCTGTACCAAAACTGCGAGCGCGACGATCATTCAACCTACTATTACTGTAGTCAGTGCAGTTGCATCCAACTGTAACCCTGCCAACAACACCTACTCCGTTGTGGTAACGGTTTCGTGGACGAATGCACCGACGAACCAGATCACAGTAACCACCACTGAAGGCGGTTCTGCTACCATCAGTATCACTCCGGGTTCCAACGGTACACAAACGGCCACCATCACGGGCCTCATTTCCAACGGTGCAGCAGATGTGGACGTAACGGCGGCATTCAATGCCAACTGCTCGAAAACATTCGCAGATGCCTACGATGCTCCGATGAGTTGTATCCCTGCTGAAATCGGTAACTTCGTATGGAATGACCTCGACGGCGACGGCGTACAGGACTTCGGCGAACCAGGTATCCCGAACGTACCGGTGACTTTGACCGGTGTCGATCAACTGGGCGTCCCTGTGAACCTTACCACGACGACCGGCCCGAACGGTGAATACCTGTTCCCGAACCTCGTTCCGGGTACCTACAAAGTAACCTTCGGCCAGCCTGCCGGTTTTGTGCCAAGCGCACCAGACCAGGGCGGCAACGACAATACCGACAGCGATATCAATCCGGTGACGTTCATGACGCCGAATGAAATCCTGACCCCGGGCGAATCCAACCTGACGTACGATGCCGGCTTCTTCCAGCCTGCTTCTATCGGTGACTTCGTTTGGGTAGACACGGACGGCGACGGCGTACAGGACTTCGGCGAGCCGGGCATCCCGAACGTACCGGTGACCCTCACGGGCACCACCGGCGACGGCACTCCGGTTACCCTGACCACGACGACCGGCCCTACCGGCGGTTACTCGTTTACAGGCCTCGAACCGGGTACCTACAAACTGACCTTCGGCCAGCCTGCCGGCGGCTTCATACCTACCGCTGCCGATCAGGGTGGCAATGATGGAACGGACAGCGATATCGATCCTGTGACGTTCATGACGCCGACCGAAACGCTGACTTCCGGCGAAGACAACCCGACGTACGATGCCGGCTTCTTCCAGCCTGCTTCTATCGGCGACTTCGTGTGGAACGACCTCGACGGCGACGGCGTACAGGACTTCGGCGAACCGGGTATCCCGAACGTAACCGTGACCCTCACCGGTACCACGGGCGACGGCACTCCGGTCAACCTGACCACGACGACCGGCCCAACCGGCGGTTACTCGTTTACAGGCCTCGAACCGGGTACCTATAAACTGACCTTCGGCCAGCCTGTCGGATTTACAACGACAGCACCGGATCAGGGTGGTAACGATGCCACGGATAGCGATGTGAATCCTGCTACGTTGATGACTCCGAACGAAACGTTGACTTCGGGTGAAAACAACCCGACCTACGACGCCGGCTTCTTCCAGGCTGCCGAAATCGGCAACTTCGTGTGGAACGACCTCGACGGCGATGGCGTACAGGACTTCGGCGAACCGGGTATCCCGAACGTAACGGTAACCCTCACCGGTACAACCGGCGACGGCACACCGGTTACGCTGACAACGACTACCAACGGCTCCGGCAATTACCTGTTCTCCGGCCTCGAACCGGGTACGTACAAACTGACCTTCGGCACACCTGCAGGCGGCTACATCCTGACCGGTAATGATCTGGGCGGCAACGACCAGACCGACAGCGATGCCATGCCCGGCACACAAATGACTGTGAATGAAGTACTGACGGCTGGTGAATCCAACCTGACTTACGACGCCGGTTTCTTCCTGCCTGCCGCACTGGGCGACTTCGTTTGGAACGACACAGATGGCGACGGTACGCAGGACTTCGGTGAGCCTGGCATTCCGAACGTAACGGTTACCCTGACGGGCACCACCGGCGACGGTACACCTGTCAACCTGACCACGACGACCGGCCCGAACGGTGAATACCATTTCACCAACCTCGAACCGGGAACGTACGTAGTGACCTTCACCACGCCTACCGGTTATGATAACACCGAACAGGATCAGGGCGGCGACGACACCGACGACTCCGACGCCAATCCGGTAACGGGTCAATCCCCGCCGGTTGTGCTGACCAGTGGTGAAACCGACAACACCATCGATGCCGGCTACGGTCAATACGACCTGGCGCTGGACAAAGCGCTCAGCCCGGGTACGCCTGGTCCGTTCGCTCCGGGCGCCAACGTCGACTTCGTGATCACAGTTACGAATGAAGGCGGCCTGCCTGCAACCAACGTGGTTGTTACGGATCGCCCGCAAACGGGCCTGACGATCATCGGATTCGATGCAAACGGCAGTAGCGTGATCAACAACGGCAACGGTACCTACACGATCCCAAGCCTGCTTGAAGGCCAGAGCGTTTCCTTCATCGTGAAAACGAAGATCAACGCCAACTTCACAGGCCTGACACTTACAAATGAAGCCGAAATCACCACTGACGACGGCGACGACATAGATTCTACACCGAACAACGACGTTCCGACCGAGGACGACCAGGACGACGAAATCATTCCGATCCAGCACACACCTTCCGTTGATATTGAAAAATACACCAACGGTCAGGATGCGGACAACGCTCCGGGTGTAATCATTCTGGTTCCGAACGTGGCTCCGATCGTTACCTGGACCTATACAGTGACCAACACCGGTACCCTCGACCTGACGAACGTAGTTGTTACGGACGACCATGAGGGCGTGATCGGAACGATTCCGTTCCTCGCAGCCGGCGCCAGCACGACGCTGACCAAAACGGGCACGGCCATACGCGGTATGTACCACAACCTGGGCTCCGTCAGCGGTCAGCCGGTAGACAACACCGGTACACCGGTAGGTACTCCGGTAACCGATGAAGATCCGTCGAACTACACGGGCGTATTTATCAACATGGATAAATCGGCCGACAAAACGGAGATCTGCGCAGGTGAAGAAGTGACCTACACGCTGATCACCCGCATGCTGGGTGGCGCACCGGGTATCGAAATCCGCAACGTCATGGCCATGGATAACAACATGCCGGGCACGTTTGTCTGCAACGGTCAGTACTGGGTTTCCTGCGCACAAAACAGCAATACTTTGTGCGACCTCGACGGCGACTGCGTTCTCGAATTCGTAGACAATAACAACGACGAGAAATCGGACGAGGAATTCAAATGGCAGTACACCAAAGTCATCAACCAGACCACGGTGAACATCGCCAACGATATGGGTGAAGTATGGTACGTCGATCCGATTACCGGCGCTGAAATGTTTGTCGGCAACGTTGGCAACAACGACGAGGTAACCGTAACAGTGGTTCCGAACCGTTGCGCTGAAATCGGCGACTTCGTATGGAACGACCTCGATGGTAACGGCATTCAGAACGGCATCGAACCGGGTATCCCGAACGTGCCGGTTACCCTGAACGGTACTAACATTGACGGCAATCCGGTAACACTGAATACCACGACCAACGGAACGGGCTTCTACCTGTTCTCCGGACTGGTACCGGGTACCTACACCGTAACGTTCGGCACACCTGCCGGCGGATACGTTCTGACCGCACCGAATCAGGGTGGAGACGATACCAAAGACAGCGACGCAGCAACGGGTACGCAACAAACTGCACCCGAAACGCTGATCGCAGGGGAGTCTAACCTGACGTATGATGCCGGCTTCTTCCTGCCTGCCTCTATCGGCAACTTTGTGTGGAATGATACCGATGGCGACGGTGTACAAGACTTCGGCGAACCGGGTATCCCGAACGTACCTGTTACCCTCACCGGTACCACCGGCGACGGCACACCTGTTACCCTGAACACGACGACGGGCCCGAACGGTGAGTACTCGTTCACCGGCCTCGAACCCGGCACGTATAAACTGACCTTCGGCCAGCCGGCCGGCTATACGCCGACCCCGCAGGATCAGGGTGGTAACGACGCGACAGACAGCGATATCAATCCTGGTACGCTGATGACGCCGGTTGAAACGCTGACGTCCGGTGAAAATAACGATACATATGACGCCGGCTTCCAGGGCAATGCCTCCATTGGCGACTTCGTCTGGTACGATATCGACAAAGACGGTATTCAGGATGGCAACGAACTCGGTATCCCGGGTATTAACGTAACCCTCACCGGAACAACGGTGAACGGCCTGCCGGTCAACCTGACGGATATTACGGATGGCAACGGTGGCTACCTGTTCACCAACCTGAATCCGGGCACTTACAAAGTAACGTTCTCCTCACCGGGAGCCAACTACTTTGCGTCGCCTGCCGATCAGGGTGCGAATGATGCAACCGACAGCGATGCAGACGTAAATACACTGATGTCTCCGATAGAAAACCTGACGCCTGGTGAGAACAACATCACCATCGATGCCGGTTTCTATGTGAATATTACTTTGGATGAACTGGTCGCTGACGTTTCCTGCTTCGGTGCACAAAACGGTTCCATCGACCTCACGGTTACCGGTGGTACTGCTCCGTACACGTTCGTCTGGACGAACGGCGCTGTCACGGAAGACCTGGTCAATCTGGCTCCGGGTACCTACACGGTAACGGTAACGGATATACACGGCTTCACGGCCAGCACCACGGCAACGGTAACGCAGCCACTTGCGCTCACGACCAGCACAATCGCAGGCAATGTTTCCTGCTTCGGCGGTACGAACGGTTCGGTTGACCTGACAGTAAATGGCGGTACACCAGGCTACACGTACCTGTGGTCGAACGGCGCTGTGACGCAAGATCTGGCAAATGTCCCTGCCGGTACTTACACGGTAACGGTAACGGATTCGCACAACTGCAGCACGACGACACAGGCAACAGTAACGCAACCGGACCCGCTGACACCGGCGGTAAGTGTTACCAATGTAACCTGCTTCGGTTTCAACAACGGTATCATCAACCTGACGGTTACGGGCGGCACGCCGGGCTACACCTACGTTTGGTCGAACGGCCCGACAACGGAAGATATCAGCGGACTTGCTCCGGGAACGTATACGGTAACGGTAACGGATTCGCACAACTGTGTGACGTCCACGTCCACCACCATTACGGAACCGCCTGCCATCGAACTGAGTGTTACGACGGAAACACCTTCCTGCAACGGCAGCAATTCCGGTGCAGTCGACCTTACAGTAACGGGCGGAACACCTTCGTTCACTTACCTGTGGTCGAACGGCGCTACTTCGCAAGATTTGTTAAATGTAACGGCCGGCACCTACACCGTAACGGTAACGGATGCCAACGGTTGCACGAAAACAACCACCGCTACGGTGGGCGATATCGACGCACTGACGGTAACACGTACGGTAACGAATGTACTCTGCTTCGGTGACGCTACCGGCGCGATCAACGCAACGGTGACCGGCGGAACCACGCCGTACATCTTTACCTGGTCGAACGGCGCCAACACGGAAGACCTGACGGGCATCGTTGCCGGTACTTACACGCTGACGGTAGTAGATGCACACAGTTGCACGGCTACCACCACGGCTACGGTAACGCAACCGACGGCTCTCAACGTAACGGCATCGCTCACGCCGGTAACCTGCTTCGGCGGTTCCGACGGTGCGATCAACCTGACGGTGAGCGGCGGTACGCCTGCTTACACCTTCACGTGGTCGAATGGCGAAACGACGGAAGATATTTTCAACCTCGTTTCCGGTGAATACACGGTGACGGTCAAAGACATGAACAACTGTGCGCAGTTGATCACCCGCTTCATCATTCAGCCGGCCGATATTGTGCTCGACGTAAATGTGACGGACGTATCCTGCAACGGTGGTAACAATGGTTCGATCGACCTGCTCGTCAGCGGTGGTACGCCAGGCTACACATATTTGTGGTCGAACGGTGCAACTACGCAGGACGTAAGCGGTCTGACGGCCGGCAACTACTTCGTAACGGTGACGGACAGCCACGGCTGCACGAAAGTCATCAACGGTCAGGTAGATCAACCTACCGCCCTCGATCTGACTTCCACCAGCACGGATGTTTCCTGCAACGGAGGCAACAATGGCACGATCAACCTGACGGTATCGGGCGGTACGCCAGGCTACACTTACCTGTGGTCCAACGGCGCTGTCACCCAGGATGTTTCCGCTCTGACCGCAGGCATCTACACGGTAACGGTAACCGACTCGAAAGGCTGTATTTCTACGACAACCGAAACGGTTTCGGAAAATACGACCCTCGTGGCTACCACCGATGTACAAAATGCAGCCTGCAACGGCAGCAACACCGGTGCGATCTTCCTCACGGTAGACGGCGGCACGCCGAACTACACATATCTGTGGTCGAACGGTGCGGTTGCACAAAACCTGACCAACGTTGTGGCAGGCACCTACACGGTGACTGTAACCGACGCACTGGGTTGTAAAGTATTCAAAACGGCTACGGTAGGTCAGCCTCCGGTACTCACGCCTTCCGCAGTGGTAACGAATGTTTCCTGCAATGACGGAGAAAACGGTGTGATCAATATCACTGTCACCGGCGGTACACCTGAATACACGTACCTGTGGTCGAATGGTGAAACCACCGAAGACCTGAACGGTATCAGCGCAGGCACCTACACGGTAACGGTAACTGATTCGCACAACTGTACGGCAGTCCTGACGCGCACGGTAACACAACCGACCGCACTCAACCCGACGCTCGTCGTAACCGATGTGAACTGCTTCGGCGGAACCACCGGCGCGATCGACCTGACGGTAACCGGCGGTACCCCGACCTACACTTATCTGTGGTCGAACGGCGCTCTTACGCAGGACCTCAACAACCTTGCAGAAGGTACTTATACAGTAACGATTACCGATGCAAACGGCTGTACCGCTGTTCGCGAACGTTCGATTATCCAGCCGGATATCATCGTGATCGACGCGGAAACAGAACCGGTTACGGCCTGCAACGGTGGCAACGATGGTTCTATCACCCTCTTCGTATCGGGCGGCACACCAGCCTACATCTACGATTGGGCTGATATTTCCGGAGTGAATAATGTGAAAAACCGCACCAACCTCACCGCCGGTAACTACACCGTTACGGTAACCGATTCCAAAGGTTGCACGATGGTGAAAGTGGTAACGGTCACGCAAATCTCGGGTATCGAACTGACGGCTACGCCGACACCGACTACCTGCGAAGACGATACGGATGGCGCAGTAACCCTGACGGTTACAGGTGGCGCACCTGGCTACACGTTCCACTGGTCGAACAACGCCGGCACGCAAAACATCAGCGGTCTGGGCGCCGGTAACTATTCCGTTACCGTCACCGACCAGGATGGTTGCACGGCAGTAGCCAGCGCAACGGTCATCGAGCCGATCATTGTCCTGTCGGTCAATGTAATGCCGGTTTCCTGCCGCAACGGCAACAACGGTGCTGTAGATCTGGTAGTGGAAGGCGGTACCCCCGGCTACACTTACCACTGGTCGAACGGAAGCAGTGCTCAGGATATCAGCGGCCTGACCGCAGGCACTTACTTCGTAACGGTAACGGACAGCCAGGGTTGCTCGAAAACCCGCACGGCAGTGGTGACCCAGCCGACGGCACTGGTACTCAGTGTGGTGCCTTCACCGGTTTCCTGCAATGGCGGCGCCAACGGCGGTGTGAACCTGAGCGTGAGCGGTGCTACGCCGGATTACACTTACCTGTGGTCGAATGGTGCTCTCACACAAGACCTGAACAACGTTCCTGCCGGAACTTACATGGTAACGGTAACGGATGCCAACGGCTGTACCGGAACCACTTCCGCAACAGTTACGCAACCGCCGGTAATGACACTGACGGCTGTTCCGACCGGCCCGGCTTGTATCGGCGGTACCAACGCAGGTATTATCCTGACGGTTACAGGCGGCACGCCGAACTACACTTACCTGTGGTCGAACGGCACGACGCTGAAAAACCCGGTCAACCTGGCAGCAGGCACCTACACGGTAACGGTTACGGATGCGAACGGCTGCACAGGCACAACTTCTGCGACGATCATCACATCGCCTGAAATTGTACTGGCCACAGATGTCACGAATGTACTTTGCAACGGTGGAAATACCGGCTCGATCGATCTGACGGTAAGCGGCGGCACGCCGAACTTCACATACGACTGGTCGAACATCCCAGGCGGCAATAACCCGCAGGACAACTTCAACCTGGTTGCTGGTACTTACACGGTAACGGTAACGGATGCCAACACTTGTACGAAGACAACTTCTGCAACAGTAGGTCAACCGCCAGTGATTACCCTGTCTGCAACTACGGTGAAAGTGACTTGCAACGGTGGCTCCAACGGTTCCATCAACCTCACAGTCAGCGGCGGTACACCGGGTTATACCTTCCAATGGTCGAACGGTACTTCTTCGGAAGACCTCAACAACCTGACGGCAGGTAACTACACGGTGACGGTGACAGATACAAAAGGGTGCACGAAAACACTGACGGCTACTGTAGGTCAACCGACGCCACTGCAAGCGTTTATCAATATCCCAACCCCGGGCTGCCAAAGCTCGCTGGGCGGATTAAGCGCAACGGCAAACGGCGGTACCCCGGGTTACACCTTCCTGTGGTCGAACGGCGCCAACACACCTGGTATCTTCAACATTGTTCCAGGTACCTACACGGTAACGGCAACAGACGCCAACGGATGTACTGCAGTGAAAACGGCTACCCTGCCGAACGTGCAACCGCTCTCGCTCACGGCAACGATCACACCGATCAATTGCCCGGGTGGTTCGGACGGCGCGATCAACCTGACAGTATCCGGTGGTACCGGCACCTACCAGTACGCATGGACGGCTTCCGGCGGTTTCTTCCAGGAAACGCAGGACATCAGCGGCCTGTCTGCTAAAACATATACAGTGGTGGTAACGGACCTGACTACGTTCTGTACGGCCACCCTGTTCAGAATACTTGGTAACCCGCCTGCGATTACCCTGACAACCGCAGTATCACCTGCAGGATGCTCGGGCGCCAACGGAACGATCAACCTGAGCGTTTCCGGCGGTACACCAGGATACTCCTACAACTGGTCGAATAACCAGACTACGCAGGACCTGACCGGTCTGGTAGCAGGAACCTACACGGTGACTGTGACGGATTCGCACGGCTGTACCAAAACCAGTTCGGCAACTGTTCTGGGTGGCGGCACATTGTCTGCAACGGCTACGGCAACGCCTGCGGGATGCGGTGCATCGAACGGTACGATTACCGTCGACGTAACTGGTGGTACTGCTCCGTTCACGTGGACAGGCGCCGGCAACGGCACCTCTCAGACGGAACCGTTCACGATCAGCAACCTGGCCGGCGGAACCTACAATATCGTGATCACGGATGCGACCGGCTGCTCGACCAACGTCAGCATCACCGTACCGCAAACGAACAGTTTCTCGGTAACGGCTTCGACCACTTCGGCAACCTGCTTCGGCGCACAAGACGGAACAATTACCGTCGACGCAACGGGCGGCATTCCGAACTACACGTACAACTGGACCGGTAACAACACGACCGGCAACGGCGGACCGATCAACGGCGAACCATTCACCATCACCGGTCTGGCAGCAGGTAACTACTGCGTAACGGTGACTAGCGGAAATGGCTGTACGGCAACGGTTTGTGCGACGGTAGGTCAACCTGCACAGTTTACCATCACGGCTACTGCTGCGCCCGCAACCTGTGTGGCTGCCAACGGAAGCATCGTGGTAGATGTAACGGGTGGTGGTAACACGGCTCCTTACACCTGGGCCGGCGCCGGAACGGGTTCAACGTTCACTGAACCGTTCACGATCTCCGGCCTGGCCGGTGGCGAGTACTGCATCACGGTAACCAACGCCAACGGCTGTACGGCTGTGGCTTGTGTAACGGTTACACAGTCCGGCGGTATCACGGCAACTTCCATTGCTACGCCTGCAACCTGCGGCGACAACAACGGAACGATCACGGTAGATGTGACCGGCGGTACGCAGCCGTTCAGTTACAACTGGTTGAATGGCGGCACACCTGGTAGCGGAAGCAATATCGTAAGCGAACCGTTTACGATCAGCAACCTGAGCGCCGGTATGTACACCCTGACGATTACCAGCAGCAACGGCTGTACGACAACCACGACTGCTACGATTACACAAACGTCCGGTATTACGGCAACGGCGACTCCAACTGCCGCCGGTTGCAACGGTCAGCCCGGTAAGATCACCGTAACGGTTGTAAATGGTTCCGCGAACTATACCTACAACTGGAGCGGTCCTACCTCGGGTACAGGCAATAGTGCGACGCCATCCTTCATGATTCCGAACCTCCAGCCGGGCACTTACAACGTGACGGTGAAAGACGGAAACAACTGTTTGGCTATGGTAACGGCAGTGGTTACACAGGGACAAAATATCTCTGCTACCGCTACAGCAACACCTGCTACCTGCAACGCATCAAACGGTACCATCACAGTAGATGTAACCGGCGGAACGGCTCCGTTCACGTGGACAGGCGCCGGTGCAGGTACTGCTCAAACCGAACCGTTTACCATCACCGGCCTCAATGGCGGCAACCACTGTGTAACCATCACGGATGCCAACGGTTGTACGGCAGTCGCTTGTGCGAACGTCACCACGACCGGCGCCATTACGGTAACGGCAACGGTCGTTCCAACGCCTTGCGGTATCACGGCCAGCACGGTTCAGGTAAATGTGGGCGGCGGTACTTTCCCGTATGCTTACAACTGGACGAATACGACCACCGGCGCTACCGGACAATTGAGCGGCATCAACATGCCTTCGTTTGTCATCACGAACCTGGCGGCCGGTACGATCAACATTACTGTAACGGATGCGAACGGATGTTCTGCAAACACCACCGTAACGGTTACCCAGTTCCAGGCGCTGACCATCAGCGCTACGGCTACGGGCCCGGGTTGTGCCAGCAGCACCGGTTCTGCAACCATCGATATTCTGACGGGCGGTAACTCCGCACCGTACACATACAACTGGTCGAACGGAACGGCTACCGGCAACGGTACTGCTCAAACCGAACCATTCACGGTAAGCGGCCTCGCACCGGGTATGTACACCTTCACGGTGACCAATGCATCCAACTGTACGGCCACCACAACGGTGGTTGTGCCTCCGGGCGGCGGCGGTTCGCTGACACTGATCACCAAGCACGTGTGCGCACCGACTTGCGCAGGTAACAACGGTATGTTCGGTATCTCCGTCGTTGGCGGAGACGCACCATACACGTACTCCTGGACGGGTCCTGTCAACGGCGGACCGATCACCATGGATACGGTGAAAATCGAGGGCCTGCTGCCCGGCACTTATACCATTACGGTAACGGCTGCCGGCGGATGTTCCGCAACCACTGTAGCAACGATGCTGCCACCTACGGAAATGTTCGTAGCGGCAGTTCCGACCTGCGCAACGGTTTGCGGCGGCAACGACGGAAAGATCACGGTAGGCGTACTCTTCGGAACACCGAACTACACGTACAACTGGAACAACGGCGAGGAAAGCGGCACCGGTACGGCTACCACCGATGAGTTTGTCATCGGCGGCCTGACGGAAGGCACATACTCGATCACGGTTACCGGCAGCGACGGTTGCTCGAAAGTGGTAACGACGGCAGTACTCCCGATCAGTTCGATCGTGGCTACGGCGGTTGCCACGGGTGCTGTAGGTTGTGAAGGCGGTTCTACCGGAGGTATCATTGTAAATATCTCCACAGGCGCCGGTCCTTTCACTTACAACTGGAGCAATGGCGTTGCCAGCGGCACCGGCTCGACATCGGGTAACATGTTCACGATCAGCGACCTGCCGGTTGGAACATACACGATCACGATCACGGATGCCAGCGGGTGCACCGGCTCGACGGGCGTTTCCATCGGCGGCAACATCGGCGGTGTGGCGTTCAACGACTATAACACGGACGGCTTTATGTCGGACAACGAACCGGGTCTGGACAGCGTACTGGTTTACCTGTACGAATGCAACAACCCGATTCCGGTAGATTCCGTATGGACGGATGCAAACGGTGCTTACGTGTTCCCAAGCCTGGGTCACTTCCCGTACCGTGTCGAATTTGTACCGGTGGCTGATTCCTGCTACATGAAACCTGCTTTCGCAGGCGTTCAAAGCGGAACCACCGTACAGTTCATCGAATCGGCGAACTGCAACGTGAAAGTCGGCTTCTTCTACCCGGGCGATTACTGCCAGAATGCACCGGATATCGCATTCTCCTGCTTCGCACAGGGTAAAACGGATGAAGTGACTTCAACGGTACTGGGTCTTGTACCGTACGAAGCCATCGACCGCACGGAAATATTCGGTAATATCCACGCCAACGAACTTGTTGGTTCGGTATACGGCCTCGCTTACGACCGCTCGCGCCACTACATCTACGCATCGGCGTTCCTGAAACGCCACGTAGGTCTGGGTGAACTCGGTCTGGGTGGTATCTACCGCGTTGACTTTACCGATACGATCAACCCGATTGTAGTGCCGTTGTACACTGTTCCGAATGTCGGCGACGTAACGCGTCCGGGTGACCTGAGCGCTCCGAACATCCCGAGCATGGATGCTGACGCATTCGGTAAAATCGGTAAAGTAGGTTTGGGCGACATCGACATTTCCGATGATGAAAATACGCTGTGGACGGTCAACCTGTTCAACCGCACCGTAGTGCGCGTAAACAACATCCTGACCACGCCGACATCTACCGAACTGACGATCACCTCGGCGCCCAACTGCGGCAACGGTGTATTCCGTCCGCTGGGCATCAAGGCATACCGCAACAAGATTTACGTAGGTGGTGTATGTACCGGTGAGAACAATGGCGGTTCTGCCATGGATCTCACGGCTTCCATACACGAATACAATGTGAAAACGGGTACCTGGAAAATGATCCTCAACTGGGATCTCCACGCACCGAACTACAACCACGGCGACATCGTGGGCAGTGTGAACCAGAACCTGGCACAATGCCGCGAATGGGAAACGTGGGTAGACGTTTACACAGAACGCAACCTGGTAGCGAATACCGGTTCCGGCGAACCATCCTCGATCTTCAACGGCAACTTTGAGATCATCGGTGGCGGCCCGACCGGCGCAGAATTCCGCTGCCGCGGCCAGGCTTTGATCTCCGATATTGAGATCACCCGCGAAGGCATGATGGTCATCGCTATGATGGACCGCACCGGTCACCAGTTCGGTTACCGCCAGCACCGTCCGACGACGGTAGACGGCAACCCGATCTCTGCAAGCCCGGGCGGCGACATCATCGCAGCATACCCGATCAACGGCGTTTGGACGCTCGAGAACAACGGCACCGTGCCGGGTCTGAACCGCACCAGCCTCTTCGGCCCGAACTCCAATGACGGCCTCGGCGGCGGCGAGTTCTTCTACGACAACACCCGCTTCACGCACCTGGATGCCGACTGCGGCGGCCTGCTGTACGTGCCGGGTGAAGACGAACTGCTGGGTGCGATCAACAACCCGAACACGTCGGAATACAACTTCGGCGGCGGTATTGTGTACTACGACCTGAAACTGGGTAATACCACACGCAACGACCTGACGCTCCTCGACCCGACCGCCAACACGGTAGGTATCGGTATGGCGAACAGTATCGGCGACCTGGAAGCGCTTTGCAACCCGGCTCCGATCCAGATCGGTAACTACGTGTGGAACGACCTGAACGGCGACGGCGTGCAGGATGCCTGCGAAGACCCGATCCCGGGTGTGAGCGTGAGCCTCTACGACGCAACGACCAACGCGCTGCTGGCCTGGACGACAACGAACAGCAAAGGCGAGTACTACTTCACCGGCATCGGTACGCCGGGTGAAAACTGGACCTCGACCCCTGGCTTCGACAGCCTGCGTTCGCTGACGGCTTACCAGATCGTATTCGGTACGAACGGCACCAGCAACCAGTTCAATACCAGCACCAGCAAACTGACGATCAGCGGCACGGAATACCAACTGACCATCGCGAATGTCGGCGCAGGCTGGCATCCCGACTGGAACGACTCCGACGCTACCATCGCCGATGCGGCAGGCAAACCGTGGAACGACTTCCCGGCCATTGCCTACACGACCGGTATGGCAGGTTGCAGCGACCATACGCTGGATGCAGGTTTCCTCTCGGACAACCTCGCCAGCCTGGAAGCATGCGCAATCGAAGCAGGTTCGAACCTCGGCCAGTTTAACCTGACCGAAGCCGACAACCAGGTTGACCCGGGCGGCAACGCAACGGTAACTTACCACGTGACAGCCGCACAGGCACAGAATGGCCAGGCCAGCCTGTCCAGCCCGTACACCGGTGCAGACAATACGCAGATTTTTGCCCGCGTACTGTCGAACAATGGTGGAGTAGTGGTAGTGCCGGTTTCACTGAATGTGAATCCGCTGCCGGTAGCGCACGTAGGTCAACTGAAAGTTTGCCCGGATGTATTCGACGGCATGATGGGTACGTTTACCCTGACCAACGCGAATGCACAGGTAACCGACGGTGTACCTGGTCTGACTGTAACATACTACGATTCGCAATCCGAAGCGGAAGCAGGCGTCAACCCGCTGACTTCCCCGTACAACTCCGCAACCGGTTACATCTGGGCGCGTGTTGAAAATGCTTCGGGCTGCTACGATGTAGATATTCTGCAACTCAATGTGCTTTCGAGCCCTGGTGTTGCGCTGAATATCATCGACAATACTTGTACCGGTGCAAATGCCGGAGCGATCATCGCCGAAATCACCGACGGTCCTGCAAACTACACGTTCACGTGGTCGACCGGTGTAGTCACAGGCCCGAGCGCGAACAGCGGTTCTGCCATCAACAACCTGGAAGCAGGCATGTACACGGTGACGGTGAAAGACGGCAACGGTTGCACGGTGGTGAGTTTCGCCGAGGTGACGGATGCGGTTCCGTTCTCGATCATTCCGATCCCGAACTACGGTCCGGTGAATGCCGGCACACAGATCGGCCCGATCGTACTGCAAACGACGACGTGGGGTGCAGACTTCACCTGGACGGGTGGCACATCGGTCGGCCTGCCGAATGGCACGGCTACCAGCCTCTTCCCGATCATCCTGCCATTCACCACTACGGTGGGCGCGGCTACGGTGACGGTAACGGCTACCATGGGCGCCTGCTCCGATACGGAAGAGTTTACGGTGAGCGTACTCAACAACGTCAACGACGACAATGCTTCCGTAGCAGGTGCGCTGGTGACGGAACAGGGTGAAATGGTAGAATCCGGATACGTCGAACTGCAAGGTCAAATGCCTGAACACCCGAACGTGGAGGCCATTTACCTGACGGAAGACGACGGACACTATATGTTCGACCACGCACTGCCGCTGGGCTCCGACTACACGCTGACGCCGACGAAAGACGACAACCCGTCCAACGGTGTTACGACGTACGACCTGGTGTTGCTGGAAAAACACATCCTGGCTACCGAACTGCTCGATTCGCCGTACAAAATGATCGCAGCCGACGCCAACAGAAGCGGCTCTATCACCACCTTCGACGTCATCGAACTGCGCAAACTGATCCTGGGTATTTACACGGAACTGCCGAACAACACTTCCTGGCGCTTTGTAGATCAGGACTACGTGTTCCCGGAACCGACCAATCCGTTTGCATCGCAGTTCCCTGAAAACAGATCCGTACAAGCCATCGGCAACGACCATATGGCCGACAACTTCATCGCTGTGAAAATCGGCGACGTGAACAACACTGCGCTGCCGAACAGCATGATGAGTATAGAAGAACGCTCGCAGGGCATGTTGCTCTTCGACGTGGATGACCGGAAGGTAAAAGCCGGCGAAACGTTCACCGTATCCTTTGCTACGGCCGAACAGGTGAAAGGCTACCAGTTCACGCTGAATACCGGCGACCTGGAAGTGCTCGATATCCTGCCGGGCAATAACATGGATGCTACGAACTTCGCAGTCTTCGCAGCCAAACACGCCCTGACAACCAGTTGGAGCGCCGACGGCAACGCAACCTTCTCGATCCGCTTCCGCGCAAGAACTGCCGGCCGTATCAGTGACATGCTCGAAGTATCGGGCAGCATCACCAAAGCCGAGGCTTACGGACGCAATGGCGATAAAATGCAGGTAGGTTTCCGCTTCCATGAGAAAGACGGATCCCTGACCCTCGCAACGCAACGCTTCGAACTGTATCAGAACCAGCCGAACCCATTCATCGACCGCACAGTTGTCGGTTTCTTCCTCCCGGAAGCAACGAGCGCCACGCTGACGGTATACGATGAAACCGGCCGGATGCTGTTTACACAAAAAGGCGATTACGCGAAAGGTTACAACGCTGTCACCATCGAGAGCAAAGACCTGAACGCCAACGGCCTGTTGTACTACAAAGTATCGACACCAACCGACGCGGCGACACGAACAATGATTCAAACCAGAAACTAATCCTGTGAACGTATCCTGATGGAATTTGCGCCCGCTCCGGCTTTGCCGGGGCGGGCTTTTTTCTTTTTTGTTATCAGTTATTGGTTATTAGTTATCAGGGTGGGGGCGCTTGGGATTTCTGCTTCGGGAATAGAATTGAATTTGCCTGAAAAAAGTGGCCGGAGGTGTCATCTGTGAGTTACGGACAGGTGACATCTCCGGTATAGCAAAATTTCAGGTCCGGGATACCCCTGAATACGTTCTTTTGACCGGCAAATACGTGGCTGATGTATCCTGACAGGTTGTGCTACCTATTCTAATACGTGTTTTACCTATCTGGATACGTGTCGGATGTATCTGGATAGGTGGCGCACCTATCCTAACACGTGGGCGAGCGGTTTGGATAGGTGTCGGACGTATCTGATGGTCAAGCGGACGTGTCAGACGGTCAAACAGACGTATCTGACGGGGTAAATTACGTATTGGAGGGTATGGGAAACGGGTCGGAGAGTGTAGGAAACGTATTGGACGGGCGGAAGACGTATACCACCCTTGTTGGCGTCCATTTTAATTCGTTTGCCCTGGCAGTATTTCCACGCATGACTGCCATGAGTTGGAATTATGTACTGTGTTTGTTTGTTTGTTTGTTTGTTTGTTTGTTTGTTTGGCAAAAATTTATCAAAAAAGAAATTTTAACTATCCGTCGGTTGTACCTTAAAACTTCTGCATATACTTTTGGGCCAACACTGCACTCCCGGTGCGTACCACTTACTACCGTTTCATTGTATGGCACACTCTAAAAACCCGCCTCTTTCCTCCTCGTTTTCTCTTCGGAGTTATACCCTTGTAAGGTCAGGATAAGTATGCTTGTTTTTCCGCATATCACTTTCGGAACAAGATACTTCATTCATTTATGACCCGAACCTTCCCCTTTTACCGCCAGCGCGATGCCATGGACTGCGGCCCTGCCTGTCTGATGATGGCCGCCGCCGCACACGGTCGCAAATATCCGTTGACTTTCCTGCGCGACCACAGTTTCCTGAGTCGGGAAGGCGTGTCGGCGCAAGGCATCATGGAAGCCGCAGAAACCATCGGTTTCCGATCCATGACTGTCAAAGTGCCTTATGACAGCGGGCAGGAAACGGCTTGCCTGCTGACGGCGCCGCTTCCCTGTATTGCGCACTGGAACCAGCGGCACTTCGTAGTGGTGTACAAAATCAGCCCCCGCTACGTCTGGATTGCCGATCCCGCCGAAGGGAAAATCAAAGTGCCCCGTGCCGGTTTCGAAAAGTCATGGACCAGCGATGCAGGGAAAGGTATCCTGATCCTGCTGGAGCCTACCCCGCAGTTTTACCGGATGGAACATGACCTGCCGGAAGAGCGCATCAGCCTGCTGCAACTGTTCTCGTACGTCCGGCCGTTCCGCCGCCTGATGCTGCAACTGTTGCTCGGCACACTCCTGGGCAGCCTGTTGCTGCTGGCTTTTCCGTTTTTGACCCAAAGCATCGTCGATACGGGCATCAACAACCGCAACCTCGGGTTTATCAACCTGATCCTGATCGGGCAACTGATGCTTTTCAGTAGTCAGATCGTGGTGCAGTTTCTGCAAAGCCGGATCATCCTCTTCATAGGCGCGCGGATCAACGTGGCCATGATCAGCGATTTCCTGTCCAAACTCATGCGGCTGCCCATCGGTTTTTTCGATACTAAAATGACCGGCGACCTGCTGCAACGCATCGGCGACCAAAGCCGGGTGGAGTCGTTTCTGACGGGCTCCGTACTACGCATTCTGTTTTCGGCGCTCAATTTCCTCGTATTCGGGTTTATTCTGCTGCTGTACAGCCCGGCTGTTTTCGGCATTTTTATGCTGGCTGCATTGCTGTACACGGGCTGGATACTGTTTTTCCTGCGCAGGCGCAAGGAACTGGACTACCTGAGGTTTCAGCAGTCGGGAGAGAACAGCAGCACTCTGATAGAGATGATTCAGGGCATGCAGGAAATCAAACTGCAGGGTTCGGAACGCAAGCGGCGCTGGGTATGGGCAGGCATACAGGCCAAATTGTTCCACACCAGCCTTCGCTCGCTCGATCTGTCGCAGTGGCAGGAAGCAGGTGCAGGCTTTATCAACCAGACCAAAAACATCTTTATCACCTTTCTGGCGGCCCGTGCGGTGGTGGAAGGCGACATGACGCTGGGCATGATGCTGGCCATACAATATATGGTAGGCCAGTTAGACGCGCCCTTGCAGCAGTTTATCGCATTTGTGCGCTCGGCCCAGGATGCGCGCATCAGCCTGGAAAGAATGGCAGAAATACGGAACCAGCCCGATGAGGATACGCAGGCGATGCCGGGTGCAGCCTTGCACAGCGATATGCTGCATGGGACGCCGCAAGACGCCGTGGCCCGGTTTCAGGGCGATATTCAGTTGAACAACTTGTCGTTCCGGTATAACGCCTTGCAGGACGATGTGCTCAAAAACCTGAACCTCATTATTCCCCAAGGCAAGGTGACCGCCGTAGTCGGGATGAGCGGCAGCGGAAAAACCACTTTGCTGAAGTTGTTGCTCGGTTTTTACCAGCCCACGCAGGGCAGCATTCACATCGGCGCGCTCCCGATGCGGACCATCGCGCCTTCCGTTTGGCGGCAGCGCTGCGGCGCGGTGTTGCAGGACGGCTTTTTGTTTTCGGATACCATCGCCAACAATATTTCGGAGTGCGACGAATACCCCGACAAGTTAAAACTGTGGCAGGCGGTAGAAGTGGCCCATATCCGGTCGTTTATCGATGAACTGCCGCTGGGCTACAATACCAAAATAGGCGCGCAAGGCAACGGCATCAGCCAGGGTCAGCGCCAAAGAATGCTGATCGCCCGTGCGGTGTACAAAAGCCCGGATTTTTTATTCTTCGACGAGGCCACCAACGCACTGGATGCCAACAACGAACGCGCGATCGTTGAAAACCTCCAGGGATTTTATCAGCATAAAACGGTAGTCGTAGTGGCGCATCGGCTGAGCACGGTGCGCCATGCCGATCAGATTGTGGTGCTGGAACACGGCGTGGTGTCGGAACTCGGTACGCATGAAGAACTGGTGGCGCGCAGGGGCGCTTATTATGAATTGGTGAAAAATCAACTGGAACTCGGCTCTTGAAACCACCTCATCGATTACCTGATAAATCGCTTTTTTATGAACCTTTTTGATGATTTATTCATGCTGCAGCGCATCGATCAACTGATCCGGATGCAGGCAACCGGCACACCCGTGCAACTGGCGAGCCGCCTGGAGGTGAGCGAACGTAAATTGTACCGGCTGCTGGAGGAGTTGAAAGACCAGGGATTTCCGATCGCGTATGACAAACAGAAGGAATGCTACTATTATGAAACAGCAGTGAAAATTGAGTTTTCTGTTGTGGTGGGGCAGGAGAGACTGGTGTTTATTCGGGGAGGAGAAAAAAAGATGGATATTTTTGGGAGACTGTCAGATTATGGCAGTGGTGGGTTGGATATTTGTCATGCTTTTACTCATGATGCGCAGTGAGGTAAGAGTGGGGAAACCTGCCACCCAGCCATTATCTTTATGGAATAATGGCAAATAAAAAGAGGAAGGAAAAATAATAAAACTTAAAAAATGGAAAAATTATCATTAAACCTCTTCGACGATGCTGCACTTTCCAAGTCAAAACTGAGACGAGTAATTGGTGGCGCCACTCCTACCGGAAGTGGTTCAACTACAGCAAGCCCAGGCCAGGCCAGTAGTGCTAAAATTACCTGGTCATCTGATACGGTAAACGACGATGACACAACAACAAAGTACGGTTATTGCAGAAAAGACGATAATGGAGTTGTTGTAGCCGGGTGTGAACCGGGATTGGGAGCATAACGTTTGAGAGATTATCTATATAAGGGCGTGTTCAGGATGGGAAAAATTCTGAGCATGCTCTATGTAATATAATGACAAACTTCTCAACTAATGATAAACCTTTTCAATCATGATGCGAAAAAGAAATTATTTTGCTGTTTTGTGTATGTTTTCTATTACTTCTGTTGTGGCACAGAAAAAAGAAATTACTCGAGCGTATTGTCAATTAATTGATAGCGCTGAAATTGCAATCACGGAAAATAATTTGAACAAAGCGGTTTCGTTATATGAATCGGCTTTTAAAATGAGAACATATATACATACTAATGATCTGTATAATGCAGCTATTGTGTACACTCAAATAAGCGACTTTCAACACACAAGACAACTATTTGACAGCCTTGCATTAAGAGGGTTCCCTATTAACTTTTTTATGAAAAAAAGTACATTTTATAAATTCAGAGAAAGTAATTACTGGATCGAATTCATGAATTCATTCCCTGCATTGAGGTTGAATTTTCATCGTACAACTAACTGGGAAGCAAGATATTATGTAGAATATGTTCATGCGAAAGATCAGAATATATACCGTAATCGACATCTGTATGACGAAGGCGCCAGAAAAAAAATAACAAACGACCTAGTTACAGAATTAATCGAGTTTTTTGAAAAGAGGGGGTACCCTGTAGATCAAAAGATTGGTTGTTTTTTTTTAAATGATACAACATTTCTAATAAATACGTTTCCATTAAATGTTGTACTTATCCATGCTTATCAGCAAAATGATTTTAGACTAACATCTCAACTTAAAAAATATGTTGAAGAAGGGTTGATAAAGCCGGATCAGTTCATGAATTGGAATCAATATGAACTGACGGAAAAGAATATTGTCGGTAATTACGGATTAGAGAATTTTTTTGTTGTCAATGGTATTGTATTCAAAGATGAGCCTATCATTTCTATTAATGAAAAAATAGATTCTAACAGAACTGAAGTGCTGGGCTGTTCTTTCGACAGATTTTGTCAAAAAATAGTTTTCCAGTTTTTTAACAAAACCAAGTTGTACAGTATGGCTTCTTGGGGAGGAGTTGCTATTTGGGAAGTAGAAAAAAATGATATTGAAAAATTTACACAAGGTTTTAAAAAAACAGATTACAAGTTGTATGATTCTAATAATCAGTAATTTTTTAGATGTAAGTACACAAATGGTGGTAGATTGGATGGTTTACTACAAAAAAGAATATTTTATTCTTAACCAAGAAGATAAAATTGAAGAAATTAATATTAGTTTATCTTCGGAGAAAACAGAACTCCTTTTAACTGTAGACAAACAAGTTATCGATTTATCTTCTATTTATTCGTTCTGGTATCGGAGAGGGGGATTGGTATATGATATGCCTCTAATTAAGACGAAATATAGATATGGAAATAAATTTATCTCTCATCTGTCTTCAGAATGGAAAGCACTTTCCGAGTTTATTCATGTAATGTTTGAATCGAAAAAATCACTAGGTAGTTATCAAAAAGAATGCTATAACAATAAACTTAAAAATTTACTTATTGCAGTTAATTGCGGGTTAATGATCCCGGAGACTTTGGTTATTTCAAATAAGGAGAAGATAGCCTTCTGCTTACAAAATAGAAGTTTGATAACAAAGTCTTTAAACGAAGATATATATTTTAATCTCGAAAACAAAGTTGAGTTTGCCAATTTTGGTCCAATGGTTGTAGAGGCTACTCATTTAGAAAAGATGAATGAAACTTTTTTTCCTACATTGCTACAGAATTACATCGAAAAATTATATGAGTTAAGGATATTTATTTTGCATGAGAAAATTTATTCTTCTGCAATTTTTTCACAAAGCAACCCTATGTCGGTTATTGATAGTAGAATTCAAGATACTGATAATCCCGTAAGAATGGTTCCCTATCAATTGCCGGAAAAAATAGAGTCGTGCCTGATTGAATACATGAGAATGACGAAGCAAAACACCGCTTCCATCGATATGATTGTAAATAAAAAAAATGAGTATATTTTTCTAGAATCAAATCACGTTGGTCAATTCGGTTATCTGAGTTATAACTGTAATTATCACCTTGAACATGAAATTGCACATTATCTTATTTCCTGAAAACATCAATGGAATCTACATCAGTACACGATTACAGTTCGTTTGTGGAAAATGAATTGATTGGAAGTGTTCCAATCGTTTATCAATCAATACAAGGATTAATCAGAAACGAAGAAGAGTTGAAAAATATACCGGCCTTTAATTCGGGGTATGTAAAAATATACAGATCTGATAAAATATCTTTTTTCCCTTTACATAAAAATATTAGTAAAATTTATGTTAAATAAAGATGATAAAATTAGATTATTTGCCTGTTGTATTCCTGTAAAGGGAACGAGGCGGAGTTTGATTTGTGATACTCAAAGAGAGTCAATTCATCTAATACCTAATTCATTATATGAATTGATTGCAGTTAATTCATCTTTAATTTATGCAAAACTGATAGAAGGTGTAGATCATGAACATCATGCTACAATCTATGAGTATTTAACCTTTCTTATTGAAAACGAATTGGCATTCGTCACAGAGTCTCCGCATTTGTTTCCTCAGATGAGATTGGACTGGAAATCTCCAAATCAAATATCAAATTGCATTGTTGATATGAAAGACGACTATACTATTTGGTATATAGCCATTAACCAGTTAATATCTTTAAGTTGTCAGCATATTCAGTTGAGAATTTTTTCCAAAATATCTTTTGAAGATTTATGTTCTTTATTGGAAAAATTGGATAAATCACCTATTAGATCAATTGAAATTATGCTGGGTCAATGTGATTGGATAAATACGGATACACTCAATGAAATAAATAAAAAATATTCTAGAATTTTTTCACTTGTTGTATTTGATGCCACTATATCTGATGATAAAAATTTACACCAAGAGATGGGACGGATACTATTTATCCCCGAAAATTTACATTCTTCGTTACATTGTGGAAAAATACACTCAAGTCTTTTCAACATAAACATCCCAACCTTCACCGAATCCCACCACCACAACTCCTGCCTCAATCGCAAAATCTCCATCGACACCGAAGGCAACATCAAAAACTGCCCCTCCATGTCCCAGTCCTTCGGCAACATCAGGGATACAACTTTACAGCAGGCTCTGGATCATCCGGACTTCAAAAAATACTGGAATATTACCAAAGACCAGATCGAAGTGTGCAAAGACTGTGAATTTCGGTACATCTGCACCGACTGCCGGGCCTACATAGAAAACCCCGACGACATGTATTCCAAACCCCTGAAATGCGGGTACAATCCCTACACCTGCGAGTGGGAAGAATGGAGTACCAACCCGCTCAAACAAAAAGCCATCGACTACTACGGTATGCGCGAGGTGCTGCCGGAGTTTCAACTCAAACCGGATTTTGTACCACCGGCCCAAGCAAAAAACGAGTAAACTATGCCTGCTCCTATACCCGCTAACCCGCCGGACATCGCGCTGAACGACCGCGAGCAAATCCAGTACCTGCTCGGCGGCCCGCCTTCCTGGATGATGCGCTACGGCATCGGCGTTATGGCAGTTTTTTTTGTCTTGCTGCTGGCCATAACCTGGTATTTCAAATATCCGGACGTACTTGAAAGCAAGGTGATTATTACCACGGAAAATCCGCCGATACGGGTGCCCGCGCACACCGGCGGGCGGATCGAATACCTGGGGGGGCAGGAAGGACAAACGGTGCAGCCGGGAGCGCTACTGGCAGTGCTGGAAAATACGGCTAACTGGAAAGACGTACTTCGCTTAGACCAATGGCTGCAACAGTCGCCGGACGCACCGGACGTGCCTCCGGAGCGGCTCACCCTGGGGGAGTTACAGGGTGCATACTCTACGTTCAGTCAGCATTGGGAAGATTACCGGTATTTTCAACAAAGGCGCAGCGCAACGGCGCGGATAGCAGCTCTTCAGGAGCAGGCAGGGCAATTGGAAAGGATAAACGAAAACCTGCGCAGGCAAAATGCTATCCTTTCCGAAGAATTCGGTTTTGCCACAACCAATCGGCAACGCCAGCAGCAATTGCACAGTGGAAAGGTGATATCCGACCAGGAATTTGAAAAATCGGAAACCGCCTGGCTCGGGCAGAAACGCCAGATGGCGGCTGCGGAGGCTTCCATCCTCCAAAACGAGATGCAAATCAAGCAACTGCGGCAACAAATGGAAGAAATCGGGCGAACGGAATCGGATCAATTGCACGACAAGCACTTATTGCTTGCCGAAAGCCGGCAGCAACTGCTGAGCGCCCTGGCCGCCTGGAAGATGCAGTTTCTGGTGGAAGCGCCCGTGGCAGGGCGGGTTACTTTTCCGGTTGTCAGGAGCCTGCACGAAAACCTGCAAACAGGCGACGAACTGTTGGCGATTGTACCCGACAAGGCGGAGAAAACCGTTGCCCGTGCGCAGGTGGCTGCTGCGGGTATCGGGCGAATTCGCCCCGGCGCCCGTGCGGTTATTTCGCTCGACGCCTGGCCTGCGATGCAATACGGTGTGCTGGAAGGTTACGTAGCAGGTATTTCAGCCCTTCCGAAGGAGGAGGCGTATCTCATTTCGGTTCGTTTGCCGGACAGTTTAGTGACGACTTACGGCGCTTCCATTCCATTGCGTCAGGAGATGTCGGGGACGGTCCGGATGATCACCGAGGAGCGCAGGATGCTGGAACGGATTTTTGACCGGGTGTCGGATTTGTTGAAAAACAGGTAGAGTGTTATCATTATTAAAGGGCGATTTCACCCTTGTCGGCGGAGACGCACAATAGCAGTCGGGCGACTCTATAATGGCACTATGGAAGCTCACAATGGCACATAATACAGATTCCGATGTTGTCGTTGAATGCCGTGTACCTATAGTGTTATAATGAATAAACTGCTCCTTTCATTTTTGTTTTCATTGTCCGGCTTTTTCGCTTGCCGGGCACAATCCGGTTATTCCTATTATGAATACCTCCAATGTAAAAACAAGTTGAACGATGCCTTTTTCAAGAGCGATTCGGTGGATTATGTATCAAATATCGCGTTGATGCGACGCCTGGAGGTTTATGACAAAAATCTGAATTGTACCATCGGCATTGCCTTACACCAGGATGGCCGCGATGAGGCGGCATTGGAATCCTTGAAAGCGTGTATGAAATACGGCAGGACGGATACGCTGCTCAGTTTCAGTTTTTTTGCAGATTCGGTGCGCGGGCGGTTTCAGGATGTCTGTTGCACGGAAAACCGGAAATGGAAAGCGTATTACAAGACGCATTATGGCCGCCTGGATTCCATATTGCAATTAATAAACGTTTCCGATCAAACCTTTCGTCGGAAAGTAGTGGGCATACAGGGCGCCTCCCGGGATTCTCTCATGCATCTACAGGGAAAGATCGATTCCATAAACTGGATCCGTTTATCCGGCATACTGGATACCCTGCTGGAGAATTTTTACTTTATAGATGCTCATAAATCCACATCTGATTTTCTGTATTTGGGCGTCTGGGGCGGGCATTTCCCAGAGGCAGCCTGCCGTACACTGTACAAGAAAACACATGCTGCATCCATCGCCGGAAAAGTGAACTGGGAGCAGTTGGTCGGGCTGGAATGGCAGTTAATGTTCAAATATCCTTTCAGGGAAGACAGTACGGGCCGTTATTATTATCTGGAGCATCTTGTAACAAGTAAAAAAGGGGATATCGATCTGGAAGCGTCGTACATACAGTTGGAGGCCATGTACAGCATGTTACACGACAACTCCCATGCTCAAGTGGAAATTTCTTATGCGGCTCGTAAATCGAACCCGCATTTACAGGAATCCTTGAAGGCAATCCAACAATTCCTTCTGGATAAAGGCATTTCACAAAAGCAATTCAGTATCCGCCCGGATACTATGCCTGCCGGTTACCTGGCCCCCGATGCCCGTTTTACTTTTATCTGGAAACAAAAAGGGTGATGAACCATGTCTGACAATCGAATCGCGCTTGTTCTTTTGTTGTTTTCGTGCCTGGGCATTTGCTGCCGGTCCCCGTATCCGGGGCTTAAAAAACTGAGTTACAAGGCATTGTATCAAAGAGCCTGCGACGTGGTGGTGGATCCTGCGGTCATAGCGTACAAGAATACACACGGCCGGGATTTATCCCCCGGGGCTGTCAATAAACTGAATCGCGATTCTTTTGCAGCCGATAGTTACGTAGATCGGTCGGATACGGTACGACTGCGTGTAGTCAGAAAAATAAAGGCAAAAGACATTCGACTCAGGCAAAACATCAAACGACTGTATGATGAAAATGTAGACCTGAAAATTCGCCGGATCAGGGCTACCATACAGGATACGGCTTTACAGCGGAATATGATCGAATTGGCGTATTATAATATGCCAATAAAACCCGTTCCGGTACGCTGCGACAGCATTCAGTATTTGCTTGAGCATCTTTTACAATCAGATCAGGATAACCGCAATCCACAGACCGCCCAATGGCAAATCGATCGGGCAAATCAGATCCAGGTAGTAAGTATTATTGAAAACTGCGGTTTCCCCGATAACGGTACCGTCGGAAATGAAGGTATGTACGCACTATTCATGGTTATTCAGCATGGCCTGCCCGAATTGCGGGAGAAATATTATCCGACGCTACAAGAAAAAGCGGAAAAAGGCCTGTTCGATAAAAGCCTGCTGGCCTTGATGGAAGACCGGATATTGACCGATCAGGGTAAAAAACAAAAATTCGGTACACAGGTAATTATGAATAAAGATGGTACTACCTATGAACTATACCCCATTGAAGATCCTGCGCAAGTTGACAAGCGCCGAACAGACGTCGGATTGGGTCCGATTAGCGAATACCTTGAGCGATTTGGCATTCGCTGGGAAGACTACCTGAAAACACATACCAATTTACAAAAAAACTAAATCAAACAAGCAACCTTCCGAGAAGCATTATGATCCTGATCCTGAGCCAAGATTCCTTCGAGTATAGTACTAATTTAATAATCGACTACCTCGATGCATTGGGAGGTGATTATATGCGAATTAATGGCACAGATATTCTACAACCCGGAAAATTGAAAGTAGACGTCAATAAAAATACAGTTACCATAAAATACAAAACTATCGACTTCGATCAGATTCGAGTGGTATTCAACAGGCGTTGGTGGGAGGGGAGCCAATATTTTTCTAACCAAATTAACAATGGTAAATTCGACTCAAGAGTTGTAACGCATTATATCAACTCTATTACGGATGAATTTTACGAAATAAGTGAATATATTTTTAATAACATCCCTTCGAATTGCTTGTGGATCCCCAAAAGGAAAAACGTTAATAAATTGATTGTATTAAAAACTGCTCAAAAAGTTGGACTGCTTACCCCACATACTTCGGTTATCACCCAAAAAAAAGATCTCATCGATTTATATATGGCTTCAGAAGGTAAAGTGGTAACCAAAGCCATGTCCGATTTTAGAAATATCGACATTGATAAAGAATCATATAGTTATTTTACTAAAAGTCTGAGTTACTCTGAGATAACGGCGCTTCCATTCCATTGCGTCAGGAGATGTCGGGGACAGTCCGGATGATCACCGAGGAACGCAGGATGCTGGAGCGGATTTTTGACCAGGTGTCGGATTTGTTGAAGAACAGATGAGGTATCGTCATACCAGTATCCTGCTGTTCAATGTGTCCAATTAATAGTTCATTCTGTATATTCAACTCCAATCATCCGGCACCATTCTTTCAAAGGCATGAGCGCGCAGCGTTGTCGACGTTCGTCTACATGCCGAGGATCTACAATGTCATAAAGTCGGTTCGTACCATTTTCATCGGTATAGGATTGGGTGCCGAAATATTGTTTTCCCTCTTCCTTGACCATCATTTTGTCTTTGAATACCGCATATGATTCCGGATCAAATTTGTTTTGCATGTACAAGGTTTCTATCTGTGACCGGTACGTTATTTGCTCTTGCCAGGGAAGGTGAATGAACATCAGCCCCAGCGCTTTACAGGCCACAGGATCCATTCCGGCGCAGGAAGGAATTCCATTTTGCCCGATATAATTCAGAAAGCGCTGTCTTAAGGCTGCATCTTCGCGCTCGAACGCATCTTTCAGCGAATCACTGGCGGGCAGCAACCGCAACATGCCGCGCAAAAACTGATCATCGTTCATGAACTCCAGGAAAACAAAGGCAGTATCAGGCCGGCTCCCTGCAAATTCTTCGTAGTACTGTTTTCCCAGTCGGCCATACAGATTTTTCCAGCGATCAGCGCTTCTTAACGAGACCAGCCAGCGGTTCGACAATACGAAATAGGGATAAGCGCTACGGCTGACGAAGCGATTCAGAAATATAAAGGCGGAGTCTGGCTGTCGCAACAGGCTGTAACATTCAGCAAGTTTCAGGTCAAGCGAGGCATCGGTGGGGCGTCCGATGTGCTCCCGATGTGCGGTTCTCAATGCCTGTTCGTACCGGCCTTCGTACAAAAGCCTTTCCATCAGGGTGTCGCGCAGCATGGTCTGGCTGAATAGCGGCCGGACGCAGCATGTCAGTATCAGGATTAATACAGGATTTGGTCCTGTTACTACTTTCAAAAACTCACTGAAAAGAAGCCGTATACGGGTCATAATTGCAAGGTGTTTCATAATAATATTCCGATGTTTCGGTGCACTGAACCGGCACCCTGAAATCTACACAGCCATATCTGAATTCACAATCGCGGCAAACCCTGGTATTGTCTTTGTTCGCAGTCCAGTATTGCTGAAATTCCACACTATTGCAAATGTCTCTCAGTGAAACCGTTTTGATATTGGAAAAATTACCGGACTGAAATTCTCCGTTTTTTACATGACCGAAGCGATCGATATGTACCTTTCTATTGAAATACAGGTTGTACTTCAGCGCCTCCGTGAACCTGAACATATTCGGTATGAGAGGCGCTTCCTGCCGCACTTTCCGGGCCGAGGCAGGTGCAAGGAGTGAAAACGTGGAAGTGAACACATTGCCCATGTTATCCGGAGTAGACCGGATAGTAGAAGATTCCGCGCAACCGCAGAATACGATGTTGTAGACGCGCGGATGTATACGGCACAGCTCGTAGGCCCATTCTATTTCAGCAGCATCCACTTCCTGACATTCGATCAGGATTTCAACGGATTTGATGATCGAGCGTTCCATCTTATGCAATATTTCTGACAAGCGTTTCTTTCCGGAGTACTCTGGTATTCTCAACTGGCAGTCCTGGCAATCCAATTCCTCAACATCTTCCAGTATCCGACCGATAGGTAGGTCATAGGGCGGTGCGATTTCCAGAATGATATTGGAAATAACAGAAGGGGAATCCCAGTTCGTGTCCAGTGGCGGGAAAAAAGCATCGAATGCGATGGGACAGTCGAATACTAGTCGTTTTTCCAAAAGGAAAGCCAGATACTCTTCAAGATATGGATGTGCTTCTTCACCATACATATTTTTTAACTGTTCTGCATTCCAGACAGTGTTCGCCGACAGGATTTCGTACAACATATTAGGAATAAAATAAAATATGCCCAATTGAAGGTCATAAATGGCCGATCGGCGCGCGCCTTTTACGGGAATGCAGGAAGCAAATAGTTTGTATGGCATGTATGATAGAATTGGTCGCGGCAATTTCCCTTATGTCAGGGAAGTTCGATGTTGCCTCCGGTTTCCTTGTAGGGTCCATACGGAAGGCAATGTGAAGAGCAAAATCGATCCACCTGCATCAAGCCGGCATTGGTTTCGTAGTAGGTATTCTTTTCATCAATTAGCCTGCGGTCAATTTTCCGATGTATATACAAGGGCTTCAGGTTTCGGTAATTTACCGGAAACTGGCCCAGATCTTCCTTTCTGATCAGTTTGCTGTAGTTCATGACATGGGTGTTGTGAAGGGAAGGACTTTTTTTAGCAGGTGTTCGGCTATTTTTTGTTCCAGGTTGTAATTACAACAATAGGAAACGAAGCCGAACTGCCCCACAGGGTTTAGTTCCAGGAAAACAAGGTTTCCATCAGCGGTCAGAATAAAATCCAGCGACCCGGTACGATGGCCGGTTTGCTTCATAAAAGCGGACACCTGTGCAGAACAGGTGGGTGGAAGCCGGAACGGGACACAGCGATTGGGCAAACTTGGGTATTTCCGGAAATCAATAGCAGAAATTTTGTTCTGTTGGGAAAATATGGCCATGGAATAGCACTCTCCATCTAGATAAAATACCCTGATATCCGCAAATTTTTTGAATTCCCGCTGAAAAAATGATGGAAAAAAGGTTTCGGGTAACTTGCGGATGGCAGCTGCCATCACACGTTCAGTGTAATTCAGATAATAATATCCCTTGTGAAAAATAATGGCGCTGTCCTGAATGGACTTGGTGATGAGTCGCTTCGGCTTTGTTGCATGAATCCCCATTTTGTCCGGCAAGCCCTTACCCATTAAAAGGTCAAGCGACTTTGACGGACTTTGGAGCAGCGATTTGAATAAATTTGTTCAATACAGCCGCTTTGATAGCGGCTTCGGTTCTCTGGTTTTCAAATTCACGGGCATACATTTTTTCTCCCAGTATGGTCTTCCATCGGAAGAAGGCATTTTCACTTTTGCTTCGGCGGTGATAGCCGGATTGGACCTTCCAACCTTTTCGATTGACCTCTATTCCTCCTTCATCTATGATATCCAGCACACGGTTTCTTGGGTGATCGGTCGGCACGTTGTCTTCATCTACCTGGTATATGGCGTTTTCTCGGGGCGGTATAATCGGTTCGATGTCAATTTCCACCAGCATATCCCAACAATGGTAATGATCGTAAGCACCATCCGTTCCAACTTTGTTGATGTCAACGCCCTCGTTGAAAGTTTGATCCACTAAATCTACCAGCACAGCCGCGTCATCCGTCTTGTTATCCGTCAGAACCTGGGCCGTAATCTCCCCTGTTTTTTCATCTACCCCAAGATGGATTTTGCGCCAGGTTCGGCGTTTACCCCAGCCGTGTTTACGGACTTTCCACTCGCATTCGCCATACACTTTCAAACCGCTTGAATCCACAACCAAATGTATCGCCTCTCCTTTTTTAAGCCTTCCACTGATACCCAAAGGAACTTTCAGCCCCTCCTGCCGCCGACATATCTGTGTGTAACTCGGTACTTGTAAATCAAGGCCCATCAACGCAAAAATAGACTCTGCAAAACCTGCTAACTGCCTAAATGCCAGACGAAAAGTCGCTTTTAACGTCAACAACATCAAAATACAAGAGGCCGAATAAACCATCTGACCGCCTCGCTTCGCGGGCCCTTTATGGTACCATTGTTTCGATACTTTATCGTCAATCCACAAGGTCAGGCTGCCACGACGCTTTAGTCCGGCATTGTAATCAGACCAGTTCGTTATTTTATAGCGGTCTTTGGGTTTGTCGAGTTGCAAGTTTGAATCTACCTTTGTCATGGGCTGGTGGGCTGTGGTTTAAGTTTCGCAACTCAAAAGTACACTTGCCAGCCCTTTTTAGATTACACCGTGGCCCAGCATATTGGTGGATTCATGCAACAAAGCCGTCGCTTCTGTTCCTTTTGATACCGTGCAAGTGCCGACCGGCTGGCGAACACAGCAGAGGAAGGTATCTGTAAACCTGCCTGTCCGGCCCAATGCAGGTATTTCAGTTTATTGGTATTCTGTTCGTTGAATCTGCCGATGCAATTGGTTTGTTCCAGAAGATATTTGGTAAATTCGAGTAGGGTTTTTACGTCGCGCACGAGTGCATTCACCAACGTATCGGCATGGCGCCTGTACGTTTGGCGATCAATTCTGAGATTACTTAACGACAGATGACCGTGGTAAATCCAGCAACTCCGTATTTCATCCAGGCATAACTGCCGGCCATCAATCTTCAGGCGAAGCTGACACGAATGACCTTCCAGTTGAACATCTTCTATTTCTACCCGGGTATTTTCCGTTATGCGGATATAACCGGCCCGATAAGAGTGTAGCCACAGTAATATGCCATTTATCGCCAATTCTGGCTCTCTGGAAAAAACAAGGATCATGAAGCTCTGCTTGTAGAGTTTGCGTGCTTTTGCATCTTTTAAAACACTGTGAATAAAGTTTGGACCAAGCCGTCAGTCTAAAGGCACGGCTTGGTCCAACGGCCTTCTGACTGATCAGCAATCTTGGCCTTGTTCCGTTCCCATATCGGATTTCACGGATTTCGTTTCACCATCGTACGTATCCATATCAAAGTGGGTACAATTGGTGGAAGGATTGCAGGTGACCCAGATTGCAGACGGAGCGTTGCCGCCGACTGAGCCTCCGCTTATCTCTTGTGAATTAGTGGCTTGGTGTTGATTGAATACATTGAAAATGTTCTCCGAGAGGCTTTCAAAATTCTTTTTCATACTCGTTTTTTTAAATGAACAAAAAATGGAAGTGAAAGCAAAAATCGATGTTGCCACTGCCAAAAATTGGCAGTCCGAGAGGAAATTGAAATTTTTGAGCCTTCCTATCCTTCCCAACGGGCCCAAGCGCAGCGCCGCCGCAGGCCGGAAACAATGCGGCGTCACCAGCAGCAACTCCGTGCGGATCCCAGGGTAAAGAAGAATGTACCTGCATTTGTTCCTCAGAATGCCTTTATAAACGGCTCATTACCTGACATTTGTAATCAGTTGCTGTTGGCGGGGGCGCACTACAGCGGCCAGGGGCGGCTCACTTTTCTATGCAAATAGGAAAGTCATTGCCCATTAGAAAGGTGTTTCAGGCAAAACACGAGTCACCCCAAATTTTTTCATTTCAAATAATAACGAATGCCGGCTTGTCATCCTGTCGGGGCCCGTCCACTCTACGAGGGAAAATGTTCAAAAACACATCGTAGCGTGGACGGGCCCCGACAGGAGGACAAACCGGCATTCGTTATTATTCCAGGCCCAAAGGCCAACGTTCATAGTTGTAGGGGCACGCACAAAATCCGCGATGCCTCCTGTTTACCGTCTCTGTTTTACTTCACCACCACCTGTTCCCGCCAGGCTTTTGCTCCGTTTTTTACCTCGATAAAGTAAATCCCGGGGTTCCATTCGCTCGTGTGGAACGTGTGTACGGCGGAGGTGACAGGTTGTTGCAGTACCTGCCGGCCGTCGGCGGAGTAAATACGGATCGAGGCATCCGTATCCGGTTCTTCGGATAACTGAATGGTCAGTTCTCCCTGTATAACCGGGTTGGGGAATACACTGAAACCGTCATTTCCGGCGCCCGCCAGCACGACATTTCTGACATCGGAAAAACTGACTTTTCCGTCGAAATCCTGCTGTGCGAGCCGATAATAGTTGTTGCCGGGTAAAGGTTTGTCATCGGCGTACTGATAGGTTTGTTTTTCCGTAGTAGTGCCGTTTCCGGCTACGAAACCAATTTTTGTCCAGGTTTTTCCTTCGTCGCTGCGTTCTATGCCGAAGCCGGCATTGTCGCGTTCGGAGGCAGTTTGCCATTGGAGGCGGGCGGTTCGGTCGGGCTGGAGTTGGGCCTGGAAGTGCGTGATTTCGATGGGTAGGGGAGGGAATTGGTTGGTAGAATACAAAAGAGTTCCGAAGGCTCCGCACACCCAAAATTTGTTGCCCGTACCCCAGATGCCAGTGAGGGAATTGCTGACGCCGGAATTTTGTGTGGTCCAGGAAACGCCGTCATACTTCAGAATCGTACCGTTTTCGCCTACCGCCCAGACATTGGACGCGTCGGTGCCCCAGACGCCGTTCAGGGTTTCGGTAGTGCCGGATGATTGCTGATCCCAGGAAAATCCGTTGAATTTCAGGATCGTACCGTCAGTGCCTACCGCCCAGACATTGGAAGCATTGGCTCCCCAGATACTGCGCAAGGTGATAAGGATACCTATATTCGTAGCATCGAATTCCAAATCCCAGGAAAACCCGTTGTACCTCAGGATATAACCATACGTGCCGACGACCCGTACATTGGAAGGGCTGGCGCCCCAGATGTCGTAGTGATCTATTAATTGATAAGTTGGTAAGAAATCCGATGTCCAGGATGTGCCGTTGTAATGCCAGATTTCACCGCTGTATGCGAGCGCCCAGGCATTGGAAGTGCCGGAAGTCCACACAGATCCGACGTCGGACAATATCGTTTGTTGTGACCAGGATGTGCCATTGTATTTTAGCGCAGCGGAGTAAGGCGAGACTGCCAGGATATTGGATGAACTCGTACCATGTATGCCGAGAATATCATTTCCCGCCCCATAGTTTATATTCCAGGATACGCCGTCATATTTTCTAATAAGACCGCCATTGCCTGCTACCCAGATATTCGAAGCGTCTACCCCCCAAATGTCATTATAGCCGGAGGAAGGAGCGGACACCGGTGTCCAGGTTTGCGCCGTTATTACCTGAAAAAAAAGCAAGAAGGAAATGCTGACGGCGTACCGCAATTTCAAAAAAGGGAGCGAATGGAGGTTGATTCCGGCGAGGAATGCTGTCAGTACCCGATGTGGTAGCATTGATTTCATATTTAAACTGGATTTACAAAATGATATGTGTGCCCGCCGGTTTTTCAAAGAAGAGAAAGAATCTGAAGTTGAAAGCCATGAGGGTGTTCTCAGTGTAATCTCTCCAATGCACCGGAAGTGACCCTGCCGGATTGTTTTCTTTGCCGGGGCGACCACAAGGGTCGCCCCTACACATTACCCTTTGGCATCAGATGAAAACAAGCGTCCGGATATGTCGGGTAGGGGCGACCCTTGTGGTCGCCCCGATTATGTGGTCGCCCCGACCCTTGTGGTCGCCCTGATGCTCTCAAATAATTTAAGCGGCCCTGCCCCAAAACCTGCAAAAAGTTTCGCTACCCGGTTGAGAAGAGCAATGCATTTGTACAGATGTTTCCCTACCACCCCTAATAACTAATAACTGATAACCAATAACCAATAACCAATAACCAACCACCAACAAACAATACCTTTACCCCACAAAAAAACACCCTCTTGGATTACGCCATCAACCTACGCTCACTCCTCCTGCTGATTGCGATGCTGCAGGCGCTGGTAATAGCCGGCATGTTATTGTTCCGGGGTTTGCGCCGCCGGCACCCGGCCGATTTCCTGTTGTCAGGACTGTTGTTTTTCCTGGCCTGTTCGCTGATTGAACATTTTATCGGTTTTATGGGCGTGTACGATTACGCGCGGGAACAGGGGCACGACCTGACATTCTTTCCGTTTGATAATCCGTTTGTGTACGGGCCGCTCATTTTGCTGTACACGCGTGCCCTCACGGACGAGCAGTTTCGGCTGGAAAAACAGCAACTTCTGCATGCCATTCTGCCGGTAGCGCATTATGTGATACACTTTTCAATCTGGGCCCTGCCGGATGCACCCAAATTTGCGTTTCTCGATAGTAAACCGGGATATTTTCTGCAAACCGGTCTGGATGTGTTGTTTTACCTCATTACAGCCTGGTATTTGTGGCAGTCGTTTATGCGCTACAATACATACCGCCGGCTCATTGTGCAGGAATATTCCAATACCGGTCAGATGACGCTCCAATGGCTGCGCATTTTCCTGTATGCCTTTTCAGCCTACCTGATATTTGATTTCTTTTTCAATCTGGCCGGACAGTTTTTGGCGCTCTGGTACACCGGATGGTACTGGCTCAACCTGACGCGTGCGTTGCTGCTGTATTACCTGGCGGCTACCGGCTGGTCGTATACGGAAAAATCGGGCGTGCAGTTTACCCAACTGGAAAAGCGCACTTCGGTTGCCTTGCCGGAAAACGAATTGGAAGCAGTAGCGCAGGCAAACAGCAAACCCTTGTTTACGCCTGCCGAACTGGAACTGCGCCGCACCGCCCTTGCCGCCTACATGGAATCGGCACAGCCCTGGCTCGATCCCGAACTAAACCTGACTTCCCTGGCCGGGCAATCGGGCCTGAACGCCGTCCAGTTGTCCTACCTGATCAACAACGCTTTCGGCCAGAATTTTAACGACTTCGTCAATACCTACCGGGTGGAAGCCGTGAAGCAAAAACTGGAGGCGCCGGAATTTCAGCATTACTCCCTGCTGGCCATCGCGTTCGAATCGGGGTTCAATTCGAAAGCAACGTTTAACCGGGCGTTTAAAAAAATGACGGGAAATGCGCCGAGCAGGTATCAGAAGTGAGTTGTGAGAAGTGAGTTGTGAAAGGGGCTCAAATTGTAATTTGAGACATGTGGTACGCGGTTCAAAGCATGATTTGAGGCGATAGAGCCTGTCGGGTGGGTACACCTTTGCAACATCACAATGCAAACTACACCACCGACTCATGTACAAACATTTCCTCTTTTGCAGCCTGTTCTTCTTTTTTCAAATCATTGCCGCGACCGCGCAAACACTCTCGGGTACTGTACGTACCGACGCCGGTGAACCCGCTTCATTCGTCAGCGTACGGCTGCTTTCCCTGCCCGACAGCACTTTAAAGGCAGGTACAGCAACCGATAACCAGGGCGCTTACCGTTTTCCCAACCTGAGTTCCGGCAAGTATCTGCTGCAGTTTTCCCTGATCGGAAATGCGGATGCCTATTCTCCGGTATCTATGGAGGGCCTTGATGTTCAGTTGAATCCTGTTGTTTTAGTTGCTTCCAACTTGCTACAGGAAGCAGTTGTTTCGGCTTCCAAACCACTGATTGAACGACAAATCGATAAAGTAGTAGTGAACGTGGAAGGTTCGGCGCTCGCTACCGGCAACAACGTACTCGAACTCCTGCAACGCGCACCGGGTGTGGTGGTGACGCCGCAGGGCGCTATCATGCTCGAAGGAAAATCCGGGGTACTGCTCACCATAGATGGCAAGTCCACCCAACTTTCCGGAGACGCATTGACGGCTTTCCTGCAATCCATACCGGCCGAATCCATTTCCAAAATCGAACTCATCGCCAACCCTTCCTCGCGGTACGATGCGGAAGGTATTTCCGGCATTATCAACATCCGGTTGAAAAAGAACCAGAACCTGGGGCTGAACGGCGTTTTGTCGGCCGGAAACACCCAAAGCATTCATGCCCGGCCGCGTGTGGGCCTGAACCTCAACTACCGGCCCGGCAAAGTGAACGTTTTTGGAAATGCCGGCCTCAGCAAGGGCGCGCAGTCGGTAGGCCAAAGCATTTTGCGTATTTCCAACGGTCTGGTACTCGATCAGGATAATCCGATGGTAGAGCGATTCGGCGCCACGTCCGTTAAAGCGGGTGCAGATTATTTCGCCGGCGACCGCCACACGTTCGGTGTGCTCGTGCTGGGCAATTTTTACAACAATGATTCCTGGAAAGACAACCGGACGGCTTTCCGGAATGAAAACAGCGCAGTTGTCGACAGCACCCTGCTCAGTAAAATCACCGCCCAATCGGGCAACAACCGCCTGAATTACAACCTGAACTACCGTTTTGCCGATACCTCCGGCCTGGAACTGACTGTCGATGCGGATTATCTTACGTTCACCGGCGATGGCAATAATTTGCTTGAAAACCGGCTTGACGGCACCCCGGACGTTTTACAGACCGGCACCCGTTCCGACATCGGTGTCTGGTCGATGAAAACCGACCTTTCCAAAAATTACAAAAACGGCTTCAAACTGGAAGCGGGTGCCAAATGGAATAAAACGGATTCGGAAAACGATATCGAAAGTATGCGCCGGACCGGCGAAGAATGGCAGGCTGATCCGGGCCGTACCAACCTTTTCGATTACCGCGAAAATATCGCCGCAGCCTATTTCAACCTCGGAAAACAGGGCGCCAAACTCAACTGGCAGGTAGGCGTGCGTACCGAACACACAAATATTCAGGGCCGTTCCGTCGATCTGTACGGACAGGCTGTCAACAACCCCGACACGGCCTACACCGGATTTTTTCCGACGGCTTACCTGCAATACACCCTCAAACCGATGCACCAGATCGGCCTCTCCGCCAACCGTCGCCTGAGCCGCCCCGCCTATCAGGACATGAACCCCTTCGTGTGGCAGTCCGACCCGTACAACAGCGAACGCGGCAATCCGTACCTGCGCCCGGCCTACACGAATGCAGTGGAACTAACCTATACGTACCGCTATGCCGCCAGCATTTCCATAGGCTACAGCCGTACCAACGACGGTATCAGCACCATTGCGCGCCAACAGGGCGAACAGGCGTACGTGCAGCCGGTAAACCTCAACAGGCAGGATAATTTCAGCCTCAACGTCAACATGCCTTTGCCTGTAAAACCCTGGTGGGAAGGCTACCTGTGGATAGGCGTGTGGCACAACCGCTTCGTGTCGCAATTGGACGAAGACGCGCTCGATACACGCACCTTCGGCGGCGGTTGCTATATGTCTCAGCAATTCAAACTAGGCCGCGGATACCAGTTGGAGGGTTCCATGTGGGCGCAGTTTCCTACCAGCGACGGTATTTTTAAAAACAAGGGTATTTACAGTGTTTTCCTGGGTGCTAAAAAATCGCTCTTCCACGACAATGCCAGTTTGAAAATCACCGTCAACGACCTGTTTCGCACCCAGCGCTGGAACCAGTCGCTCGATTTCGGCGGACTGCGCGGTACGATCACCAATAACTGGGAAAGCCAGAACCTGGCTATCGGATTTACCTGGAAATTCGGCAATCAGAGCCTGAAAACGCGGAATCGGGAGCAAGGCGGCGTGGGCGATTCGGAAGCGCGGATCAAAGGGAAAAAGGAGTGATTGATTTCAGATACATCATTAGGTGTGTACGAAGGATTTGTTCGGCTACGCCTCCCGTAGGAGGATGGGGACGCGGATTGTGCGGATCGTGCGGATTAAAACGGATTTTAGTGGCCTTGCGGCCACTTCTTTTTGATAGTCAACGGATTTAACCCCGCCTTCGGCGGGACGTAGATCAAATCGATTATTTATTAAAGTGAAGCAGAAAATCATCCTCGATCACTACTATTTTTTCATGCTTATGCCTGGAGTATGCATCCCGCCGAAGGCGGTTTTAAATCCGTAAATAATCAAAAAAGAAGTGGCCGAAAGGCCACAAAAAATCAATTTTAATCCGCATGATCCGCACAATCCGCGTTCCCATCCCTCTATGTGAGGCGAAGCCGAACTAAACCTTCGTACACTCCTAATTCATCATTCATCACTCATCACTCAACAATGAAATACCTCTTCATCGTATACCTGCTATTCCTCGCCGCCTGTTCTGCTGCTCAGTCGACTACCGAACCCAACATTCGTAAAGACGGCGCATTTGTTACCTTTAAAGTAGTCAACAACTCGGTTTTACCCCACAAATACACCTTTATCGGCTATAATCCGGGTGAAACAGGCAACTGGACCAACGGTTTCCTTATACTGCCCGGCGCTGCCCACACTTTCAAATGTGTGGAGGGTACAAAGATTTACCTTGCAAACAACAAACAGATAGGTATCGTGATGAGTGGAAGCAGTATTCTCCGGGATGAGCCGTTTATTACCGTGAAGGCGGAAGATGAGGGGAAAGCCTTCAGATTGAAGCAGTGACTTAAGAACAGCACTGTTACATCCGACCGCCGGTGGTTTGTCCAGGTATGTTCTAGGGTGAAAACTGTTTTTTGGGGTTTGAAATATCTTCGTATTTTACTCAGTCTTTAAAACCTGAACCTTATGACCTGCCAATCTTTCGCTGCCGTTTTTTTCTTCATTTTTTTTACAAGTAATGCTTTCTCTCAGGCTGTCCGGGTGAAAGATATTAACCCCGGTCCGGCTTCTTCACAACCTGGTAATATGCGTTTTGGGGACAATGGTATCTTGTATTTTTTTGCAAACGATGGTGTGCTCGGGAATGAATTATGGAAAACGGATGGAACCGATGTCGGAACGACATTGATCAAGGATATTTATGAAGGTCCTACTTCTTCCGTTTCTACACTTGATAATGCGGTCATGTATCACGGCCTGTATTGTTTTAATGCAAGAGACGCTATCCATGGCGCTGAATTTTGGAAAAGCGACGGTACAACCGAAGGGACACAAATGGTGCTGGATATCAGGCCGGGAATAAACAGCGCTGCTTCCACGGAGCATTTTTTTCAGTTCAATGATCTTTTGTGGTTCAATGCATTCGATGGTTCCGGCCCAGCAAATGGGTTCAAAATTTTTTATTCGAATGCAACGGCTTCGGGTACGGGATACATACAGGAGGCCTTCAACTGGAGAGGCGAACCGGTTATCAAAAACAATGTCTTTTACATGGCTGCCTATGCCAGTTTCTCTTTAGGATACGAGCTGTGGAAGTCAGACGGTACGCCGGAAGGTACCGAATTGGTGAAAGACATTTGTCCGGATGCGTGCCATGGCGAACCGGAATTTTTCACCAAAGTGGGAAATCAGATCTTTTTTGCCGCCACGGGCGAAAATTCGGATGGACAAGAGTTGTGGAAAACCGATGGAACCGCCACCGGAACGGTGCTGGTGAAAGACATTTATCCGGGTACGGGAAATCCTGCCACGGGGCCTACTAATCTGGTCAACTTTAATGGGCTATTGTATTTTTTTGCCGATGACGAGGAACATGGCCGTGAATTATGGAAAAGCGACGGAACAACGGCAGGCACAGAAATAGTACTGGATATTAATGCCGACCCTGCCGCCTCCGTTTGCTGTTTCCTCCAGGAATACGATGGTAAACTGTATTTCGCAGCGGATGACGGTGTACATGGAAAAGAACTTTTTTCCAGCGATGGTACTGCCGGCGGCACCCAGTTACTCAAAGATATTCGGCCCGATGAATTAGGGAGCAACCTTGGCCAACCGGTTGAATTCGACGGGAAATTGTTTTTTTCCGCTTCTGACGGCGTATACGGACAAGAACTTTGGTCTACTGATGGAACATTGGCTAATACAGCTTTGGTGCAGGATATAAAAACAGGGATTTCGGGGAGCAACGTCACCAATCTTACCGCAAACAGCACTCATTTGTACTTCACCGCTACCGACAATGCAGGCATAGAGCTATGGAAATACGCCGCAGCCGTTCTTCCTGTCGAACTGACAGATTTTGTCGCCCGCGTGGATGAAAAAATGGTCCGCCTTTTTTGGCAGACCGCGCAGGAGAAGCACCACAAAGGGTTTGAAATCCAGAGAAGCGATAACCTGGAACAGTGGGCGGCAATTGGTTTTGTGGAATCGAAAAATGCGCCGGCTTCTTATCATTTTACCGATAAAATGCCGGAGTCGGGCATCAATTATTACCGATTGAAACAAATCGATCGGGATGGTGCGTTCGAATTTTCGAAAATAGTATCCGCTACCCTGAACAAGGGAAAAATACAGGTGACGCAGGCGAACCGGACCTTGTACGTCTCCGGGAGCAGTCCGGGAGAGGGGCCCCTGAATTTTCTTTTTCACGACCTGAGTGGCAGGCTGATCGCCCGGAAACAAATGATAACGGACGGGGCAGGAAATGGTATACTTTCTTTAGAAGATTTACAGGCGGGCATGTATGTTACTTCGCTGACGGGGGAGCAGACAGGGACCTGGAAAATAAGTATTCCGTAACCATCCGACCTCTTATTTGTTCAGCATTCATTTGTTTTATACGGTCCGGATTGTAAGAGTAAAATGGCCCGAATGCACACCCTTATGACTATCCTTCTTGTATTGATCCTGCTTATCGCGAGTGTGTACGTTTTCCTGCAACAACCCAAATTCGGCCGCCGGCCTACCGGCGAACGCCTGAAACGGGTGCAAAACTCGCCGTACTACCAAAAAGGCGCTTTTCAGAACCTTAGCGTAACGCCCAATTTCACTGATGGTGCAGGCTACTCGTCAGTGATGTACGATTTTTTTATTGCCCAAAAACCAAGGCTAAAACCGGCGGCAGCATTGCCTTCCCGAAAAACGGACCTGCGCGCGCTGCGCCCGGACGAAAACGTGCTGGTCTGGTTCGGCCATTCCTCGTATTTCATGCAGATCGACGGAAAACGGATACTGGTAGACCCCGTATTCAGCGGGGCTGCTTCGCCTATTCCTGCTACGACCCGCAGTTTTGACGGCGCCGATGTGTACACGGCAGACGATATGCCCGATATCGACTACCTGTTTATGACGCACGACCACTGGGACCACCTGGATTATTCCACTGTTTTGAAACTGAAACCGCGCATCGGCAAGGTCATTTGCAGCCTCGGCATCGGCGAACATTTCGAACACTGGGGTTTCGATGCGGCCATTATTGTGGAAGCAGACTGGATGGAGGAAATTCCGCTCGACGCCGGTTTTTCTGCACACGCATTGCCGGCACGCCACTTTTCCGGCCGGACTTTTATACGGAACCAGGCCATCTGGACGGCATTCGCTTTGTACACACCTACGCTCCGGATTTTTATCGGCGGCGACAGCGGCTACGACACCCATTTTGCAGAAATCGGTGAAAAATACGGCCCGTTCGACCTCGCAATCCTCGAATGCGGGCAGTACAACCCCAACTGGAAATACATCCACATGATGCCGGAAGAAGTGCCGCAGGCTGCCAGTGATTTGAAAGCAAAACGCCTGCTGGCCGCGCATTGGGGTAAATTCGCCTTGTCGACGCACCCCTGGGACGATCCCATTCTGCGCGTATCGGCAGCCGGCAAAAAACTCGGTATGCCGCTGGTGCACCCATTGATCGGAGAAAAAGTGGACCTGAAAAATGATACCCAGGTTTTTTCGGAGTGGTGGACGGGACTTGTATAAAATTCAAGTGTCTATCCGGCTCAGGAACCTATTAAGTCATCCGATGACTTCGAGTCATCGGATGACTTAATAGGTTCCTGAGCCGGATAGACACTTGAATTTTATTTTAATACGTGCATTTTCGCAGGTATATTTGCCCGCCTCGCCCCAGCATGACCTAATGTAACATGAACAGACTCCTTCTCTTGCTTATGCTGCTTCCATTCCTGCAAGCCTGTTTCAATAAAAACAGGCTCCAACTGCTTTGGCAGGCGCCCGTTGCTTCCCAGGAACAGCCCATCGTACAGGATGGCATCGTGTACGTAACGGGTATTCGCGCAGGTCATCCGGAAGAATCCCGGCGGCTTTTCGCCCTGGATGCGCTGACCGGCCAGGAAAAATGGGTGTCGGCAGATTCGGTATATGAAGTGTACGGCGTGTCGGGCGGATCCGTTTTTTTCAAAAATATGGCCAAACACCTGGTGCAACTCGATACGCAAACAGGTGAAAAACTCCATGAAACGGAAGACGACAGCGCTCAGATCGTACACTGTGTCGTGTCGGGCGACACGATGTTCATTATCAACGCATCCCAGCAGGTAGTTGCCATCGACAACCGCCGGAATGAGGTGTTGTGGCGCCGGCAACTGCCGTTCGGTCCCGGCGCCGATACAGAACTACAAATTACTGGTAATCAGATTATTGCAAGCGGAAATTTCAGAAACCCGGAAGAGCAGTTCGGCATGATCTGGTCGCTGGATGCAGCCACCGGCGCGGAGCAATGGCACTTCGAAGCGCCGGAGCCCCACGATTATGCGCCGCTGAAACTCTATGTATTCCCGCCCTGGGTGCTTGCTACCAACACAGCGCCCACCAACCTCGGCACGCACGTGCTTGACCTGCAAACGGGCAAAGAACTATACCCGAGAATCTATGCATTCGCCTTTCGCGGGTACCGGGAAAACACCGCCTATGCTTCCAACGGCGCATTCGACCTGAAAACCGGGCAGCGCATCGGCGACAGCAACACTTGGGTGCCTGCCAGTTTCGTATATAAGGGCGTGGCCTGGGCCCGCAAGATCAGCAGTGTCGGCGCGGGCGAGTCGTTTTTTCTGCGAAATGAATATGACGGCGATTACACAGGCAGGCGCGACTGGACCAATACGCCGCCCAACAGCGTTATCGAAGGCGCCGATCTGCAAACCGGAAAGCCCGTAAAAGGCACCAAAATTTTCAAATTCACCCAGTTTTCGGAACCTGTGGAATCGGGCGGTATTTTGTACCACAGCAGCATTGCCGTCATGAAAGAAGGAACCTCCGGCGTGTGGGCGTATCGGTTGCCGGGAGTTAAATAAGGAGATGAGGATTTGAGGATTCGAATATTTGAAATAACATCAGTTCGGAGCCTCAAATACTCGCACCCTCCAATCCTCGCATCTTCCAATCCTCGCATCCTCAAATTAATTTCACTTCCATGCTCCGTAAACTAATGATCCTGAGCCTCTTATCCTCCCTGTTCGGTTGCGGCGGCGACAGCGAGCCGGGCCTTTTCAGTAGCTACGGTTACCATACCGGGAAAACAAAAGTGTGGTACAAAACGTCCCTTGGTCACTCCTACAGCGTCAGGGAGGTAGCGGGTGCTGACGCGCCGACCTTTCAAGTGCGTGAATTGAGCAGCAAAATGTATGAACAGACGACTGCGGAATACGGCTTCGATAAAAACAGTGTTTTCTGGGCGGGCGACAAGATAGAAGGCGCCGACCTGTCCAGTTTCGAATACCTCTGTGGTCAATACAGCAGGGACAAAAATGCCGTCTATTATATGGCCCAACCACTCACACGGGATGTAGCCCATCTGGCGATCATTGGTCGTGAATTTGTGAAGGACGGTGCGCACGTATATTTCGGCGGCAGCATTTTTTCCGACGACCCCGCTCATTTTGAAATGGTCGGCGAGGAAGGTTCCGACTACTACAGGGACAGTCGCAACTGCTGGTACACGATTTATCCGTTGAAAGACGCCGATCCCGCTACTATCCGGATCATTGGCAGGCATACCGCCGCGGATGCGAAACATGTTTATTTTGAAATGAATGAGGTGGTAGGCGCCGACCAGCAAACGTACCGGGTACTGGAAGAAGGCTATTCGAAAGATGCGCGCCACGTGTACCTGAATAGCGAGGTGATAGATGGCGCCAATCCGGCCACTTTTCAACTGTTACGGGCGCCTTACAGCAAGGACGACCAACATTGTTACAACCGTACGGTAGCCCTTGCAAACGCCGATCCCGCTACGTTTCAACTGATCGATGAATTTTATACAAAAGATGCCCGCAGTGTTTTTATCAACGGAACACAGATCGAAGGTGCTGACCCGGCTACTTTCCGCGTGCTCAATAGCAACGCAGGGTGCAGTTGCGATGCGAAACATGCCTATACGCTGGCACGCCGGATCGAAGGCGTCGATCCGGCGAAATTTCCCAAAAACGGCGAATGCAAAAGTTGTAACGACTCGGGCGTCACTTTTTAACCTATGACCATGGCATATAAAAGTCTTTTCCTGTCACTTGCCCTCACATTTTTAGTCGGTTATTCCCTGACAGCGGGACTGACCAATCCCAACTCGCTGCTCAAAAGACTGCCCGACTGGACGGCATTTCCCCTGATGGCGGTTGTTTTTGTGCTGTATCTGCTGGCAGCCTGGTGGGCTGTGAAGGGTTTCGGCGAACACAAAACGGCGGCCGTTTTTTCCATGTGCTTTTGTGTGCTCGGTCTGGGCCTGTATGCTGCCGGTTTTGCCATGAGCATGGGCAAGGGAAAAGCCTCGCCAGGACAGTACGATTACGATTTCTCGCGGCTGAACGTTTCTGAACAGGCGGCGCTCACACAAATCGTGAAAAATGCAGGCCTGGACATGCAGAACGCCACTTTTTCGGAGCACTGGCACATGAGTGAAGATGCCGCAGGCTACCGCATTTGCGTTCAAAAAGGCCACGTAACTGCGCTTCGTTTTTCCGATAAAAAGATACCAGATCTGGAGCCATTTTCGAGGTTGCCGAAGTTGGGCGACTTATACCTGGTCCGTTGCGGCCTCTCCGATATGAGCGCTTTGCAGGCGAATGGGCTCGACCGGCTGGATCTTTCGGGCAACCGCATCAGCGATCTGAAAACACTCGCCGGCTGCCCGAATGTCCGCTGGCTCGATCTGAAAGACAATCAGTTACAATCCGATGAGGATCTTCGGATTTTTACCAAACTGGTGAGCCGCGATCTGTCGGGCAATCCTTTTTCCAAATAAATTACACCCGAAAATATTCACTGCATATGTTTGGAATCGACAACTTTTTTGCATTTCTCATCGCCGGCATTCTGCTGAATATCACGCCCGGATCGGACACCATGTACGTACTCGGCCGCAGCATTTCGCAGGGTAAAAAGGCGGGTATTTATTCGGCACTCGGTATCGGAACGGGTTGCATTGTGCATATTTTCCTGGCTACTTTCGGGTTGTCGCTTGTCATCAAAGAATCGGAAATGCTGTTCAATGTCATCAAATACCTGGGCGCGGGCTACCTTTTTTATCTGGGTGTGCGCATGTGGCTGAACAGATCGGGCAGCAAATTCGACGTGTCGGGCGCCGACGATATCCCTGACCTGAAACGCGTATTTCTTTCCGGCGCACTCACCAATATCCTGAACCCCAAGGTGGCCGTTTTTTTTATCGCATTCCTGCCGCAATTCGTGCATACAACTTATCCGCGCCCGGCCATTCCGTTTTTTATCCTGGGTTTTACGTTCAATTTTACCGGAACGGTATGGAACCTCATCCTGGCCCTGTTCGCTTCTACCATGACCCGGAAGATCAAGGATAATTACCGTTTTAAAACCTGGCTGGACCGGCTGACGGGCTCGGTGTTCATTTTGCTGGGCATCAAACTGGCGTTGCAGCAGCGGCACTGACCGTGGCCGGAAATGTCCGTTTCCTGTCCTTGTACAACCGGAAATCCGTTGCACTTTTGTGGAAAGTTTTCCGAAACAAATGCCTGTAAAATTCACCTTCCTGGTACTTCCACACATTCACCTTATGGACCTGGCCGGCCCTGACCAAGTGATCCTGGAAGCCATCGGATTCGGCGCCGACTGGGAAATTCACTACTGCTCCTATTCACCGGAACTGGTGAGTTCGGCAGGGTTGCCGCTGGGTCAGGTAAAGCATTTCAGGCAGGTGCCGCTATGCAAAGGCGATTACCTGCTGGTACCCGGCGCCGACGTCGGATTTATGCTGCACGAAAATGAATTGAAAGCGCAGCCGGACTTGTTGGCCTGGATCCGGGAGGCGTATGCGCAGGGGGTGACGGTTTGCAGCATTTGCACGGGCGCTTACGTGCTGGCGCTGAGCGGCATTCTGGACGGTAAGGACTGCACGACGCACTGGAAGCGGACAAAGGAACTTCAAGCGTACTTCCCGGCTTTGCAGGTGGTTGAAAATGTGTTGTTTACGCAAGAAGACGGCATTTTTACCAGCGCCGGCGTAGCGGCCGGCATTGACATGACCCTGCACATCGTGGAGGAGCGGATGGGCGAATATTTTGCGCACCGGGTGGCGCGCGAACTGGTCATCTACAACCGCCGCAGCGGGAACCAGTCGCAGCACAGCCTCTTTTTCGACTACCGAAACCACATTCACTCGGGCATTCATGCCGTGCAGGACTGGTTGCAGGAGCACCTGGACCGAAAGAATTCTTTGAGCGAACTGGCGGAAATCGCCTGTATGAGCGAGCGGAATTTTACCCGTATTTTTAAAAGAGAAACGGGCCTGACAGTGAACGATTACATTACGCTGCTGCGCCGGGAAACCATCAAAAAACTCCTGCAAAAACCCGATATGTCGCGCCCGCAGATCGCACGTGCCTGCGGACTGGACAGCGAACGGCAACTCGCGCGGCTGATTAAAACACTCTGATCACAGAGCGAAGCGGCGTAATCGAAGTCGGCTCTCACTCTCTCACCCTCTCACCTTCTCACTCTCTGTCATGCTCCGTTCACAAATCCACCCCCTGCCCGAATACTTTGACCGCTACATCCTCATGGCCGACGATGTCGACGTCATCGAATCGATACAAATCAGCCTCGATGAAATCGACCGTTTCCCGCTGGAAAAATGGAAAGCCCTGGGCGATACCGTATACGCGCCCGGGAAATGGACCGTCCGTGATATCCTGCAACACCTCATCGATACGGAACGCATTTTTTCTTATCGCGCACTGGCGGCGGCCCGGGGTGAAAAACAAACCATGCCGTATTTTGAGGAAGACGAGTATGCCATCGCCGCTTCTGCTAACAACCGTACGCTGGAAGATTTGATAGAAGAAATGCGCATTTCGCGCCGGTCATTCCTGGCGCTGTACCAATCCTTTACACCTGATATGCTGCAACGCATGTGCAAGGGTTTCAAAGGGGAATATTCGGTTTTATCTATTGGGTTTGTAATTACGGGCCATCAACGCTGGCATTTAAGGATTTTGGAAGAGCGGTATTATTCGTTAGTGGTATCGGTGGAAGAGTAGGGTGGCTCATTGCTGGCGGCTTGTTTTATCCACTACAGGGTTGTACCACCGAACCCCAGTTCGGTCAAAAAAAACAGCACCGAACTGGGGTTCGGTGGTACGCTATTCGCTCCGCAGCGACTTCACCGGATTCGCTGTAGCCGCCCGCACTGTTTGCCCCGCCACCGTCAGAAACGCTACCACTGCAGCCAGAACGCCGGCTATCACGAACACATGCCATTGAATATCAATCCGGTATGCAAAATCCGCCAGCCATTTATCCATGGCCCAGTACGCGATTGGCGAAGCGATCACCAGCGCGATGCATACCAGTTGCAGGAAATCCTTGCTGAGCAGGCGCACCACGGAAAAAACCGAAGCGCCCAGCACCTTGCGCACGCCGATTTCCTTACGGCGCTGGCGTACGGTAAAATCCACCAGCCCGAACAGTCCGAAGCAAGCCAGTACAATGGTGATGCCCGCGAAGTCGGCACAGAGTTGCATCATGCGGCCTTCCTGCTCGTAACTTTCGCGCAGGTCGTCGTTCAGGAACGAGTAATTAAAGGCCTTTTCCGGGAAAAACTGTTTCCACGCCTTTTCAATGTCGGCGATTACGGCCTGGGTGTGCCGGCCTTTCAGGCGGATGGCGAAGGAAGTGAACGAGCCTGGCGACACGTCCAGAATAACCGGATTCAGCGCCGTTTGCAGACCCGAAGTGTTGAAATTATTCACCACGCCGATCACTTTGCCTTGTTTTCCACCGCTTTTAACCTCCTGCCCGATGGCTTCCTGCGGAGATGCCCATCCGAGGGTTTTGACCGCCATTTCATTCAACACGAAACTGTTGATATGATCGGTTCCGTAGGATTTGTCGAACTCTCGTCCGGCCAGCAGGTTCAGCCGGAACGTTTCTGCATAATCGTAATCCACCGAAATGCTGGCCAGGAAAACGTTGTCTTCCGCCCGGATCTTGCTGGTGGTGACCGGGAAAAACGGCGCCGAAAAACCGGGCATCGACGACGCGATTGTCACCTCGCCGATGCCCGCATTCTGCATCAAAAGGTCGTCGAAAGCGTTCATGCGGCTGCGCAGCGTGGAGTCGCCCGGGGAAAATACCGTGTTCATATTTTCACTGGAAAGCGGCACGTCTATAATCTGTTCGGCGTCGAAGCCCAGCGGCATATTTTGCCAGTATCGCAGTTGCGACAGCATGATGAGTGTTCCGCACAGCAGGGCAATACAAACGGCAAATTGTATGGTAATCAATGATTTGCGCAGCAGTTGGCCGACGCCGCTGATACCCGTGGTGCTGTTTTTCTGAAACACCTCTACCGGTTTGAAGCGGCTGGCAAAAAGCGCCGGATACATGCCTGCCAGCAAACCCGTCAGCAGGAAAATGCCCACATAGGAAACGGTGAGCGGCCAGTCGCGGAGCAGATCGTACGTGATGAACTTGTCGTTTTGCGCATTGAACAGCGGGATCAAAATGAACAACAACAGCATGGCAGGTACGAATGCCATAAAACTGAGCAGCATCGTTTCAGTCAGGAATTGCCCCACCAGTGCCGAACGTTTCGCGCCCAGCGCTTTCCGTACAGCCACTTCTTTTGTGCGGTCGAGGTAAACGGCTGTAGACAGGTTGACAAAATTGATCACCGCAATCAGCAAAATGAGGAAGCCGACGATTCCGAACACGCGCAAGTACACCGGATTCGAGGTGGCCGAAATTTCGTCGGCAATGACGCTGTGCTGGTGAATGTCGCGCACCTTGAAAAGGCTGAAACTTTGTTTTTCCGAGTATTCCGGTATGCCGAATTTTTTGATAAACGCGGCAAACCTCGCGTTAACGGCATCCGGGGAAGTACCCGGTTTCAGGATTACGTAGGTGGCATTGTACGATGCCAGCCAGTTGGTAGTCATGGCCTTCCGCACGTTGGGCCGGGCCGAAGCCGGCTCCACGTCGGGAATGTTGCGGTAGGGCAGCAACATGTCGATTTGCAGGTGCGACTGCCGCGGCAACCTGCGCACCACACCGCTGACGGTAAAAACAGCCTCGTTGGCTACCCGTACCTGCCGGCCCATCGCTTCGGTAGTGCCGAAGAGCCGGAGCGCTGTTTCATCGGTCAGCACCATCGAAAAAGGTGCATCCAGCGCTGTGGCGGGATCGCCATGCATATAATCCAGGCCCAGCACGTCCTGCACCGTGCTATCGGCAAACATCGTGTTTTCAATCTCGAACTGCCGGTCGCCCTGCGCTTCCCGCACACTGATGCTGCGTGCATAAAGCCGCGCTACCGATTCCACCTGCGGAAAATACTCGTGCATGGCCGGCCCGATAGGCGCGGGTATTCGGTTCAGGTCGAGCGGTTCGCCGGCGAAATCGATGTGGTAATTCACCCGGTACAGGCGGTCGCCTTTCGGGAAAAAGGTGTCGAAATTTTGCTCGTAACGCAGATAGGCAAGAATCAGGAAACAGCAGGCCATTCCAACCGTCATGCCGATCAGGTTGATGAACGAGTACTTGATGTTTTTCCGGAGATTGCGGAAAGCGAGGGCGATATAGTTGTATTGCATGGTGTATGTACGACCGAACCCCAGTTCGGTCAAAAAAGGTGCGTAGTGAACCGAACTGGGGTTCGGTTGTACGACCGAACTCCAGTTCGGTCAAGAAAAAAGTGTGCGGTGAACCGCCTTACTTTTTTACAGGCGTAATCCTCAAATTAGCAAAATCCCCTTCCGTCGGATCTCCCACCCAAAGCCCTAAGCCGCCGTGCGTGGTGGTAGTCAGTTTTTCTACCACGAGGCTGGGGCTGGTCGAATCGTTGACAAAAACGCTGATGGTTTTATCTGCAACCACGATTTTTGCGTGAAACCAGTCTTCCGGGCCCGGCACGGGATTGACCGGATGTTCGTATTGTTCCGGATGCTCGGCCCGTAGTTTCTGCCATGTAAACCTTGGCCAGGAGACGTACTGGACCGAATGCATACGCCGGATCAATTCGGGGTGTTTGAAATTGAACGGCCTGAAATACACCGCGTCGTAGGTGCTGTCATTTTGTATGTGAAATGCGACGCCTACAAAGCAGTTTTGCAGTGCGTCGCGCCCTCGTACGTCGAACTCGATGGTGCCCGTGGAAAAATCGTAGTTTTTCAGGGCGAGCACGGCCACGGGTTCGTCAAAGTCGAACGATACACCACCTTTTTCGTTGTTTTTCAGGTTGTTGGCACCGCGTCCCCATAGTTCCCAAAGGCTTCGATCCTGCAAATCGGGTGTAAATGTTTGGGCATGGAGCCGCAATGCAAGCAGCAGGAGCAGCATGGTCATGTGTTTCATAGCTTAATAATTTAATGGTTACCTCCGCAGCGTCCACCTAGACTGTCGAGCAAATGAATATCAACCTCATCAACCTCATCAACCCTAATTACTCATTCCGCAGCGACCGCACCGGGTTCGCAATCGCCGCCCGAACGGCCTGTCCTGCCACCGTCAGAAACGCGATGCCTGCTGCCACAATACCCGCCACTACGAACATCCACCATCTCAATTCGATCCGGTAAGCAAAATCGGCGAGCCAATGATGCATGAAATACCAGGCCAGCGGGGCAGCGATTATTACTGCTACCAGTACCAGTTTCAAAAAATCGCCGGACAACAAACTGACCACCGATCCAACCGAGGCGCCCAGCACCTTCCGAATGCCGATTTCTTTTGTTCGTTGTTCGGCCATGAACGCTGCCAGACCGAACAAACCCAGGCAGGCAATAAAAACAGCGATGCCAGCGAAAGATCCCAAAATGCCGCCGATGCGCCGTTCGGAAATATATAAACGGTTGAATTCTGCATCTAAAAAGCGGTAATTGAACGGCTGAGCGGGCAAACTGGCTTTAAAAAGCACGCCAACTGCCGACATCGTTTTTTCCACGTCGGCGTTCCGGGAGAGCCGGAGTGCCATGGTACCGCTGCCACGGCCGATCCCCATCACCATCGGCTCGATGTTTTCGCGCAGACTTTCGTAATGGAAGTTTTCCACCACACCGACAATTTGCATGCGGATCGGAAATTTCAGTTCCGGATCGAGGAACGTAGTGATGCTATGCCCAACCGGATCAGGCCAGCCGAATGCTTTCGCTGCCGATTCATTGATCACACAAACGGTAGAATCCGTTTGAAGACCCGGGTCGAACCAGCGACCGTTTTGCATTTTTAGTCCCAGCGTCCGGAGGTAATCGAAATCGACCTGCCACAACTGGCTGGGAATGGTTTGCGTGGAAACATCTGCGCCTTCGGGTGTAAACGGCACGCTGTTGCGGCTCGACGGGGTAGGGAAGTAGTCGACACAGGAAACACTTTCAATGCCCGGAATCTGCTGGAGCCGCGCCTTGAAATCGAGCGTTTTGCCTTGTAGCCACCAGGTATTGCGCAGCATGACGAGTTGGTCTTTTTCCCAGCCCAGTTTTTTATGCTGGATAAACGAGAGTTGCTGCTGCACCACCAATACGGAGGTGATAAGCGCTACCGACGTGCAGAACTGAAAAACAACCAGACTGCTCCGCAAATGCGCCGAGCCTTTTCCGGTGTTGGAAACCGAGCCTTTCAGGGTGTCCAACGGTCGGAAAGCCGACAGGAAAAACGCCGGGTAACTGCCTGCCACAAACGCCGTGAGCAAAGCCAGGCCCGACAGCGCAGCCATCATCGGCGCCTCGGCCATTGAAAAGGTAATGTCCTTTTCCGCAAATTTATTGAAAGCGGGGAGCGCCAGATGTACTGCGGTAACTGCCACTGTAAAAGAAATAAACGTCAGCAGCATACTTTCCGTCAAAAACTGGCTGATGAGCGCACTGCGTTTGGAACCGAGCGCTTTCCGGACGCCTACCTCGCGTGCACGTCCGGAAGAGCGTGCCGTGCTGAGGTTCATAAAATTAACGCAGGCCAGTAAGAGTACCATCAGAGCCACGACGCCGAAAATCCACACGTATTTGACGTCCGAATTGGCTTCATGCTCGGCAATACGATCGCTGTACAGGTGCAGTTCGCGGATGTTCTGTAACCCGTATTTCATGTAGTCGCCCGAGGCTTCACGTGCTTCCAGGGTGCCGCCGGTGAGTCGGTCGAATTGCGGGCGCAGGTATTTTTCCTGCATTTCAGCAAAATAGGCCGGAAACTGCCCGGCCGAAACGCCCGGACGCAGCAACAGGTACGTCTGGAAATTATTCGACAGCCATATATCGCTCGCGCCTTCACCGATGGTCAACATGGAAAACAGGAAGTCGTAATGGAAATGCGACTGCGCCGGGATATTTTTCATCACGCCCGTAATGCGGCGGTCGGTTTGCTGGTTGATGCGCAGGGTGCGTCCGACTATGCCTGTGGTAGCGCCGAAATACTTCTGCGCCATTTTTTCCGAAATGACCATCGTATTCGGCTCCACCAGCGCTGTTTTCGGGTCGCCCTCGATGAGTGGAACGGAAAAAACGGCGAAAAAACTGCTGTCCACGTAGGTGTTGTCGCCTTCTTCAATGGCTTCCGTTCCTTTTTTTACAGTGATGAAACCCCATTGCCGGAAACGGCAAAACGCTTCCACGGCTGGGTAATCACGTAAAAAAGTGGGGCCCATGGGCGCCGGCGATACAGCCATTTCCTGTTCCTGACCACCATTGCGCGCGTCGAAATTGATGCGGTAAATGCGGTCCGCTTTTTCATTGAAACGGTCGAAGGAAAACTCGTCGCGGATGTACAACCCGATGAGCATGGCAACTGCCAGTCCCGCACTGAGCCCGCCGATATTCAGCAGTGAAAAAATGCGGTTTTTGGTCAGGTTGCGCAGGGCGATGGTGATGTGATTTTTCAGCATGGCGTTGTTGTACAACCGAACCCCAGTTCGGTTTTTTTAGACTGTGCGGGCACCGAACTGGGGTTCGGTGATACATGGCACCGAACGGGGTTCGGTGAACGTCTATTCGCTTCGCAGCGACTTCACCGGATTGGCCAGCGCTGCGCGGATACTCTGAAAACACACCGTCAGAAATGCTACGGCTACGGTAGCGAGCCCCACCACCGCAAAAATCCACCACTGTATTTCCGTACGGTAAGCAAAATCGGATAACCATTCGCGCATGAAATACCAGGCCAACGGGGTGGCAATCACAAAGGCCAGTAAAACAGGTTTCAGAAAATCCCTGGCGAGTAAGGCCGTGATGCCGGAAATCGATGACCCCAGTACTTTCCGGATGCCGATCTCCTTGGTGCGCTGCTCGGCCATAAAGGCCGACAGTCCAAACAAACCCAGGCAGGAAATCAGCAGCGCGATGACACTGAATGCCCTGAACAACTGTGTGGCACGTTGCTCCGTGCGGTACATTTTATCGAACGATTCATCCATGAATTTGAATTCGAAAGGGTATGCAGGATCGAACCGTTTCCATTGTTTTTCGGCCGACGCCACGGCTTTGGAGGCTTCTGCACCGGTGGTTTTTACACAGATCACGCCGTGCCGGTTGGGCGCCGAAAAAAGAATAGCCGGTTTGATGGTTTCGTGCAGCGAAGCGAAGTGGTAATCTTTCACCACGCCGATAATGGTACCTTCCGTTTGCCACAATTTGAAACGTTTGCCCACCGGATCGGCCATGCCCAATTGTGCAGCGGCGGTTTCATTGATGATAAATGACGTGGAATCCGCTTTTGTGCCGGTAAAATTGCTGCCGGCAGTCAGGGTCATTTTGAAAAAATCGAGGTAATCGGGGCCTATGGCCATTGGTGCGACAATCATATGCTGGTCCGCCGTTTTCCCATCCCAGTCGGTATCGCCGGTGCTGCTGCCCGATTGCATGATGTTGTCGGAACTGGAGGTAACGGCCACCACACCCGGACTGCTTTTCAGTTCGGAAATGATAGCATCCCGGTTTTTATACGTCAGTTCGGTCAGTCTCATCTGGAACACGTTTTCCCGGTCGAAGCCCAGGTTCTGGTTGCGGATGAACTGCATTTGCCGGTTCACGATGAACATGGCGAGCAGCAAGGCGGAAGAGCACACAAACTGCGTGACCACCAGCGCCTGCCGCAGCCTGGCCTGCCGGTCATTCCCGTTGGTGAACTGGCTTTTTATCGTTTGTAAAGGATTGAATGCGGAAAGAATAACCGCCGGATATATGGACGACAAGAGCAATGCGCCGCCCAGAATACCGGCTGTGAGCAGCATCAGGGAAGGATCGGACCAGTCGAGCCGCAGTTTTTTATCGGCAATATTGTTGCAATAAGGCAGCAACAGGTACGTAATACC
>JAKQJD010000355.1 GCA_029561355.1 Bacteroidota bacterium | reverse complement strand
CCCAAATATCGCGGCGCGACCGGCGGGCCACCCAGTTGTAGCTTTTCATTTCTTCGGTTATAGCTTGTTTATTATCCATTTATGCCCTCTTAATAGTTATCAGTTCTCAGCTATCAGTTAATGGCGCCGGTCATCGAGTAGCGGGTTGCTTTATCTTTGCCGCGTATCGAGATGCGGCGCCGCTTTCACTTTTGCCCGGCAGCCGCCATATCCCGGACCAGGTTGTTTTTAAAATTCTTGAACCGCAGTTCGCCGGTGATCGCGAACAGCCATTCAAACTGTTTGATGTGGCATTTATGATACTTCCAGTCAGCTTTGTGGCATGGGGTGCGATGCGCCAGACAATAGGCCGAGGCCCAGCCCGGAACCCGGTATTGCTGCATATAATGCTCTACCGTAGTTATACCCGCTTTTAAAAACTGTTCAGCTTCATCGTTGCCGGTTTTTAAATGCCAGTAATACAAGCCCATAAGTCCGTTTATATGGCCGTTTAACGTGCGATCAAATACGGTTTCATGTGGATATTCATCAATCCAGTAAAAGCCGTCAGAGTCGATTTTGCCGCAGGGTTCCACCAGCAGCGTTTGCATAACCTTGTTGCCCCAGGCGGCATAATTTTTACTGAACACTTTATGCAGATGCGCAATCAGCACCAGTATTTGTCCCTGCGCCAGTCCGCTTATCCAGGGGCCGCGCATCATTTCGGCCTTGTTATTATGCAGGGGAAAGTCGAACCGGTATTCGTAATATGGCAAACCATTATGCAGCTTTTTGATTTTGGCGCTCTGCAAAAAACCAACATGACGCTCCAACGCCTGGTATATTTCGCGGGTTGGGGTTTGCATATACATCATCACCAACTGCGTGGCAATCATGGCAATTCTTAACGGATTGTAAACCCACTGGCCGTCCCGGTTGCGCTGCATGACCACGCCGTCGGCATCGTAATGCCGATTGGCATCGGCCTGCGGCTTGAGCAGGCCCAGCGATGAACTGCCAAGCCGCTCAGTGAAAAAAGCGGTTTGCTCGATGGGAACTTGTTTTATTTTATAATCATTACTCTGCACTGTTTTCACCTTGTTTGTACCAGTTAATAATTTTGAAACGGATCACGGTAACAATTTCATGCTGGTCAAAGTTGGGATAGCATTTTTCCAAAAAATTAATGACGCGGAAAAAGTTATTCAACTCCGGATCGTGCATTAGGTCAACCTCGCGCTTTTTAACATCGGTAAACCGCTTGGCGCTGGCGGAAATGACAACGCCCTCGGCCAGCATTTCGCCAGCCTGGTTGCGCACCACAAAATTGCCGGTGTACCCGCACCATTCCACGCCCCGGCGGATGGTTACATTCTCGCCATCCCTGAATGTGGGATTTGTAAACTTTAAGTACTTGTCGCTAATGCTCATTTTTTTGCCCTCTTTTAAAAAGTTATCAGTTGTCAGCTATCAGTTATCATCCGTCCGCGCCCGGCATCTCGATACGGCCTGAAGCCGGTCGCCGAGTAGGTTCGCTTCTTTTGCGAACCGTATCGAGGCGTGGCAACGGGCCTACTTGATGACCGGGTTTATGCTTTTTCGTTTCACGTCTCACGTTTCACGTTTGCCGTCAAGACGCCAAAGCCCGGCGGGGCGACCGGGCATTTATTGGCGTTTGGCTTTGCAGCCTGTGACGTTTCGTCACTCTTTTATTCCGCGCCCCGGAATCGTTATTACTTTTTTTCCCGCATATCTTGCCGTAAATCCCGAATTGCGCCGAGCACGGCTTCATGGCGTTCCTGCTCGCGCTCGTCGAGCCTCTTAAAAATTTCATCCTGCGCTTTAATATGCTCGTCCAGTATTATTCGCGTTTCCTTTGCCAGCTCGTGGGCTTGAGTTGCCGCGGCGGCCGCTTTGTCGGCGCGACTCACCGCCGCTTCGCTGACTTGAAAGCTCCGCGTAAACAACCAACCCAATACTAAAAAGGAAACCGTTATAACTGTGCCAAGCGTCCATTGTTTGCGCATGTTATGCCTGCTCAAATCGGAATTCAACATCCGTTGTAGTTGCAGCATAGTTACTGCGCACGTAAACCGTGTCGATCTCGGTGACGGGCAGTTCCGGGCTCCAGACTCCGGCGG
>JAKQJD010000319.1 GCA_029561355.1 Bacteroidota bacterium | reverse complement strand
TAAGTTTGGCAATATAAACTTGTGCCTTATTTTAAACCTAATTTTATGCCCGGCTTTTTCAAAAGACCAGACATTGCCAGCCTGATAACCAATAACTGATAACATGATTCGGTTTATTCTCAACCAACAGTCCGTTGCCACCGAACGGCCGCCCGGCAGTACCGTGCTCGATTTCGTGCGCTACCACAAACGCCTCGCGGGTACGAAAATCGGCTGCCGTGAAGGTGATTGCGGCGCCTGTACCGTGCTGGTCGGCGACTTCGAAAACGGCCGGCTGGTGTATCGCTCCATGACCTCCTGCCTGATGCCGCTGGCCAATGCGCACGGGAAACACATCGTGACGGTGGAAGGCATCAACGGTGCGACACTCACACCCGTTCAGCAGGCCATGGCCGATACGAACGGCACGCAATGCGGCTTTTGTACCATCGGTTTTGTGATGTCGTTCACGGGTTTTGCCTTGCAAAACGGAGACCATACGCCCCAAAAGGCTATTGCAGCCATCGACGGCAACATCTGCCGCTGCACCGGTTACAAATCCATCGAACGGGCGGCGCAGAAAATTTCCAGGCATTTGCAGGAAAATACGCAGTCCAACCACTTGGACTGGCTCGTGGAACAAGGATTTGTCCCTGCGTATTTTTCAGACATCGAAACACGTCTGAACACCTTGACAGAAACGTTTCCGCCAGTCTCCGAGCCCATCGGCGCGCTCCGCATCGGCGGCGGCACCGATTTGCTGGTGCAAAAACCGGAAACGGTGCGCCACGCAGGTTTACAGCCTTTGTTCGACGACAGTTCGCTCCGGAAGATAGAAGTGTTGGATGGGCGCCTGCACATCGGCGCTTCAGTCACGGTAACCCAATTTGCTGAAAACGAATATGTTAGACGTGCTTTCCCCGAACTGGACAAGATCATAAAACTGGTGTCTTCCACGCCCATCCGCAACATGGCTACCGTGGCCGGCAACCTCGTAAATGCCTCCCCCATCGGCGATATGAGCGTATTTTTCCTTGCTTTGAATGCAACACTCACCCTGCATTCCGGTGGCGAGCGCAGACAAATACCTTTAAAAGATTTTTTCCAGGCGTACAAAAAAACGGCCCTGCAACCCGGCGAGATCATTGAAAAAATATCCTTTATGCCGCCGCCTGCCGGTTCTTTTTTCAATTTTGAAAAGGTTTGTAAACGCACGCACCTCGATATCGCCAGCGTGAATACGGCATGCCAACTGAAGCTCGCACCGGACGGCACTATTGCGGAAGCACATCTTTCGGCCGGCGGCATCTGGCCTTTCCCGAAATACCTGGAAAAAACGTCGGCTTTTCTGAAAGGCAAAAAACCGACCGAAGCGCTCTGGGCGGAAACTGAACAGATCCTTCAAACGGAAATCGCCCCTATCTCCGACGTCAGAGGCTCCGAAGCCTACAAAAGATTGCTCTTGAGCAAATTATTCCTGGCACACCTCATGGAATACACCCAGCCCTGAAAGGGCGCAAGCATCAACCCGGGGTGAAGCCCCGGGGACTAGAATAAGCGACAGCCTATGACACATCCGCCTCTTGCCAACATCGAATCCGCCGCGCACGTCACCGGCCGGTCCATCTACGTCGACGACATTCCCGTCATGGAGGGCACCTTGTGGGTAAAAGTCCTCGATGCCCGCATCGCCCACGGCCGCATCACGCGCCTCGACGTCCGCGAAGCCGAACAAATGGAAGGAGTCGTCAAAATATTCACCCACCACGACATTCCCGGCGAAAACCAGGTGGGCGGTATCATTCCCGACGAGCCCCTGCTCGCTACAGAAGAGGTGCATTTTCAAGGCCAGCCGATCGCGCTGGTGGCTGCCGAAACGGAAGAGCAGGCCGAAGCCGCACTGCAAAAAATTGTGCTGGAAATAGAACCGTTACCCGTCATTACCGACCCGCGCGAGGCGTTCCGGCAAGGCAAATTGCTGAGCGGTTCGCGGACTTTTTCCAAGGGAAATACGGCAGCGGCATTTTCCGGTTGCGCCCACGTATTTGAAGGAAAAGTGGAGAGCGGTGGACAGGAACACCTGTATCTGGAAACGCAGGGCGCTTACGCCGTGCCGACAGAACACGACAGCGTGCGCATTTACTCGTCCACACAAGGCCCAACGGCCGTACAGCGCACCGTGGCGCGGGTTCTCGGCGTGGGCATGAATCGCGTGGAAGTGGATGTGGCAAGGCTGGGCGGCGGCTTCGGCGGAAAGGAAGACCAGGCTTCCACCTGGGGCGCTTTCGCGGCGCTCGTGGCATATGTCCTGAAACGGCCTGCCAAATGTATTCCGCATCGCATGGAAGACATGCGTATGACCGGCAAACGCAACCCGTACAGCAGCGACTTCAAAATCGGTCTGGATGCGGATTTGAATATTATCGCTTACGAGGCCACATTTTTCCAGAACGGCGGCGCGGCGGCAGATTTGTCGCCCGCTATTCTGGAGCGCACCTTGTTTCATGCCGCCAACAGTTACGCTATTCCGCACGTGCACGTCACGGCGCATTCCTGCAAAACCAACCTGCCGCCCAATACGGCTTTCCGGGGTTTCGGTGGGCCGCAGGGTAAATTTGTGATTGAAGCCGCCATCGACTGCTCCGCCAAAAATCTGGGCGTTGCGGCGGCGGTTATCCAGCGAAAAAATCTGCTGGCCGACGGTTACGAATTTCACTACGGACAAATAGCCGCAGGCAGCGAAGCGCAAAACTGCTGGACAAAACTGGAGCAAAAACGCCCGTTTAAGGCAGTTTTGGCTGAAATTGAAGCATTTAATGCCACCCATCCCCGGCTGAAAAAAGGGGCGGCCTGGATGCCCATCTGCTTCGGTATTTCCTTTACCAACACGATGATGAACCATGCGCGGGCCCTCGTGCACGTGTACTCCGACGGCAGCGTGGGCGTGAGCACCGGCGCCGTCGAAATGGGGCAGGGCGTCAATATGAAAATGATGCAGGTGGCTGCCGCATGTTTCGGCATTTCTCTCGACCGTATAAAACTCGAAACCACCAATACCACCCGCGTAGCGAATACCTCGCCTTCCGCTGCCAGCGCTACCGCCGACCTGAACGGGAAAGCCCTCGCAGATGCGTGCCTGCAAATTCGCAGCCGACTGGAAATATTGGTCAGATCGCAACTCGGCGTTTCGAAAACGACCCGGATCATCCTGCGTGACGAACGCATTTTCATCGATGAACAGGCCACCGACATGACCTGGCCTCAACTGATCCAGCAGGCCTTTTTCCAGCGCACCAACCTGAGCGCCAAAGGGCATTACGCCACGCCGCAAATACATTTTGACAAAATAACCGGAAAAGGCCACCCTTTTGCCTACCACGTATACGGAACGGCGCTGACTATCTGCACCGTCGACTGCCTGCGCGGCAACTATACCGTCGACGTGGTGGATGTGGTGCATGATTTCGGCAACAGCATCAATCCCGGCATCGACCTGGGACAATGCGAAGGCGGCATCGTGCAGGGCATCGGCTGGATGACGATGGAGGAAGTGGCCTACAATGCGGAAGGCCGGCTGCTGTCGAATGCCTTGTCGACCTATAAAATTCCCGATATTTATTCCGTACCGGCCGTACTCGATATCGAGCCCGTCGATACCGAGGGCTCCGAACTGTCGATTTTTAAATCGAAAGCCGTCGGTGAGCCGCCGCTGATGTACGGTATCGGCGCTTTTTTTGCGTTGCGCAACGCGGTACTGGCGTTTAACCCGCAATCGGATATCGCTTATTCGGCGCCGATGACACCCGAGAAAGTGCTGATGGGGCTGTATTAGAAGTGAGAGGTGAGAAGTGAGGGGCTTCGCGCCTGGCATTTTTATGGACTGGGCAAGCAGGCAGGCGGAGTAGCCGAGCCGGAATTACTCATTCAGAGGCGTCATCTGCGAGGCACGAGCAGGTGACATCTCCGGTAAAAACGCTAAATCTCCCCACCACCATTCTTTCTTCCGATCATTTCCGCCGCAATACTCACCGCAATTTCCTGCGGCGTTTTGCTGTGAATGGGAAGCCCGACGGGCGCCGACACTTTTGCCCAATGTTCAAGCCCGAGCCCTTCTCCGGCGAGTTCCGCTTGCAGGGTTTCTATTTTCTTTTTGCTACCGAGCATGCCCAGATAAAACCATTCCCGGGTGATCAGTTGCCGAAACAGCAACTTGTCCTGCCGGTATCCCATGGTCATGAGCACGGCAAAATCATCCGGTGCGCTTTGGACGTTTTCCCTCAAATTTTCATATGAAATGTGGTGTTTTTCATGAGCGAACACGTTTTGTTCCAATGTGTTCAGGCCTTCGCGGTCGTCGTACACCTTGATGTAAAACCCCAGGAAATGCAGCAATTTGGAAAGTGCCAGGCTTACGTGCCCGCCCCCGAAAATATGTACAACCGGCTGGTTGTGAAGGTGTTCGGTATAATTCCAGGTATTTTTATCCTGATAAAACAGGTGCGTTTTTTCCGTGTCCGAAGTGTCCAGGCGCAGCCCTTGGGGCGAAACAAAGAGCCATTTAGTCTTCCCTTTTTCCAAAATACCATGCAGGAGCGGCAAATCATCTTTGGACAGGGGAACAAACGCGATTTGCTGGCTCCCCGAACATATCATGCCCGACTGATCCGCAGGATGCTGCTTGTCGTGGTGTTGCCACAGCGTGGTAATTTCGGCTGCGCCGGCTTGCAGCATGCCGCGCGCTTTTTCCACCAGTTTGTGCTCCATAATGCCACCGCCGATGCTGCCTTGCAGGCCGCCGTCGGCAGAAACGGCCATTTTAAATCCCTGCCGGCCGGGAGAGCTGCCTTCGCTTTGCAATACCAGCAGCAGCATCGCCGGGATGCGCTGGGTAAGTTTTTGTTGCAGAAAAGTCCATGGCGTCATAAAAGTGGAATACAAAATAACTGGTAAAGCAAATCATTTCGATTCCAGCAGGTCCCAGAGGTTGCCGTACAAATCCTCGAAGACCGCTACTGTGCCATAAGGTTCTTCTTTGGGCTCACGAACAAACCGAACCCCGTTGGCCAGCATGTTATGGTAATCGCGTTGAAAATTGTCGGTGTATAAAAACAGGAACACACGGCCGCCTGTCTGGTTGCCGATTCGGCTCTCCTGCATTTCCCCGACCGCTCGTGCCAGCAGGAGGCAACATCCGGAACCATCGGAGGGAGATACCAGCACCCATCTTTTTTCCGGACTCAACGGGGTGTCTTCCAACAGGGTAAAACCCAGTTTGTCTACATAAAACCGGATGGCTTCATCGTAGTCGCGAACGACGAGGGCAATGTGGGCGATTCTTTTCAAGATGTGAGAGGAGTGAGAGGGTGAGAGAAGTGAGAAGTGAGAGGTGAGAAGTGAGATGCGTAGAGTACACCGCTTCGCTTAATAATCTGAGTAACTGGAGCGAAGCGGTGTACTCTACGCATCTCACTTCTCACCTCTCACTTCTCACTTCTGTTTAATCTTCCGCAGCACCTTTTCCGCCGCCATTCTTCCCGTTTCCGCGCCGCCGTTCATAAATCCCCAGAAATCGGTGCTGGTATGTTCGCCGGCGAAATAGAGTTGATGCACGGGCTCGAACGCTGCGCCTTCGAAACCTGTTACCTGACCCGGTTTCAGGCAGGAATAGCTGCCACGGATAAACGGATTGCCCGTCCAGTGCGCCAGTTCCATTTTGCCGGTCAGGCTGCCGCGCATGCCGGGAAAAGCCGCTTCCAGTGTGGGCAATGCGTACTCGAGTTGCTGTTGTTCGGTGCCGCGGGCGGCGTTTTTGCCGTGTTCGCCGCCATAGTAGCAGGTAAAGGCGCCGTAGCCTTCGTTGTTGAGTTGCATCTGGGCGCTGTCCCAGCCATTGTGGATGCGTTCGTTGAACAGGTAGCCCTGGTAGCCCGACTGCCGCCAGGCGCGCGATTTCGTTTCCAGGATAAATTTGGCATTGGTGCCGTAACCGAGTTCTTTGATCACCCGGCGTTTAAGGGCAGGCAATTCCATCTGTATGTCGACGTCGCGCAGCACGGAAAACGGGACGGTCATGATGACGATGTCGAAGGTTTCCTCGCGCGTAGTGCCGTTTTCGGAAAAAACGAGGGTCAGGCTGCGGTTGCTGTTTTCGCGGATGGCCTGTAGTTTGTGTTCGTAGCGGATTTGGTCGCCCAGAATTTTGGCGAGGCCCTGCGGGATTTGTTCATTGCCGCCGGAGAGTTTAAAACGTTCGTCGCTGTCGCCGAACGGAAAAAACTGATTGTCGCGTATAGAAAAGATACTCAGCAGGTTAGCAGCGCTTTGCTCGGCCGTTTCGAGGCCATTTTCGCCGATATAAGCCCCGTGCAGCAGTTTTTTCAGCCAGGAGCTTACGGGCATTTGCTCGATGTATTCGGCCATGGACATGCGGTCGAAAAAGGCGGCATGACGGCGTTTACCCGATTTTTTCTGGTCGGCCACGATGTGCGGGAACACGTCTTTGAACTCCTGCAATACGTCGGCCAGTTTATAATGCTTGTTCTCTATAAAAAAAGCGTCGCGGGTGCCGAACCGGTCGGCCTCCATGTCCATCAGTTGATCCTGGAGCCCGAGTGCGCGGATGAGCCGGAACATGTCTTCATGCACCGTATCGACGAATTCCGCGCCGATTTCCGTATTCAGTGCGCCATTGCCGAAAATGCGCGCGCTTTTCATACGGCCGCCGGCGCGTTTGTCGCCCTCGAACAATACGGCACGTACACCTTTTTGATGCAGCGTGTAACCGGCATTCAGGCCGCCGATGCCCGCTCCGACGATCGCGACTTTATAATTTTTGGCGAAGCCGGCAGTCAGGATATCGCCGGCCACCGTACTACCGCCTAGGCCGAGTAGCAGGCCTGCCTGAGCGCCGGTTTTGAGAAATTTTCGGCGGGAGAGAAACGCCTGTTCGCGCTGCGAAAGCAGGTCTTCGATGCGGGTATCCGGATTTTCATGGGCAAATCCGGCCAGTTGAAAGGCACTGCGAAGGGAAGAGAGGAGAGGTGTTTTCATGGTGTCAAGTTTTCACAAAAATCGAATTGTTTTTCTAATTTTCAGAAATTGTAAGGGGTTAAAATCTTTTTCATGAGCGCGTAAGTCATCCGATGACTCGAAGTCATCGGATGACTTATAAAAACGGCGTATGTATATGTAAAGAATAAACAGAATAGATTTTTCGGAAACGCGTTTACTTTTGCGCTACACCTCCGAAAGTATACCGCACACTCAAAAACTCGAACTAACATATGAGAAACCTCATCTTTTCGCTTTTTCTGGTTTCCCTGCTGGCCACCGGCTGCGATTTATTCAAAGACCTCCCATCCGACCGTGCCAATAAAGGAGCCGCCGCACCCGTGCAATACAGCACGGCCAGTGCGACCGGTGACCGGAATGTAGATTACGTATCGCGTTTCAAAGACGCGGCTATACGGGAAATGGAAACCGGCGGCATTCCTGCCAGTATCATCCTCGCGCAGGGGATTCTGGAAAGCGCGGCCGGCACCAGTGATCTGGCACAAAACGCCAACAACCACTTCGGCATCAAGTGCGCAGGCGGCTGGTCGGGACAAACTTATTACAAACGCGACGACGACAAGGACGCCAGTGGCAATTCCATCGAATCCTGTTTCCGCAGCTACAATGAAGTAGGGGAAAGTTTCCACGACCACGGCGAGTTCCTGCGCGATCCCAAAAAATACAACCGCTACGGATTCCTGTTCAACCTCGACCGTACCGACTACAAAAGTTGGGCGCGTGGTCTGCAATCGGCTGGCTATGCTACTTCGCCAACCTATTCCAACCAACTCATCAACCTGATCGAACGGTACAAACTGTACGAATTCGACCGGCCCGGCAGCAAACCGACGAACGTGCCTGCCACCCCCAACGGCGTGCCCCAGCCAACAGGACCCGGCGGCGCGCCCGTGGTAAATGCTTCCGTGAACCGCATCGGCCGCGTCAACGACGTGAAAGTGGTGCTCGCCCGCGAAGGGGAAAGCCTCGACGACATCGCGAAAGCCTACCGGCTCAATACCACCAAAGTGGCCGACTACAACGACCGCGGTTATTCGCCCGGGATAAAACTGAAACCGGGTACCCGTATTTACATTGCCCTGAAAAAGGACAAATGGCGCGGCCGCGCCAATGAGCATTTCGTGAACGAAGGCCAAACCATGTTCGATATCTCGCAGTTATATGCCATTAAACTCGATAAACTGCTGACCCGCAACAACCTGCAGCCCGGCCAGGAACCGGCTGTCAGTGAAAAAATATACCTGAAAAGCAAACGCAAAAAAGGCGAGGTGCCCCGGCTGCGCGACGTGACCAACGACCCGCAAGTGCCGAATCAACCGGGCATTCAGACCTCGACGCCCAGTGCCCCGGCGCCCGGTACCATGACGCCCGACGACAACGAGCTGCTCCCTGAAATCGGAGGTGAAGACCCGAAGCCCGCACAACCAACCACGCCGCCGGTAACGCCGCCGACCAAGCCCTCGTCGGTACCGAAACCTTCTACCAGCGGCACCACTTACCCGCCCGATCCGGTGCCGGGAGGTACCTGGACCCCGTCGACTCCGCCACCTCCTGTGGTGAACACTACCCCTTCCGATTACCCCGCTATTCCGGCGACACCCGTACCCGATGGTTATCACCAGGTTGTAAAAGGGGATACGCTTTACAATATTTCCAAACGTTACAACCTCACGGTCACCCGCCTCAAACAACTCAACAACATGACAGGCGACGAGATTCAGATCGGCCAGCGCCTGCGGGTTAAATAGAAATCAACATGTCCGACACCACTGAACAAAACCCTCGCCCTACGGACCCGGATCTGGCACGCCTGGAAGCCATGGCAAAACTGCTGGACAACCAGTTTTTTATCCCTGGCACAAACATCCGTTTCGGCTTGGACGGCATCATCGGGTTGATTCCCTACGCAGGCGACATGGTCGGTTTTCTGGTGTCGGGACTGCTGTTTCGCACGATGATGAAACACGGCGCCGGTCCCTTGCTAATGCTACAGATGATGGGCAATATTGTGCTCGACGCAGTGGTGGGCATTGTACCTTTCTTCGGCGACTTGTTCGATTTCGGGTTCAAGGCCAATCGCCGGAATGTGGACCTGCTGCGCCGTTATTATGCCTCCGGCAAACCGAAGCCCAGCGCCAAAACTTCCATTTTTCTGCTCGGCGTGCTCTTTTTTATCCTGTTCATCGCCATGCTTTGGGGTATCTGGAAACTGGGCGCCCTGCTGGCGGCCTGGGTGTGGGGTTTGTTCTAGTCCGAAGTCTGAAAGCAGTGCGAAGCCGTCAGTGCGAAGTGCGAAGTCCGTAGCGTACACCGTTTCCTTCTTTGAATTCTCAAGGGTGAAACGGTGTACGCTACGGACTTCGCACTTCGCACTGACGGCTTCGCACTGCTTTCGCACTTCGCACTGACGACTTCGCACTGATTTACCGTGCTTTCATCCGTTGTTTCCGGCCATTTATCCAACTATTTTCAACTCCGTTGCTGCCGGGTTTAACCTTGCACTCATTATCAGATAAAATTTTTAAACCGGAACATGAAAAACGCAGCGCCCAAACGAAAAAGAACCCTTTTGTATGTTTTAATCGGTGTGTTTGTGCTACTCATAGCCGCCGCAGTGATCAAGGGCAAGCAATCGCCAAAAGGCGAAGAGGTGAATGCCGAAGCAGCACAGCGCCGAACGATTCGGGAAATGGTGAGTGCCAGTGGCAAAATATTTCCGGAAACGGAGGTAAAAATCAGTTCCGACGTATCCGGCGAAATCATCGACCTGTATGTGAAGGAAGGCGACTCCGTTACCATTGGCCAGGTTTTGGCTAAAATTCGCCCCGACGAATACCAGAGCGCGCTCGAACAGGGCCAGGCTTCGGTGAACACGGCCCGAGCACAACGCGAAATATCTTCTTCCAATGTGCAGGGCAGCAACGCCCAGATCGAACAACTGAAAGCCGACCGGCAACGTGCGGTATCTCAACTGGAAGTAGCGCGCAACAGCCACCAGCGCAATGAAAAACTGTACAAGGAAGGCGTCATTTCCGCTTCCGAATTCGATACTTCCGTCGGCAATCTCCGCGCAGCGGAAGCAGCACTGGCTTCGGCAGATGCCATGCTCAAATCTTCCGAAAGCAGCCTCGCCAGTGCCCGCGAAAATGTACGCGTAGCCGATTACGGCATCAACAGCGCCAATGCACGCCTGAAAGAACTGCGGACCAGCCTTCAAAAAACGATTATCACGGCGCCCGTAAGCGGTATCGTCAGCAAACTCAATGTGGAAAGAGGCGAACGCGTGGTCGGTACCCTGCAAATGGCCGGTACCGAAATGATGCGCATCGCCAACCTGCGTTCTATGGAAGTACAGGTAGACGTGAGCGAAAATGATATCCTGAAAGTCAGCGTCGGTGACGAAACGGATATCGAAGTGGATGCCTACCTGGGCCGGAAATTCAAAGGTAAAGTGAGCGAAATCGCCAACAGCGCCACCAATTCGGGCACAGGCGCGGTATTGAATACCGATCAGGTGACCAACTTCGTGGTCAAAATCCGCGTGGATGCCAATTCCTATGCCGATATGATCAAAGACGGACGCCAGTATCCTTTCCGCCCGGGTATGTCTGCTTCCGTGGATGTGTTCACCAATACGGCCGACAGCACGCTTTGTGTGCCGCTGATTGCCGTAACCGCCCGCGACGAAGACGCTGATAAAAAGAAAACCGCGAAGACTGAAAACGCCGGTCAGCAAAATGAGAAAGAAACCGACCTGGACAATATCAAAGAGGTGGTCTTTGTCGTGACTGGCGACACGGTAGCGATGCGGGAAGTAAAAACCGGCATTCAGGACAACGATTATATTCAGGTGCTCAACGGCCTGCAGGAAGGCGATAAAGTGGTAACAGGGCCGTATGCAGCCATCGCCCGCAAACTGAAAGGCGGAGCCCGCGTGGTGGTCGTAGATAAAAAAGGAAAATCAAGCGACGCGAAAGCATCGACCGACTGATGTAACGCGGATTGCGCGGGTTTTTTAGCGGATTTACGCGGATTTGCATTACCCCGTAAGGTTATAAAAGCAATAAGGCGGCGACCTCAGGTCACCGCCTTATTGCTTTTATAATTTACCGCCTTCAAAAAAGCAGGATTGGGGAAAACGGAATAGCATAATACCTTCTCTCTTAGCAACAGATCAAATCCGCTAAAAAATCCGCGCGATCCGCGTTTCAGCGCACCCCGATAATCTCCACCTTCGCGCCTGTCAGTGCCGGATTGTACCAGCAATCGATGCCCTGCGCTTTCAATAGTTTCGCCTCTTCCTTGGCTTCTTCGGCAGTCGGCAGCCCTTTTACAATGTAGGCAGCGCCTTTGTCGCCACTGGGGCAGGTGCTTTCGGCATGCCATACCAGGTAAACGCCATCGACAGCGGGGGCATGCGTTACAGGAGTGTCCTTGCAGAATACGCCGAACTGGACGAAATACAACTCGTCCACCGGAGTGAATACACCGAAATGGATCTGGCCTTTACCGGCGCGTACGTCGCGGAAACGCTCCTGACCGTTCACCGTGACAGTGGTACCGGGGTCCGGCGCAATTTCGCTGACCGTGCTGTAGGTAACCGGACTCAGGTCGCCATTGGCAGGTGCTACGGATTTGGCGGTGGTGGCAGGAGCGCGTTTTTGCACCTTGGCAACGGCAGCAGCGCGACGGGAATCGGTCTGTGCAGGGAATGAAACCGTGGCAGCAGGCGTAGGCGTGGAGTAAGTAGCCGGTGCCGGAGCGGGTTGCGTACCTTTTTTAGGTACAAGCAAAGTGGTTTTTTGAGCGTTCGCCGTGAAAGCGAACAAACTCAGTAACAGAAAAAAAGTGCTTCTCATCGTAAGTAAAGCGAGTTCGTGAAATTTGTGCAAAATTACCGGTTTTTCAGGGAATTCAGACCGGCATGGCTAACGTTCATCCAGGGTCGGTTGGTATGTGGGGAATAAAATACCCGGCCTGTGTGAGGTGTTTTGTTTTTTCGTGAAGGGCGCTATCCTTTAGAGCATGTTGAGATTTTGCTGTTGAGGCGAAGCCTGGAAAATTTCATTTTGTAGCAAGGCAAATTTCGCAGTCGGATACGGGTAATCCGGCGAGAAATTTAACGCAGTTACAAATGAAATTTTCCGGCTGTAGCCCAACAAGTAAAATCTCAACATGCTTAGGAAACACCAAACACAAAAAACGATGCACGCTCAGCCCATGTCGGCATCCAACAATAATGCCTAAATTGAAAAATTGTCATGTATTTGCCACCGTATCCTGTTTTTCCGGTGCTTTACGCGCAACGAGTGGTTCTTCGGGAGGTAAAATCCGCTGATATCCCGGATATCGTGGAAATTTCCACGTACGACGGACAACGCGCGTCCAACCCGGAAGATGCCCGGAAGATGCTCGAAAAAATTGAACGCGACTACCAAAACAGCGATTCCGTGAACTGGGGCATCGCAGATCCTGCAACCAATGAGATCATGGGGACCTGTGGTTATTACCGCGGATTTAAAAATGGCACCGGCGAACTGGGTTGTATTCTCCGCCCCGCGTTTCGGGGCAAGGGGTTTATGAGCGAGGCGATGCAGGTGGCCGCGGGTTTCGGGATCCGGGAAATGGGGCTGCAACGGGTTATTGCGATCACTGGGAAAGACAACGGGAAGGCCATCTCTTTGCTGGAGAGGAGTCGGTTTGTTCTTATTTCGCAGGCCAATGCAAAAGGCCTGGAAGACATCCTTTCAGACTTGAAGGACGACCAATTGTTGTTTCTGTTTGCCGGCGTATAAACCGGCTTCGGAGAAGCCCGACATTTGTAGAAAGAATCAGGCGTTACCTACCGGCTTCGGAGAAGCCCAACATTTGTAGAACAACGCATGTGAGCGGAAAACGAGACTCGAACTCGCGACCCTCGGCTTGGGAAGCCAATGCTCTACCACTGAGCTATTTCCGCTAATATTTCTGCAAATATAACCAGGGAAAGAAATTACGGAAAGTAATTTCCGTGTTTCTCAAAACTCCGCCCCTGCCCCGCCGCCGCCAAACTGCCCACCGTCGAAACCTTCCTTTTTTACAGGCACAGGCGGACTCTGACTGGCAATCGTCTGCTCGATGAGTTGCTCTTCTATTTCCTGTAGCAAAGTGGCGTCTCCGTGGGCCTCATACGTGTAAGCGCCTTCGTTGGCCCGCAGGTAACGGATAGAAAAATAGGCGGTAGCAAAAAGGATCGCGCCGCCTGCTACGGCCGCCCACTCCCAGGGGAGCACGTGAAAATAATACCGGAAAGTAAAAATGGCGCCCGCCACCGTGCCGAGGCCCACGTCGAGGAGCAAGCGGTCTTTTTGCTGTATACCTGCAAAAATCAAGGCCGCAGGAACGCCGAAAGTAAATGCCCAGAAAAACCAGCCGAGTGGAATGCGCTCCAGTTGATACATATCCAGCGCCGCCTGCTGCACCACCCAGTAGTTGCCGCTGAGGTAAAGCGTCACCAGCGCAAGTAATTCCAGCAACCCCAACTGTTTGTGCCAGTGCCGCAGTGCATGGTTTCCCTGCCCGCGCCGCGCCAGCAAATAAACCGCCGCTGAAAATAGAATACCCGAAAACGGCAACAAGTAGACCGCCAGATTGGGCGCCCGCTCCACGAACGACAAAAGAATCAGCAATGAACACACGTACGCAGCAGCAGTCATGGCCCGGTCGAGGTAGCGGACGCTGCCCGCTACCAGAAACGGCCAGGCGATGCAATAGTAGGTAAGTTGGCCTGCGTCATAAGGCAGCGGCGCGCACAGACCCGTAATGATACATCCCACCCCGAAATACAGCAGCATGTCGTCGACGCCGCTTCCGAAGTGTCGGGCCGAGCGGATCGACCAGAATTCGAGCATCAGCAGGGCCAGCGCGCCGAAAAAGATAGACAGCGCGCCGAAACCATCGTCCGAATCGGCACCGAAAAACAAGGCAAACAACCCGATGGCCGCCGTGAGCAGGATCAGGCTGAAAAATGCCAGTCCAATGCGCACGAAAACGTTGGGTGAATAAAAATTCGACGGGTGGCGCTCCTGAATAAGTTTCCATTTTTCATTGTCGAACAAACCTTGCGTATGCCATTCGCCGGCAATATCCCGGATGCGGAGCGCATCCAGCCAGGTACGGTTATAGGCTATCATGGCCGGTCGATTTTGATGAAACGTTTGTAATTGATCAGGAAGAAAATAACGCCGGTGCAGGACAGCACGAAGTACAAAAGGTAGAACGTAAAGTCCAGGTTCAGGCTTTCCGTATGCGCGATCAGCAGGTACGTAATGCCGATGTATCCGTACACCACCGCTACAGTGAGGAAATAAAACGAGCCGCGCGTGCGGGCATACCACAGGAAAAAGCCGACGGCAAAACACAGCAGCGGGAAGTAAATAAGTTCCTGATCGAGGGCCATCATGCCCGCCAGGCAGGAAATCATGCCGATATGCACGCCGAAGTTGAGGTACGTGAGCGAAAAGTGTTTTTTAAAGTTGTACCGCTCGCTCAAAAAAGGCACAACACTGAGCACAAACCCCAGTAACACCCCTGTGAACACGATGGTAGCGCTGCTGAAATCGTTTTTGCTCAGCAATTCCTGCGGCGTCACGGTAATACCTACCCAGGAAGCGAGCGCGGTAATGCCCAGGGAAAGCACGCCCCGGTTGTCGAGCCAGTACGCCAGCCCAAAAAACAGCACCATTGGAATAAAGGTAGCCAGTCCGTACCGCGTGCCGAACACCTGGTACTGGTATTGCAGGTAACCTTCCATCACCAGAAATGTAAGGCAGCCGAGCAGCAGGATATAATCGTAATACGGCGTAGGGCTGATGGTTTCGCCCGTTGTAAACGCCCTTCTGTGCCGGATGGCATATGCAAAACAGAAAGCGCTGATGCCGCCGATCAGGGTGATCAGTGCGGCATGACCGATGGTATCGATGTTCTGATAAACCAGATATCCCAGACCGATATTCAGCAGTAAAACGCCGAGATACAGCAGGGTTTTCAACTCCCAGTGCAGGGAAAAAGGTCGCTGCGTTTCGAAAGCCTCGATTCTGGCGGCGTCTTCCGGTGTGATCAGTTCCTGTGCGAGCAGGTGTTGGCGTATATGAGGGTGCATAGGCATATTTGGTTATTAGTTATCAGTTATTAGTTATCAGGGGTTGGTAAGGGTTTATTACAACTAACGCCTGGCAATTACACGTAGAGTGGTCAAGCATTGGTTGTAATAAACCCTTACCAACCCCTGATAACTAATAACTGATAACCAATAACTAACCCCAAATGTAGCATAAATAACAAATCCTTCCACTGCCACAGGCAATGAAAGGATTTGCGGAACATAAAATGAGAGCGGCCAGATAGTATCTAAAGCGGGATAGTACTTCCCAGGCTGTCGCGCAGATCGGGAAAACCAGATAACGGCTTCGAAGCGTCACGGCCACCGCCCAGTTTGTTCATTTCGTCTTTGCCCAGCTTGGTGATGTCGTCATCCTCCAGGTCGTCCAAAGAACGTTTGGATTTATTTTCCTGGTCGTTGTGCAGGGCATCGTCTTTTTTGTTGCCAAATGGAAATCGCATGACATAGTATGATTTAAGGACGATATTGCGCACCAAAGGTAGTGCATTTTTAAAGTTATGCAACAAAGCCGCCCTGTTTTTAGAAGAACGGAAAACGGCAGTTTGCAGCACTTATTTTCATTCAGCGAAATTCTTGCCAGAATCCGGTCCGGCGCGGTTTTTTGCCGGTTCAGTGTTTAATTTCAAACGAACTGTCAGGTACCTTCTATTTTTAGGCGATTTTTCAACCGTTCCTCATGACTACGTTGCTCTTTTTGTGTTCCTTATTGTTGTGCCCGGGTCAATTATATCTGCCGGCACTGGTATATCGCTGCGATACCGGGAAAGTAATCCTCAAATCGGACGCCGCGCTGGAAATTATCGAAGCCCAAAGCAATAAGCTGCGCGGCGTGATCGATCTGTCGTCCAACAGTTTTGCCTGGACAGTCGATATCCGCTCCTTCGAAGGCTTCAACAACCGACTGCAACGCGAGCATTTCAACGAGAACTACATGGAAAGCGATAAATTTCCAAAAGCCAGTTTTGCCGGTAAAATCATCGAACTGGTCGACCTTCAAACGGACGGCACCTATTCCGTGCGGGCCAAAGGAAAAATTACCGTACACGGCATTGAACAGGAGCGGATCATCAAAAGCCAGGTGACCGTAGCCGGAAAACGTATTCACGTCACCTCTACTTTTACGGTGCCGCTCAGCGACCACAACATCAATATCCCCAGGATCGTATACCAGAAAATAGCCGAGGAAATTTCCGTGACGATTGATGCGGATTTGAAGGCGGCAGAATAACTTTTTGGTTGAGGAGTTGAGGGGTTGAGATTGTTTAGGGTGCTTCGCTCAGGTTACTCAAATAAGCCTCAACAAAGCACACTCAACAATCTCAACTTCTCAACCCCTCGACAACCTCCACCCCTCAACAATCAACATTCTCAACCTCTCAACAACCTCCTCACCATTCATCCTTTTCGTGAAACCATCCACCCTCATCCTCCTGTTGTTCGCAGCATTTTCCGCCCGGGCGCAAATGCCCGAGTTTCGGCTGCATCCGGTAAAAGAACTGGGTGAGGTGCACATGACGACGACCTTGCAGGACAGCCGGGGATGGATCTGGTGCGGTGCGCAGGGTGGTTTGTTTCGCTACGACGGCTTGCTTTTTCAACCCGTCCTGATGCCAGATTCCCTGGCCAACGTCCGTGTAACGGCGTTATCCGAATCCCAGGGCCGCATTTGGGTCGGCTTTCAGAACGGCTGTATCGGATACGTACCCATGACCGGCAATTTCCCATCCGTACTGAACGGAAGCCCGTACGATCAGCCGGCACAGTCGGCTTTGCTACAGGTGTGGCAGCCGGAAGAAGGGCTGCCTGCCCGGGCCATCACGTCTTTTGCGGAAGATACTTCCGGTGCCTGCTGGATCGGGACGTATGGAGAGGGCGTGTACGTGTGGAAAGACAATCGGATGTACCAGTTCAATATGGCCGACGATGGCCTGTCGAGCGATGACGTGTATGCCCTCAGCAGCGACAAGCACGGGCACGTCTGGGTCGCCACGGATGCAGGCATCAGCATTTGCTCCATGACTGGAAAAGGGCAAAAACACGTGCAACAAATCAGTGAAAAGAACGGCCTGCCCGATCAGATCATAACGGCGCTGACTCCTGATAATCAGGGCAATATGTGGATCGGTACCCACGATTACGGGGTTTGCTGCTACGATATTCAGGCGCAGCGCTGCAAATACCGCACACAGGACTGGCCTTACGGCCCGGTCACCAGCATCGTCGCATTCGGCATCCGGGAAGTGTGGATCGGTACGGAACGCAACGGCCCCGTTCGTTTTGAATCGGCCGGCAGTCTGCTATACGAGTTGCCCGCTGAAAACCCGCTCCGGTATGCCAAAATTCAGAGCCTGTACAAAGACCGGGAAGGCCTGATCTGGACAGTAACCGACAAAGGAGCATTGTACAGCGCACAAGCCATGCTGGGATTGCTCAAACCGACCTTCGGCAACACCCAGGCTGTACTGGTCGACAGCAGGAACCGCTTGTGGGCAGGCTGTCAGCAGGGACTTTTCCTGAAAGAAAAAAACACCTTCAGACAAATTCTTCCGCAACCCGAAAACATCATTTCCCTGTGGGAATCGCCGGAAGGTGAAATCTGGGCGGGCTCTTTTGGCAACGGCGTATTCATTCTCAATGCAGCCGGAAAATTGCTGCGCCGGCTACAGGAAAAAGACGGCCTTGCCAATGGCAGCGTACTGTCTATTGCGGGCAATGCCCAGCGGGTGTGGCTGGCTACCCTGGGCGGTATTACGGTGTTCGATCCGCGCCGGCATACGTTCCTCAGCGGCCTGCCCGAGATATCTGCCCTGGGCAATAGTTACATCTACAAGGTTTTTGCCGACAGCAAAGGGCGCATCTGGTTCGGCACCGACGGCGAGGGACTTCGGATGCTCGAAAACAACCAGGTACAGACGTTTACTTTTGCCGACGGAATTCCACTCAAAACGATTTACAGCATCACGGAAGACAACAAGGGCGATATCTGGTTCAGCACCGACCGCGACGGGCTTTTTTCTATAAAAAATGGAAAATTCCGCCACTATTCTACCGCCAATCACCTGCATAGCAACAAAATAACGGGCCTCGCCGTCAGCGGCAACGGCAACATTGTAATCGGATACGACGACGGATTCGACTTATTGAATCCGGAACGGGTAGATCACGCCGTTTTCTGCGAATTGCAATCCAGCCCTGTAGAAGTAAACCTCAATGCCATGCACCGCGACCCGTCGGGTAACGTCTGGATCGGAGCAAGGCAGGGCATCATCCGCGTGGCAGCGTTCGACGAAAAATTTCTCGACGATCCGCAACCCGACATTACCGCCGTTTCGGTGCTCATGCGCTCGGTCGACCTGCTGAAGCAGCAAAATTTCCGGTACGACCAGAATTATTTCATTTTCAATTTTACCGGCCTGTGGTACACCAGCCCCGAATCGGTGCGGTACCGGTACCGGCTCGACGGCTTCGACCCCAACTGGAAAATTTCGAAGGATCCGCTGGCATCTTATCCGAACCTCCCGCCCGGCAAATACACCTTCCGGGTGCAAACCAGCGAACACGGCAATTTCGATCAGGTGCCCGAAACCTCCTGGTCTTTTACCATTCAGCCGCCTTTCTGGGCACAATGGTGGTTCATTCTGTTGTGCGTGTTGCTGGGAGGCGCGCTGTTCTACGGGTTTGTTCGGGTGCGCGAAGCCCGGCTGGGCCGCGAAGCGCAATTGAAACGGGAAAATGTGGAATCGCAGTTCGCTGCCCTGAAAAGCCAGATCAACCCGCATTTTCTGTTCAACAGTTTTAATACGCTCATCACGATCATTGAAGAAAACCCCAAAATAGCGGTGGAATATGTGGAGCATCTGTCCGATTTCTACCGCAGCATGATGGCCTACCGCGAACGCGATTTTATCACGCTACAGGAAGAAAGAGAACTCGTGGAGAGTTTCCATTTCCTGCTGAAAAAACGCTACGAGGACGGCTTTCACCTCATCGACCGGCTCAACGGACAAGAAGGCCTCGTAATGCCGCTGGCCCTGCAAATGCTGGTGGAAAATGCCGTGAAACACAACGTGATTTCCGCCTCCCGACCACTGACCATTGAAATATTCGTAGACGCCGATAATTACGTGGTGGTCAGAAATAACATCCAGAAAAAGATAAAACCCGAAAACAGTACGCATTTCGGCCTGCAAAGCCTGATTCACCGCTACCGACTGCTCGGCGAACGCCCGGTGATTGTGGAGGATGATTCGACGTATTTTACGGTGAAGGTGCCGGTGAAGAAGGTGAGTGGTGAATAGTGAGTTGTGAATAGTGAGTTGTGAGTGGGCGGCGCTTTTGATTTGAAATTGGAATCAGGATTGTATGAAAGATTTTGTTCGGCTACGCCTCTCGTGGGGGATGGGGAACGCGGATTGTGCGGATCATGCGGATTAAAATGGATTTTGAGTGGCCTTGCGGCCACTTCGTTTTGATATTTTACGGATTAAAGCCGCCTCCGGCGGAGTGAATATTCAAGGCATAAACATGAAATAATGGAAGTGACAGATGTTGTTTTTTCTTCGCTTTAAAGGATCAATTGGATCTACGTCCCGCCGAAGGCGGGATTGAATCCATAAAAGATCAAAAGGAAGTGGCCGCAAGGCCACCAAATAATCCGCGAAATCCGCATGATCCGCACAATCCGCGTCCCCGTCTTCCTATGAGAGGCGTAGCCGAACAAAATCTTTCGTATAATCCTGGTAAAAACCCGTTAAACCCGTTTCAATAAGTTTAAAAGTTTCCCCCACTCACAACTGACAATTCACAACTCACAACATGAAAATTCTCATCATCGAAGACGAAAACGCTGCGGCCCGCCGGCTGGAAAAAATGCTGGGCGAAATAGCCCCCGAAGCGGTGGTGATCGACCGGCTCGACAGCGTGGAGACAGCTGTGATGTGGTTGCAGAACAATCCGCAGCCCGACCTGATCCTGCTCGATATCCACCTGGCTGATGGCGCCAGTTTTGAAATATTCGAACACGTGCACGTCACGGCGCCCGTTATTTTTACCACGGCCTACGACGAATACGCCATGAAAGCCTTCAAGGTAACGGCCGTCGATTACCTCCTGAAACCCATTAAAACCGCCGATCTGGCTGCCGCACTCGAAAAATACAAACGCGTATTCCTGACTGCCACGCCTCCCAATTACGACCCGCTGCTGGATAACCTGCGCAAACAGGATCCCGGCGGCACCTACCTGCGGCGTATGCTGATCCGTTTCAGCAACAGTTACAAACTCGTGGAAATGGGCGACGCCGCCTATTTTTATTCCAAAGACAAGATCACGTTTGTGGTTTCGCGCAGTTCCGGCAAACGTTTCCCGGTCGATTACCCGCTCGACAAACTCGAAAACCTGCTCGATCCGGCCGTTTTTTACCGCATCAACCGGCAGTTTATCGTCAACGTCGCTTCCATCAAGGAAATGCACTCCTATTCCAAAAGCCGGGTGAAAATCGACCTGGAACCCGCCGCGGATATGGATACCATCGTGAGCACCGAACGCTCGTCCGATTTTAAAAAATGGCTGGTGGGTGAGCGCGTCTGACGGTGATTCTGACTATGATTTTAATATGATTTATATGATGGCCATGATTACGTGAGTGGATAATCATGGCCATCATATAAATCATACTAAATCATAGTCACTTTTGTGGAACCTTTCCTGAAAAATCATTGTGAACTTTACACAAGTTGTCCTGTTGTATTAACTTTACAGCAATTACTTCTTGTTAAAAGTGGATTTTCAGGTAAACTGGCCCTGAAAACGTTGATATTCAGTCAGTTATCGATGTCTTACCAGCCATCTGACCGAACTTGAACTTTGAAAATGGCGATTTATTCGATTCGGGACCTGGAGCGTCTGACAGGTATCAAAGCGCACACCATTCGGATATGGGAGCAGCGCTATAAACTTGTTGTTCCGCACCGCACGGAAACGAACATTCGCTATTATACGGATGAAGAACTGCGACTGCTGTTCAACATCGCTTTGCTGAACCGGCAGGGTTACAAAATCAGCAAACTGGCCGGCATGCCGCACGATAAAATCGCCGGCCTCGTTTCCGAAATTGCGGAAACCAACAACAGCCACAACACACAGATCGACGCCATTACCCTCTCCATGATCGACATGGACGAGGCCAGTTTCGAACGCATTTTTTCCGCTTACGTGTGGGAAAACGGGTTTGAACGAACCATGGTGGAACTGATTTATCCATTCCTGGATAAACTCAACATCCTCTGGCTCACCAACAGCATCAGCGCCGCGCACGAAAAATTCATTTCCAACCTCATCCGGCGCAAACTGATGGCCGCCATCGACAAAGAACCCGTCGATACGCAGGACGACACCCACAGTTTCGTGCTCTACACGCCCGAAGGCGAAACGCAGGAACTTACCCTGCTTTTTATGCAATACCTGCTGCGCACACGCGGTTTCAAGGTGATATATCTCGGCGCCAATACCTCGCTCAACGATATCCGCGATATCAGCCACACGCTGAAACCTTCCTATATTTTTACGATTTTGCAGGAGCCCCTTCCGCGCCAGACCATTCAGAATTACGTGGACACGGCTTCCCGCTCGGTCAATGGCAGCGAACTGCTGCTCACCGGCGCACAATTGTTTATCAATCCGGTAAAACTGCCGCAGAATGCGAAGGTGCTGAACGGCTTGCCGGATACGTTGCAGTTTCTGGATAATTTGCCGGCATAGAGGAGGTTGTAGATCGTTTTTATCTTACTACGGTTAATTTTATGCTTTTCAGTGTTTGTCCGTCTTCGGATAACCGCAGCACATACAAGCCCCTAGGTAGCTGCGTAGTGTCAATGATATGGGGTCCAATATTCTTGAACGTCTCGGAAAGGACTGTCCTTCCTGTCAAATCAACTAATTCCAGATTAAATATTGCGTCCTTTGAGAAATTGATACTCAACGTTATTTGATCTGATGTTGGATTTGGAAAAATTTCAATCCGATCTAAATCGAAGGTTCCTTCCACACCTGAAATCACTTCTGTATAAATCGTATCGCAAGGGTAATCGACAAATTCGTAATAGGCATCTGTAGATTCAAAACAACGCACACCGCCGCAAATGCACCGTTCAAAAATATCCGGTAAGGGTATGAAAAAATAGTAATTGCCGATCCCTTCTATAATTGTATTCCCCCAGTCGGCCGATTCACCGTAAGTGATATACCAAACTTTTAAGGTATCCTCGTTACGCACCATAAATCCAACGGAATCTACCAAAACGTTGATGGTCGTATCACCATTGCCCAATGCGAAATGAGGCATTTCTATATCCCAGGAGTCGCCTGCCTCCGCTGTAAAATCATACAATAAATTGAACCTGTTATTGTCGCCATCCCACCGAAAGATGGAGTCATTCTGGCTGTACACGTAAAAAGTAAAATTAAAGGCTGGCTGTAGACCTATGATCTTTTTACACAACTTCCCTTCGAAGACCTCTTCACTGACAGATTCCATTACATAAGGCATATACACTGTTGAATTAGGCATTACTCCCGGGCTCGCTTCCGTATAGGTCCATTTTGTACCTACTTGTGCAAAATCGGACTGGCCGGACGCATGAAACGAAGAGAAAATAATCCCAAAAAAGGATAGGAAGAAGTGGTTTTTCATTTTGGATCTAGTGTTGAATGATGATTTTGTTTCTTGCTCTTATCACTCCATTTTCATATAGAACCAAGATATAATAACCTGACAGGAGTAGGCTGATATCTATTTCTTCCTGCTCGCCAGGCTCATTTAAAGGATGTTTGACAGCCACACGCCCGACTGCGTCCCATAATTCGAGGCGCATTGTTTTGACGTTTGCGAGAGCAGGTAAATTTACCTTCAATATATCATTAGCCGGGTTGGGCGCCACCTCTAGCCACTGTAAAGGTTCAGGGTGCGACGCTTCCGGCGCAGCCGTGATGTATTGAAGCCCGCTCGGGCAGCCGGAATGGAGGCAGCCTTCATGATCAGTGATGAGTAGCACCATATTAATATTTCGATCTACATTTATTCCTATGCTGGGAATACTATCCTCCACATCGCCTACGCAGACGATGTTGCCGTCTGTATTCTCGATGATGTCATAAAAAAAGATGGGCGACCAGGGCCTTTGCAAGGAATCCGAAAAATATCGCTCCCAAAGAATATCGCCTTCGTGAGTGGCCCGAAAGAGCCAGCCTTTTTCCTGACCGCCGGAGGCCTCATAGTTGTACCCGCCGGCGATAATATCGCCATTAGATGCTGTAATCAGGCTAAATATGCTGCGCAATCCATAGCGATCGAAACGCACTTCACGTTGTTTGATGCCACTTGGATCCATAATGTACAAGGAGGAAAAGTTCGGGATTGTGACATTGGGTATCCAAGGAAAACTATCGTTGGCCCACGCCACGGCAAAACCTCCGTTGTGCAGCAGTGTAGCCATAGGTTCCTGCTGTTCGCCGGAATTGGTGTAGTTATCTACATCCTTGCGCCAGACTAAGTTGCCATTATAATCGACTTTGGCCATACTGGCGGTGTAGTCATAGGAACCCGGATTATTGTTTACATACACATACGTTGTAATCAATACGTGACCATCTTGGGTTTTGATCATATTGCCATTGATACTTTGTGGTACCTCATCAGGTATGACCTTGCTCCACAGCAGTGTACCGGATGTATCTGTTTTTAAAAGGTATGTGCTTTTGGAACTGGCATACAGCAAGTAGTGCTGCCCATCGTCAGTTTCAACTACACCGGCGCCGTAGTAGTTGCCATTTCCGGTGGCGTTACTGTAATACTGCGACCAGATTACATTCAAATCCGCATCCATTTTAATCAGGAAAGTACCCATTTTTCCTATTTCTGTATTAAACCACTCACCAGTGAACAGGATATAGCCGTCGTGGGTGATAAAATGCCCACCACCTTCTGCAATTAATAAATCATTATATGGGCCTTCCAAGACGGTTTCCTTAACTGAATTGCCTGCCATGTCCAGTTTGATTAGTCGTTGGCTTCTGCCGGGTATTTCATCTGAAAATCCGTCGATCAAGTAATAAAAGCTGTCGACTTGGAAAATGTTGGTGGCTTTGTCGTTTATATTGTGATTGTTAGGGTAGGGATCGAGTACCTTGAAGAAAGAATTAGTCTGGGTAGCGGCAGGTATTATTCCCAACAACCACCCAACTATGAAAAATATCTTTTCCATGCGTTGTGGCAATAGTAGTGCGTTCAGACAGGTGACGCCTGCCTGAACGCAGTTAGAAATAATATTAATGCTGGATCACTACCCGCTGCCGGGCTGTTGCCTTTCCGTCCTGATACAACACAAAAACATACATGCCTTCCCGCCAGTTTTCTACAGGCAGGGTTGCGCTACCGCCCGAAGGCACCTGCAAGGTATGTACGAGGCTGCCTGTCACCAAATCAAAACAGTTCACCTGCATTTCGGCAGCAGCAACGGAGGCCTGTGGAATTTGTATTTGCACTGCGTGGTGAGCCGGGTTGGGCGCTATGGAGAAATGCTCGTCTCCCGAGGACAGCTGTTGTTGTGGTTGCAGGGGCGCGCTGCGTTCCTTTTCTTCTTTTTCAAATTCCAGCGGCGCAGCCATGAACACCTGGCCTTTCAGCAACCCGAGGAGAGTTTGGGCATATCCCGATGACTGCCCGGCTTCCCGGGCTATGTTGTTCAGCAGTACGCTGTCGGCAGCACTTAGGGTATATGCGCTGGTAGTCAGACGGGCGAGGTTGATGGTTTGTACCTGTACAAACCGGGTATCGTCGGTACTTTCAATCGGCATAGCCTGCAATACTGAAGCGGCAGCCGCGTATTGTTTTTGTTTCACTTTTGCGCCGAACAGGCGGCGGCGATTATATGGATTCAGGTCTTCATTCAGCAGCGTTTCTACCTGCGCCCACTGGTTGGCAGCCCGGTATTGGCGTATCAGTTCGTCGGTAATGTATTCGCGGCGGGTAGTCAGCAACCCAACGTTGGCGGCAAGGGCATCGCGTGTCGACTGGGCGCCGTTCTGGGCGACCGCATTGAGTTGTGCTAATTTGGCGGCGGATATTTTGCCCTGTAGGGAAGCGCGCAGGGAAGCACTTAGCGGCGAGTTCTGCTCCAACAGAAGTTCTTTTTTCCCCGTCGTCATGGCAGTGTTGTTGGCAATGGCGGTTAGCAACGCTTCCGACAGGTAGGGGCTGGCGGCGCTCAACTGGTTGTAGGTTGTTTCACTCGATCCGTTGTTTTGCAGGGCTGTATAGAGCGTCGCTGCATTGCCCGCCTTAAGCAATTCCGTTTTTTGCGACAGATCTGCCCGTAATGCCCCTAGGCAGGGTTTGGTTTTGCAGAATTCGTTTTCGGGGCCGTCGTCGCAGTCTGTAGAATTGCCTCCTGTCTGTTTGTTTTCAAAATTACTAGCTGTGATTCCTGCATTGCAGGCGTCTCCCTGACCACATTTAGGTTTCAGGCGAGCATCTATGTTCGGGTCAGGGTGGAAATATAGGAAAAAGGCAGTAACGTTTGTAGGTTCTACAATGCTGTTGGTTTTGATATTTTCCTCCTGCCCGTGCGTGAAGAAATTGAATCGTGCAGCCCCGGTGGTTCCCTGTTGCGGAATCTGGCCGGCCGTGATAGTCGGTAATGCAGGGGGTATCGGCTTGTTCGAATGTCCGTCAATATACAGGTCGTGGTACACCGTGGAAAAATCTTCTTGCCGGAAATTAAAGCCCATATTTTTACCAACGATATTGATTCCGGCCAGGGTACTGTTATATGTATTGCAATTGGTTGTATTAGAAAAGATGTCGGTATTGTCCAACCGATTACCCGCTGTCGTTTCTGTAAAAATGTTGTTTAAAATATTACTCGTGACCGGGCCTTTTGCTTCTATATCAAAATCAAAACTGGAGAAATCATTTTTCTCAATCTGCATTCTGCTATTGGCTGTAGCCTGCACCCCCACGGCATTTTTGACAAACACGTTCATATCTGTGCCGGAGTTGCCGGGCAGTCCGATCTGCACCTCTCCGTTGAGCGGCATAGTAGCGCCGGTGCGAATAGCGATATCTGCCCCTTCAAAGGAATTTCCTTTGGTGACGGAGAAAATAGCATCGGTGGCATAAATACCTGTTTCTGCCGCCCCGCCTGTGGTATTTGATTCGAATAAAAACTGGCAATCCTCGAAACTCAGGCCGTCCGTACCCCAGATGGTTGCTCCGGCATAAGAATATCGGTCTGCGGTGCGGATAAACTGTGCATTTTTAAACCGGCTGTTGTTTAAGGAAAAGTCATAAGCCATAAACTCTACCCCCTTTCGGCAGTTGCGGAAAGTGCCGTTTTCCACGTCCACCACGCCGCCCCAATAGGCTGGGTCGTCGTCGAAAGGGCTTTTTTTCGTCGTGATACCCACCACGGCTTCTTCGATAAAGCCGCCGTTTTTCACAATGACGATGCCCGATTCTGTTGCGGCAGGTGTGGCTGTCGCAAGGGGTTGAGCCATAGCGGCATTGCCGTTCACAGCGATACCACGCCAGTACTCGTTGTTCCCGCAGGTATTGGCTTTGGTGATGGTGCCGCCGTCGACAATGAGTTTGGCGCCGCGCTCCACAGTGATGGTGCCGTTATAGGGTAATAACAACCCGCAGGTAACGGTGAGAGATCCGCCGGTTTTGACAACCACATTGGAATACAACCGCATGTTCAGGTCCCAGGTTTCGGTACCGGTGACAAGGCGGTCGGAGGTCGTTGCGCCCGGTTGATTGTATACTTCTGTGCAGTCGACAAACTGGCGAAGACTGGACACAGCTAACCGTCGATGCATACGGGATACCTGTGTCGTACTAAGTGCTGCTCTTAAAGAGGAGCCCCAATTAGTCGTCATAAGGTTGTTTTGGCAACTTTCGTGGTACAAACCGCAAGAATGCCCAAATTCATGTGCAAGCGTTCGTCCTTCTGCAATAAGCCACTGAATGGAAGTTTCAAATGGAACACCGCCAGGCACTACTGTTTCCGGATGGTTTTTAAACCATACATATTTCATGTAAAAATTGGGGCAATGTATGCGAGAAGATTTTAGCAGATTGACATCATCAGGAAGTGGTGCACACCACCAATAAGGCATACCTGCTGCTTGAGGGTTATTGATAGTACCTAAAGTAACCAATTGATTATAAATATTGCCACTAACAGTAAGGTACACATTAATAGCATTGGGATAATTTTGGTACATCTGTGCATCCAAAGTGTTTAGATGCCAGTTGGGTTCATCGGGGCATTTGAAATTAGTTATAGTATTACCTGATACGACTGGAGGTGTATTGTCTGCATTCCATGCATATTCATCTACAATATCGAAAATCCAATTTGGAACAATTTCTATCTTGGAACTTCCAAATAAAACACCACAACTGGGGGGGATAGGGCCGGGTGATGATGCCCATAGATTATTTAATGATTCGTTACACTCTGCCAGCCATTTATTTAAAAAATCCTTATGTTCAGGAATGTCTTGAAAGTTGCCGGGGTCGTCTCCTGGTTTCTGTAGAATGATAAAATTTGCATGTATCTTAATAGGTCTGGCACTGATAAGTGGAAGGTGTTTCGACTCATTAGTCCAATAGGCAGAGGTGTTCCCACAATTAGAAGACTGTAAAATTGTCGACGAAGAAGCGGAATTATCCATAAATCCACATGATGCAGGCACGGGATCAGATTGACTAAAGAGTTGCAGAGGTGCCATCAAACTCAATAAAATAATAATTGTAATGTAGGCTCTACAGAGAGAGAGAGAGAAGGGTTCATTTCGTAAATTTGTTTAATATGAATTTATAAGAATACCTATCTTTTGCCGGAGATTGGCGCAGATACCCGATGGCGAGAATACAGTATATGAATAGGGAGACAAAGCGTGTAGTGCCCCTTATTGGAAAAAAAAGTGGATTAAGATAACCCTGTCAGGTTGTATCGCTAACAAAGATAATCCGGATTCGTATTTAGTATCCTGAATGTTTGAAAATTGTCAAAAATTAGCAAATGATAAGTGTCGGGATGATCAGGACACTCGCCTACTTCCCCTGCCCCGCCGCCGTCCGTTTCCGATTCTCCTTCACCTGTGAAATCGCCTGCACCAGGCTGTCATCCTTTTCGGAAGTATCCTGAATTTTTCCCAGCCATTTTTCCGCTACTTCGGGCCGGTTGGCATGTACGGCCAGGATGCTGCACAGCGACAGCACCGCATCGTCGAGGGTACGCAAGCCCGACGATTTTCCGCTTTTTTGAAGCGCCGAAAGGCTTTTGAACGGTTGGAAATCGGTATGTCCCGAAATCATATCACCTTTTGTAAATACGTAATGCACGTCGACCTGGATGGAGTCGTCCACTTTTTCAAACTGGCCCCAGATGACAAGATCGGCGTTGCATTCCTTGCCTTTTTGTTCGGCGTGTACAAAATCGAGCATACCATTGGCCCGGGCGCCCGGCGCGATTTGCACGTCGGTCGACATGTTATTGCTCATCGTCAACTGACGGATGCGCATCTGAATGCTCAGCGAGGGTTTGATCAGCGTATCGCCGCTCAGACTCAGGAAAGGAATCAGCATAATGCGATAGTCGGCAGGCCTGAATTGCGGGCAGACTGGTTCGGCGGTCTTGGCTGCCAGGCCGGCCGCTTCCGGTTTTCGGAACAGGAAAAACGCCGCTACGGCAATAATTGCCAGTGCGGCTCCACCGATCCACATCCACGGGATGCTCCGACCCGCGCCGGGCACCGAAGTGCGCGTAGAACGCCCGGCTACCAGATCATCCATCGCCAGGAGCAACGTATCGTTCACCTTGGAATACTCGCGTTGGGCCTCCTGAAACGCCAGAATACCTTTCAGTTCCTGTTGTTTGGCGGCATTGTAGTTGGCCTGCACCACGCGAAGCGTCCGGAGCAGTTCGGTCTGTTTGCCCTCCGCTTCCAGGTAAGTGATCAGGGTGTGAAGGGCGGCGCCGGTTTCTCCCTGCTGGAGGTGCTGGCGGACGGATTCGAAGATTGGGTGGGCGGACATGTTCAGTTGGTTGTTTAGATTGTTGAGGTTGTTTAGATTGTTGAGTAGTTGAGGGTGCTTCGCTCAAACGTATTCGAATATCTTGAGCAAAGCAGCCTCAACAATCTCAACCTCTCAACAACCTCAACCAACTACAAAAGTGATTCATTTCCCCAAAACCGCCAACACCTTTTTTTACACCTCCAGCGCCTTCAAGCAACGGATCAGGCTTTCGCGCCAGTGCGGAATTTCCACGCCCAACTGCGTTTTGATTTTCAGTTTGTTCAAAACGCTGAAAGGCGGGCGTTGCGCCGGCGTCGGGTAGTCTTCGGTTTCGATGGGAAATACCCGGCACGGCATGTTCCGGATTTCAAAAATGGCCTGCGCAAAGTCGTACCAACTCGCGACGCCCTCGTTGGAGTAATGCCAGACGCCGGTGAGGTGTTCGACAGGGATTTCGGCGCACTGCACCTTATCGATGATTTGGAGAACCGCCAGTGCGAGGTCGGGCGCGTAGGTCGGGGTGCCGATCTGATCGAATACGACATTCAGCACGGGACGTTCGGCGCCGAGGCGCAGCATGGTTTTAACGAAATTGTGCCCGAATTCCGAGTACACCCAGGAGGTGCGAATGACCATAAGCCCGAATGGGTGCGTGTTCAGGGCCGCGCGCTCGCCCTGCAATTTGGTGCGGGCGTACACACCTTTCGGGCTAAAGGCATCGTCCTCCGTAAACGGCCGGTTTTGATTACTATGGTACACATAATCAGTGGAAAAATGGATGAGCGGGATGCCGGCGGCGGCACAGGCGCGGGCGAGATTTTTTACGCCCGTCACGTTGATACGTTTGGCCTGTTCGGGTTCCGATTCCGCTTTATCGACGGCCGTGTAGGCGGCGCAATTGATACACCAGCGGATAGAATGGTGTTTGAACATGCGTTTCACCGCCGCGTGGTCGGCAATATCGAGTTCGCCGGAGCCGGCAAAAATGAATGACATTTCAGGGAAATCGGCCGAAAGTTTGCGAAAACACTGCCCGAGTTGTCCGCCGGCGCCTGTAACGAGGATCATACGTAGTTTTTGATGGCAAATATACAAGTCTGAAAGCAGTGCGAAGTCTTCAGTGCGAAGTGCGAAGTCCGTAGAGTGTGCCGTTTCACCCTTGAGAATTCAAAGAATGAAACGGCACACTCTACGGACTTCGCACTTCGCACTGAAGACTTCGCACTTGTAAGGCTTATTTCAGGACCCAAAAAGCCTTATTCTCCGCCCACATGGCTACCACACCTTTACCTTCTACGAAGAAATAACCTTTGCCTTTGTTGACGCCCCAGTTGTAGTAGGTGACGTTTTGGAAAGATTGTCCCAGCATCACCGTATCGCCTACCGGGCGGGCCCATTCGCCGACGCCGTAAATCACAGGCAATTCGTTGGCACGATCGTCGGCTACCCAGTTGTTGCTGCCGCCGAGGTAGTTGTCCAGTTTGATCGAGGTGGAAAAAGCGTCGTAGAGCATTTCACCGGAGTTGTTGACATACCAGTTGTAGCGGATTTCGGCTTTGTGATCGGTGTTTTCAAAAATATATTCCAGCATCTGCGATTCGCAGTATTCGGACTGGGAGATGTTGTAGGATGCATTGTAACACAGCGTTTTATAATCCAGGCGGCCTTTCTGATCGGTTTTTTTACGCAGGGTAAGTTTCATTTCCTCGCCGGCGGCATTGACAAAGGTGAACTGGGTGCTGTCGGTAAGCGGCACGATTTCCAGTGCATGGTTGCTCACCGGCTGGTAGCCCGTATACACGTCTTCGCCGCATACGGTATCGTCGTCGAGGGCGATGGCGACCAGTTCGTCGCAGGAGGTGAACAGGATGGAGAACATCAGAAGGGCGGGTACTGCGAAATATTTTGTCATGATAAGTAAGTTGCTTTTTTGTTTGTAACTGATGGTACAAAGGTGGGGGTGCCGCCGACCGCCCTGGAATCGACTTGTACCGCTAATTATATTATTTTTTATTGAATATTAATATCGAAATTAATTTATAATGCGAATCATGGGTTAAAAG
>JAKQJD010000316.1 GCA_029561355.1 Bacteroidota bacterium | reverse complement strand
GGCGCTAAAGGCGGTAAGAACGACCGCCATGGATAAGAGAATGTAATTGATTTTTTTCATGAGTAACGAGAAAGTGATTTGTATAGCATCGTGTACCGGATTACCGGGTACACGATTTGCGCCCGAGAATCAAACACTATTGCAAGGAATATTAACCTAAAAAATCATTTAAAACATCATCTGCAGCCAACGGAAACCGATAATCGACCTGGCATGCATATACGCGACAACGCAACAAAGCGAGTTGCTTTTGTTGCTCAAACACTGGGCTGTGAATGGGTAGAAAAGGGGAAGAAAACCCTTTCTACGGAAATAAAAAGTGGAAAAGAAGTCCTGCCGGCGCTGCCGACTATTTCCGTAAAGGGAAAGAAAATTCGTTTTCCATGAGACTAAGGGATTAAAAACATTGTAAAAGTATTATTATTTATCTTAAATAATCAAATTTTTCAGAGAATTTGTTTTATAGGTGTCAATCCATACCGGGTATATTACCAGTCTTTTTTCCCGCTTGTCGGCTTCACGGCCGGTGAAAGTTCCCGGTAATCCTGAATGTTACGCTGCTCATCCGGCTGCACGATGGCTTCCAGCATGAGTTTGGCGGCCTCGGGAGAGAGGTTGCGTTTGGGCTGTTCGGCGCGTTGCGGCTGACGGGCACGGTCGAGGTAGTTTTGCTGTGGTTTGGGCACAGGTGGTGGCGGAGGAGGTGGCGTTTTCGGCGGCGGAGGTGGAGGGTCTTCCTGCTCTTTTTGCTTTTTTTTGGCGATCTGCAGGTTCTTTTTGGTATCCGGCCGGTTGGGCTGCTGGCGCAGGCTGTTTTCGTAGGCCTTCACAGCTTCCGAAAATTTACCTGCCTGGAGATACGCGTTTCCCATGTTATACCAGGCGGCAGCCTTTGCAGCGGCATCCGCGCCGGCGTTTACGGCGATGCGAAACAGGTCAGCTGCATCTTCATATTTTCCTTGCTGGTAAGCGGCATTTCCGGCGTTGTAGGAAGCCGCATAACCACCCGACGAACTTTTGTAGGTTTCTTCCGCTTTGGAAAAATCCTTTTTATCATACAAGGCATCGCCGGTTTTCAACTGACTGTGCTGCGCCTGCACGATGCCGGAAAATGCAATGAACCATATGGTTAAATATATCGGTAATCGAGTCATGACTTTCCGGTTTTTCCATTTTTACGCCACCACAACACCTGTTCCAGTACCAGCAGGAACAATGCCGGCAAGAGCAGCCATTGAAAATAGGACACATATTCGATATAGGCTTTGGCCTCCACAGCGCTTTTTTGCAGGCCGTTGACGGCCGTGGTCAGGGAGGGCACGGCGTTCGAGTTATTGAGCGACAGCGCCAGTCCGCCACCTGCTGCGGCTATTTCGCGCAGCATAGCAGGGTTGGTTTTGGTGCGGATCACGGCACCGCTGAAATCGCGTTTAAATCCGTTCGCCGTCGGGATCATTGCCCCGGCATCGGCGCCCACGCTCACGGTGTGGATAATCATTCCGTCGGCATGCGCACTGCGGGCACGTTCCAGCGGCAGACCCGCGTGTTGCTCGCCATCAGATATAAGGATGAGTGCATGGCCTGATTCCGGATTGGAAGCAAACAACCGCGCCGCCAGGTCGATCGGCGGAGCAAAATCCGTTCCCTGATCGGTGATGTATTCGGGCGTGGCATTGTTAACGAACATCAGGAGCGCCTCGTAATCGGTCGACAACGGCATTTGTGCATAGGCATCGCCGGCAAAAAAGATCAGTCCGATCCGCTCGCCTTCCAGTGAAGCCACCAGGTCGCGAACCATTTTTTTGGCCTGCTCCAGTCGGCTCGGCGGCGCATCTTTTGCCAGCATACTTTGTGAAATGTCGAGTCCGATCAAAACGTCGGCGCTCAGTTGTGGCGGCGGCGTACGGCGTACGGCCTGCTGCGGATTGGCAATTGCCAGCACAATAAGTGCAACGGCACCTGCAAACAGCAGATTTTTAAACCAGAATCTTTTTTCCGAAAACCCCAGCAGCAGCCGTGCCGCCAGCGCCGGCGAACCCAATCGCTGCAACGTGCGCTGCCGCCAGCGCCAGTACACCGCCAGCAGGAGCGCCTGTAGCAACAGGGCCCAGAGGAGGTGAAGGAGGATGGGATTTTCTAGTTTCATTGTTGGTTATTAGTTATCGGTTATCGGTTATTGGTTATTGGTTATTAGTGGTGGTTATTCTTGGCTTAATCTGTTATGTGGCCGAGGGTTATTATCCTAATAACTAATAACCAATAACCAATAACTACACCGTAATCACCCTCAACGGTCCCCAGCGCAACAACATTTCCAAAACCAGCAGGCAAAATGCGGCATCGAGCAGCCAGAAATACAGTTCAAGCGTTCGGCGCACATTGGTGGTGGTGATGTTGGTTTTTTCAAGTTGGTCGATAGAAGTATATACGCCTTCGAGGTCCTGGGGGGATTTGGTACGGAAAAACTGCCCGCCCGTAGTGCGCGCCATTTCTTCCAGCAACTGTGTATTAAACGTCGTGCTGCGCGCTGCATAGTTGTACGATCCGTTGAAATTGCGCGAGATGGGCGACATCACCGTCCCTTCCGTACCCAGTCCCACCGTGTACACCCGTACGCCGAGGGCTTTGGCAATTTCCGCCGCCTGAAGCGGCCCGATCGTACCAGCGTTGTTTTCGCTGTCAGTCAGAAGAATGACGACCTTGCTCTTGGTTTCGCTGTTTTTCAGGTGATTGATTGCCGTAGCCAGACCCATACCGATGGCGGTGCCGTCTTTCAATCTGCCCACCTGCAGGTTATTGATAAATGCCTGTAAAATGCGGTGGTCGGACGTAAGCGGACACTGCGTAAATGCACCGCCGGAAAAGACCACCAGCCCCAGTCGGTCGTACCGTCGCCGGGTTACAAAATCACTGGCGACCTGTTTGGCCACGGTCAATCGGTCGGGCATAAAATCCTTGCTGAGCATGCTGGCCGACACGTCCATGACCATTATGATATCGATGGCTTCGGCTTCGATCTTTTGCTCGAACCACTTCTTTTGCGGCCGTGCCATTGCCATAATCACCAGCGCCAGTACGATCCAGCGCAAACCCTGAATCCATTTCCTGGCATACACCACCCAGGTTTTCACACCGCGCATGGCCTGTTGCCGCGACACCTGTAAAGCCACGTGCCGCTCCATCGCCGCACGCCGGTAGAACCAGGCGAGCACGGGCAGTAAGAGGAGAAGCAAAAGCCAGAGTGGTTGGGCGAAAGTCATGTTTTGGTTGAGATTGTTGATGGGTTGAGATTGTTGAGGGGTTGAGGGGTTGAGATTGTTGAGGGGTTGATGAGGGTTTATGGGTTTATGGTTGATAAGGGTTATAGGTTGGTGTAAGTTGGGTGGGTTGGAACGAATCCCGAACTGGCCATGACGACTTTCCGGGCGTTGTGCAGGTTTTTTTCGTGGGCTTGTTCGGAGGGTGGCGACTGCGCAAATTTCGCCATATCCGACTGATATAGAACCTCTTGCAATATTTTGCTTTGCTGATCTGGGAAGTCGGTCTTTTTCAGCAAGGGCATTATTTCCCGGGTCGTAGATTCGAGGGCGGGCACCTGAAAGCGGCGTTCCAGATATGTACGAAGAATCATGCTCAGGTCGGCGTAAAATGCATCGGTCTTGCCGTTTTTCCAGGGTTTTTGTTGTTCCAGGGCAGCCAGTTGCTGCAAGGTGATTTCATGCGGCGGCACCTGCGGAGGCGGAGGCGCTGCAACTACCACTTGGACGGGTTTCGGTTTTTTCCGGCGGAAAAAATAAAGCAGAAAAACCAGCGCCAGACCTCCGGCCGCCCAGGGCCAATAATCCGTCCAAAGCGTCGGCTCGCGCGTGATATCCCGGATGGTTTCGGCATCCGACACTTCCGTTCCGGCGGGGGTAGGACTCACGGTCAGGTTCACCGTATTGGTCAGCACTTTTTCCCCGTTCCGTAAAATCACCTTCAGGGAAGGCAGCGCGAGTTGTGCGCTGTCGAACACCAGCAGCGTGTATTCCCGTTGCCAGCGGCGGCCGGTGCGGCTCCATGGCGATTCGGACAATATATTTTCCGTCGTGATCAGCGGCGCCCACGCCGCAAAATCGACTTTCAGCGGCTCTGCCGGAGCATTGTGCACCAGAATACGCAATGTGAAGGTGTCACCCGTTTCCACCGTCGTTTTGTTCAATACGGCATTCGCTACCGCCTGTGCAGACAGCGCGGCAGAAAAAGCCAGACAAAACAGAAACACGGTGATTTTATAAAACATGTTTAAAATTTAATACAAAATACTGATTATCAAGCCCTTAAAAACCCTGATATGTAATCAAAGCCGGCACTCACCACTCTCGCGCTCACTTCTGATAAGGCGGTGTACTCTACGCATCTCACCTCTCACCTTCTCACCTCTCACTTCTCTTTTTACCCGTGTGCGACCACCTTCGAGCGCCGGTTGAAAAACTCCAGCAGCGCCTGTACATACGGCTGATCGGTACGCAGGCTCAAAAAATCTGCACCCACGCGCCGGAACATGCTTTGCGTTGCCACCAAATGTGCTTCGAAGGTTTGCGCATACTGTCTGCGAAGCCGAATACTCGTGGTATCCACCCAGGTTTGCTGGCCGGTTTCGGCATCGGCTACCCGAAGCACACCGACGTCCGGCAGGTCGCGTTCGAGCGCATCCCAGCAGTGAATGCCGATGCAGTCGTGCTGGCGGGCCAGAATGCCCAGGGCACGTTCATATTTATCGTCCAGAAAATCGGATAAAAGAAAACAGACGCACCGCTTTTTCAGGGCATTGTGCACAAATTGTAATGCTCCGGCGATATCTGTGCCGCGCCCGGTGGGTTTGGCCGTCAGGATTTCCCGGATGATGCGCAAAATGTGTTGTTTCCCTTTTTGCGGCGGAATGAACAACTCGGTGTGATCGGAAAACAGCATTACACCCACTTTGTCGTTGTTGGCAATGGCGGAAAATGCGAGCACCGCGCAGAGTTCGGTCAGGTACTCCTCCTTGAATTGCGTGTGGCTCCCGAACACCGCGGAGCCGCTGATGTCGACCAGCAACATGACCGTATTTTCCCGTTCTTCTTCAAAAACCTTGATGTACGGATCGCCGGTGCGCGCCGTCACGTTCCAGTCGATGGCCCGCACGTCGTCGCCCGGATGGTAGGCCCGCACATCGCTGAACGACATTCCCCGGCCCTTGAACGCGCTGTGGTAGCCGCCCGTGAACAGGTGACTGCTCAGGCCCCGGGTTTTAATCTCGATCTTGCGGACTTTTTTGAGAAGTTCGGAGGAATCCATTGTTAGTTATTGGTTATTAGTTATTGGTTATTAGGGGTGGCGAATCTTGGTGATTGTTCGTTTTTAGGGTCAGGTTATCAGGTAGTTGAAGTTAATAGAGTTGCCAAACGGTACCACCCTAATAACAAATAACCAATAACCCTCACGGGATCACCACCGTCCCCAATATCCGCTCAATAATATCCTCCTGGGTCATGTTTTCGGCCTGGGCTTCGTAGGTGAGGCCGATTCGATGGCGGAGTACGTCGGGACAAATGGCGCGCACGTCGTCGGGCGTCACGAAAGCACGGCGGTCGAGGAAAGCCATGGCGCGGGCAGCGCGGGCCAAAGCCAGACTTGCACGCGGCGAAGCGCCGTAACTGATGAGCGGAGCCATGTTCTGCATGCCGAACTTTTCCGGGGTACGGGTGGAAATGACGATATCCAGGATGTACTGCTCGATTTTTTCGTCGAGGTAAATTTTGGTGACGGCTTCGCGGGCACGCAGCAGCATGTCCATCGAAACGACCTTTTTTACTTCCAGTTCTTCGTCGTTCAGGAAACGGCGGATGATACCGCGCTCGTCTTCGGGTGTCGGATAGGTAATTTTTACTTTCAACAGAAAACGGTCGACCTGGGCTTCCGGCAGCGGGTACGTGCCTTCCTGTTCGATAGGATTTTGGGTAGCCAGCACCAGGAAAGGTTCTTTCAGGTGGTACGTTTCCGAGCCAATGGTTACCTGGCGTTCCTGCATGGCTTCCAGCAGCGCGCTTTGTACCTTGGCAGGCGCGCGGTTGATCTCGTCAGCAAGCACGAAATTGGCAAAAATGGGGCCTTTTCGCACGGTGAACTCGCCTTTGGCCGGATTGTAGATCTGTGTTCCCACCACGTCGGCCGGCAGCAGGTCGGGCGTAAACTGGATACGGCTGAAATGCGCATCGACGGCCTGCGATAAGGTTTTGATAGCCAGCGTTTTAGCCAGTCCCGGCATACCTTCCAGCAGAATATGTCCTTTCGTCAGCAGGCCCACCAGCAAGCGCTCCACCATACCTTTTTGTCCGACAATCACCTGCGCGGTCGCGGCTTTCAGGGGTTCGAGGAATGCGCTTTCGGCCTGGATGTATCGGCCCAGCGACTCCATGTCCATCGTATTTTTCATTGGTAGTTATTAGTTATCAGTTATTGGTTATTAGGGTTGATACTCAGGAATTTGTACTAATAAAAAACCGGAAATCATGGCCGGTATCGAACTTCAATTGTTTGTTGTGCGCTAAGTAACGGCGGGCATGGGGTTGTGAAGTATGTGGCGCAGAGAAATATGTTAAAAAAAACGTGCCCGGGGTGAATGTGGTAGCGGGTGGCTACACCCGGAGCAAGTTGTTGTAAAACCAAAATTCCCGTAAAAACCATTCAAGGCCTTTACGGGAACATAGTTTCTACCATTCAGCGAGCGCCCGACTTCGCACTGTCGACTTCGCACTTCGCACTCCCTCAGTTCACACTGACCTCGATCCCCACCTTCACCACATCATCCAGTTCCACCTTCTCCCCTTCCACCTCATCGGCCAGCACCAGGTCGGTAGCCAGCACTTCGGCTTTGATGTAGTCGTGAAACTGTTCCACGGCGGCCAGGATGGCGTTGTGCCTTTCCAGCGTAACGGTGACGCGGTCGGTGACGTTGAAATCCTTGTCCTTGCGGATGTTCTGGATGCGGTTCACCAGGTCGCGGGCAGTGCCTTCGGCCAGTAATTCCGGCGTCATGTGTATGTCCAGGGCTACGGTCAGTTCGCCGTCGGAGGCGACTTTCCAGCCTGGCAGGTCTTCGGTGCTGATCACGAGATCTTCCGGCGTGATGGTATATTCGGTGCCGTGGATGAGGATTTTCAGCCAGCCCGATTGTTCCAGTTCGTTGATGTCGCTGTTGCTGAAATTGGCGATCAGAGCCGCCGCGTCTTTCATATCCTTGCCGAGTTTGGCGCCGAGGGTTTTGAAATTCGCTTTGGCGCCTTTTTTCAGCAGACCGGTCGCATCGGTGATATATTCGATCTGTTTTACGTTTATTTCGCTCAGGATCAGGTCTTTCACCCCTTCTACTTCGGCAATGAAGGCTGCATCGAGCACCGGCAGCAGGATTTTCTGCAACGGAAGGCGCACGCGCAATTTTTCCTTTTTGCGGATACTCAGTGCCAGCGAGCAGATGCGCTGCGCGTAGGCCATACGTTTTTCCAGGTCTTTGTCGATCTTGGAAGCGTCGGGCACGATCAGGTCGCTGAGGTGGATGGAGTCGTGGCGCAGCGGCGTGTTTTTCGCTTTGGCCACGTCCTTGATCGGCGCGGTCAGGTTGCGGTACAACCAGTCGGAGAAAAACGGCGCGACCGACGACATCAGTTGCGAGGTCACCATCAGGCATTCGAACAGCGTCTGGTAAGCGGCTGTTTTATCGTCGTTGAGTTCGCCTTTCCAGAAACGGCGGCGGCTCAGGCGCACAAACCAGTTGGACAAATGCTCGTCCACAAATTCCTCGATGGCGCGGCAGGCACGGGTCACGTCGTAGTCGTCCATCGCTTCGCGGTAGTCGGCCACAAGCGAATAGAGTTTGGAAATGATCCAGCGGTCCAGTTCCGTGCGGTTGTTGTACGGCAACACCTTGAACTCGTCCATTTTGAAGCCGTCGAGGTTGGCGTACAAAGCGAAGAAATTGTACGTATTGAACAGCGTTCCGAACAGTTTATTCCGCACCTCGATGATGCCGCCCGTGTCGAATTTCAGGTTGTCCCAGGGGTTGGCATTGGCCATCATGTACCAGCGTGTGGCATCGGCGCCGTATTCGGCGATGGTTTCGAACGGATCGACGACGTTGCCTTTCGACTTGGACATTTTGTTGCCTTCCTTGTCGAGCACAAGGCCGTTCGAAACCACGTTTTTAAACGCGACCGAATCGAACACCATGGCAGCGATGGCATGCAGGGTGTAGAACCAACCGCGTGTCTGGTCGACCCCTTCCGCGATGAAATTTGCCGGGAAGTTATTTTTGAAAACTTCCTGATTTTCAAAGGGATAGTGCCATTGGGCATAGGGCATGGAACCACTGTCGAACCAGACGTCGATGAGGTCGAGTTCGCGGCGCATGGGTTTGCCACTTGCAGAAACGAGTATCACTTCATCGATATAAGGCCTGTGCAGATCATCTGCCAGCGTTTGGGAAAGACCGAGCGCCGTATTGGCTTTGGTAATTTCCGAGCGCAGACTTTCCACCGAACCGATACAAACCTCCTCTTCCCCATCTTCCGTGCGCCACACCGGCAGCGGCACGCCCCAGTACCGCGAACGGCTCAGGTTCCAGTCCTGCAGGTTGTCGAGCCACTGACCGAAACGGCCGGTGCCTGTGCTGGCAGGTTTCCAGTTGATGGTTTTGTTCAGTTCCGACATACGTTCGCGGGCCGCCGAAGCGCGGATGAACCACGAATCGAGCGGGTAGTACAAAACGGGTTTGTCAGTCCGCCAGCAATGCGGGTAGTTGTGCTTGTATTTTTCAATTTTGAACGCCTTGTTGTCCTCTTTCAGGCGCAGGGAAATAAGCAGGTCGGTCGGTTTGAATTCCTTGTCCGACGTTACTTCTTTGGAATAGTATTCCGCCTTGACGTAGCGGCCGCCGAATTCCGGCACTTCTTCCACAAATTTCCCCTGCTTGTCCACCAGCGGGAACGGCAGTTCGGGATTTTTCGGATTCGGGATACCAATAAAAGGAATACCCGCTGCCTTGCTGGCCCTGAAGTCATCGGCGCCGAAATAGGGAGCCGTATGTACCACGCCGGTACCGTCTTCGGTGGTCACGAAATCGCCGGAGATGACACGAAAACCTTTGGCTTCCAGTTCGGGTGTCGTAGCGGCAGGCGTCGGCATCAATTGTTCATAACGAAGCCCGACCAGTTCGGAGCCTTTGATGCTGCTTTGGGCAACGGAATAGGGCAGTTTTTTGTCGCCTACTGTAAACGTGCTCAACACGTTGTTCTCATCGTCCGCATTAAAATAGGCGCTCACCCGGTCTTTGGCCAGGATGACGCTCACGTGCGCGCCGGTGTACGGGCTCACGGTTTTTATTTTGGCATATTCGATATTCGGTCCGACCGTCAGTGCCACGTTCGACGGCAGCGTCCAGGGCGTGGTCGTCCAGGCAAGAATGCGCAGGTCTTCGTCGTCGGCATCGAAAAATTTTGCAGAAGCATCTTCGCGGCGCACCTTAAACATGGCCACCGTGGAAAAATCCGTCACCTCCTTGTAGCAGCCCGGCATGTTCAGTTCGTGCGTGCTCAGGCCCGTGCCGGCAGCGGGGCTGTACGGCTGAATGGTAAATCCTTTGTAGAGAAAAGACTCGCCCGAAGTCGTTTTTTTATTGTAGAGTTGCTGCAACACCCACCAGCACGACTCGATGTATTCGTTTTTAAACGTGATGTACGGGTCGTCGAGATCCACCCAGTAGCCCATACGCCGCGTGATATCGTCCCACAGGTCCTTGTACCGCATCACCGTGCTGCGGCAGGCCTGGTTGTACTCTTCCACGGTTACCTTTTTCCCGATATCCTCTTTGGTGATACCGAGTTCTTTCTCCACCTGTAGTTCGATAGGCAATCCGTGGGTATCCCAGCCGCCTTTGCGGTCCACGCGGAATCCTTTCAGGGTATTGTACCGGCAAAACAGGTCTTTTACCGTGCGCGCCATGACGTGGTGAATACCGGGCTTGCCGTTGGCCGACGGCGGGCCTTCATAAAACACGAACGAATTTTCAGTAGGGCGCTGCTCGACGGACTTTTCAAAGATGCGCTCGTCTTCCCAGAATTGCCGGATTTCGGCGTCGACGGAAGGGAGGTGGAGATGTTTGAATTCGCGGTACATATGTGTCTTTGTGTGTTGAGAAAGAGGTTGTTGAGGGGTTGAGATGTTGAGGTTGTTGGGCGTAAGATTTTCGAGCGGCCAAAAGTAAGTACTATCCCACTCAACAATCTCAACGTCTCAACAATCTCAACAAAAAATCAGAAACCCCGGCAAGTGTCGTACCTACCGGGGTTTCTGTTTTTCAACAGCCTTACCACGTCAGGCGAATACACCGGGACGAATAATAATGCTGTCGATAATTATGTGTTGAAACATGGTGCGAAGGTAGCGGAATTGCAGGGAGAAGACCAAGAGTAGGGGAAGAAAAGTTGATGGGGGGGCTATTGTTATTGTTGATGAGGGTTGATAAAGGTTGATGAGGGTTGATAAGGTTGATGAGGGTTGATATTTAACCGCTCGGTGAAAGAAACAATTCTCTCCTTTCCGAGCCGCTGAATATCAACCTCATCAACCTTTATCAACCCTTATCAACAATAACATCAAATGCTTTCGTCGTCCACAAAATCATCGTCCGAGCGCAGCGGTCCGACTTCCGGAACCGTAAAACTTTCGCCCGGGGTCGGATCGGAGAACGGCCGTTTGCCGATGATATTTTCCAGGTCGGCGCGGTGCAGCACCTCTTTTTCAAGGAGAGCGGCTGCCAGCGCGTCGAGTTCCTTGCGTTTGTCGCGGAGGAGGTTTTTGGAGCGATCGTACTGTTCGTCGATCATACCTTTTACTTCCTGGTCGATGGCGTAGGCCGTTTGTTCGGAGAACGGGCGCTGGTAACTTTCGTTCAGCATCGTGTAGTAGGAAACGTTGCCGATCTTGTCGCTAAGGCCGTAATTGACGATCATATCATACGAAAGCCGCGTGATGTGGTCGAGGTCGCTTTGGGCGCCGGTACTGATTTTATTGAATACGACGGATTCCGCAGCGCGGCCGCCGAGGGTCATACAAATATCGTCGAGCAGTTTTTCCTTGCGGGTGATGTACTGCTCTTTCGGCAGGTATTGTGCGTAACCGAGCGCAGCCAGGCCGCGTGGTACGATGGTCACTTTCACCAGCGGGTGGGCGTGTTCGAGGAACCAGCCGCAAATAGCATGGCCTGCCTCATGGTAAGCGATGATCTGCTTTTCTTCCGGGCTGATGATCTTGTTTTTCTTTTCGAGGCCGCCGATTACCTTATCGAGGGCGTAGTTGAAATCGTCGATATCAACCGCTTTTTTGCCGCGGCGTGCAGCAATCAGGGCCGCTTCGTTGCAGATATTGGCGATGTCGGCGCCTACAAAACCGGGCGTCATTTCAGCCAACTGGTTGGCCGTCACTTCCGGTGCGGTTTTGATGGTTTTCATGTGTACCTCGAAGATTTGCGCGCGGCCTTTCAGGTCGGGGCGACCGATGCCGATCTGGCGGTCGAAACGACCCGGGCGCATCAGCGCATTGTCGAGGATATCGGGGCGGTTGGTAGCGGCCATCAGGATGACACCTTTGTCGGTCGGAAAGCCGTCCATTTCAACCAGCAACTGGTTCAAAGTATTTTCGCGTTCGTCGTTGCCGCCCTGGATGGCGCCGCGACCGCGGGCGCGGCCGATAGCGTCGATTTCGTCGATAAAGATGATACAAGGCGCTTTTTCACGGGCCTGGCGGAACAGGTCGCGAACGCGGGAAGCACCCACGCCGACGAACATTTCCACAAAATCGGAACCGGAAATAGAGAAGAACGGCGCACCGGCTTCACCTGCAACGGCTTTGGCCAGCAGGGTTTTACCCGTACCCGGAGGGCCTACCAGCAGTACACCTTTGGGGATTTTACCACCCAGCGTAGTGTATTTCTTCGGGTTTTTCAGAAAATCCACGACTTCCATTACTTCCTCCTTGGCTTCGTCGAGGCCGGCAACGTCGGCGAACGTGATGTTCACTTTCGTGCTGTTATCGAACAGGGTGGCTTTGGATTTGCCGATATTGAAAATCTGCGAACCCGGGCCGCCCGCTCCGCCGCCCATCCGGCGCAGAATGAACAGCCAGAGACCTACGAACAGCAGCAAAGGCAGCAGATAGGTCAGAATGGTAGCCGTCCAGTTGGTGCGCGGATCGTACTCTGCGATGATCGGCAGTTTTTTCTCCTTGAGCAGCGCTTCGTTCAGTTTGGCCAGTTTGGGCTCCATCACCTCGGGTTTGCCGATGTTCATGATGTAGTGCGGCTGGTCGGCGTTGAACTTGTTGGGCTCCGACTTGATGTCTTTGTGTTCGCCGAAGCCGAGCGAATCTTTTTGGATGTAGATATAGGCTTCTTCGTTGTTGACGACAACCAGGCGGTCGATCTGGTCTTTATGCGCCCAACGGTCGAAATCCGACCAATCGGCTTTGCGGGATGCGCCCATCATTTTGGACATTTGCAAACCCAGCAACGCGAGACCAACCAGCACGTAAATCCAGGTAAAACTGAAGCGTGGCATACCATCGCCTCCTTCTTCCCTGCGCGGATTGTCGTTATCGTCTTCGCGTTTGAAACGTTTTTTATCTTCCTGTTCCATATATTTTTTGTTCGGCGAGGCTCCGGAAGGGAAGCGCAACGCTTTTATTTTTTAAATTCCGAAGGGCTGCCGGCGTGTGCCTTCAACCTTCTAAAACATTGATTTTCAACCTTTAAACCTCTCCGAATTCGGTTACTTCGGCGTCGCTCCACAGGTTTTCAATTTCATAAAACTCGCGGGTTTCCGGGTAAAAGACGTGCACGACCGTGTTGAAATAGTCCATCAGGATCCACTTCGCATTGCTGGAGCCTTCGGTGTGTGTCGGCGCCGTTTGCAGTTCGTCCTTTACCTTTTTATAAATGCTTTCGCTGATGGCCTTCACGTGGGTATTGGAATCGCCTTCGCAAATAATAAAGAAATCGGTGGGCGCGTCGCTGAGCCTGCGAAGGTCCAGTTGAACAATATTTTTGCCCTTTTTATCGCGAATACCTTCAATAATGAGGTGGTTGAGTTCTTCGAGGAGCGGTTGTTTTACTTTTACCCGCCGGGATGCTGTCAAATTCAAGATAAGCAAAGTGAGAATTGAGTGAAAAATATTGGTGGTTTGTGGCCGAATTGATTTGTTGTTAACCCGGATTAAATAACCGGAAATTCAGGCGGCGTAAAGGTACGGATTATCGTCAGTCCCGCCAACCTGTATCCAACCGGCATCTAAAACGCATTTCCACGGCAATTTGTATATCTATCACCAGAGGAAACACATGGCAAACACGCTTTTTATCGGAAAAGTTTACCTGCGATTCGACGAACTTCCGTCGACGAACGATTATGCCGCTGAATTACTCCTTTCGGCAGGACCTTCCGCAGGCCTTGCTTACACAAAAAGCAAGCCAGCCGAAGGAACGGTGGTCCGGGCTGACAGCCAGTCAGCCGGACGCGGCCAATTTGGCAGCCGCTGGGAAAGTGCGGCCGGTAAAAACCTGACTTTCAGCGTGATACTGTATCCTTCATGGCTGGAAATCGGCGCCCAGTTCCATCTCAGTATGGCGGTTGCGCTGGCAGTTCATGATGCCGTCAGCAGCCTGACGGACGGTGAATTTCCCGTGCGCATCAAATGGCCGAACGACTTGTATATCGGTAACCGGAAAACCGCCGGCATTCTGATCCAGAATGCCCTTGCAGGGACTTCGATCCAATCTTCCATAGTCGGTATCGGATTGAATGTCAATCAGTTAGATTTCGATCCCACGCTTCCGAATCCAACCTCGCTCGCCTTGTCATTCGGACATGCTTTCGACCTTGGTGGAGTAGCCGATACGATTTTCGAATGCCTTGAAAGGCGGTATTTGCAACTGAAAGCCGGACAGGCGGCCCAAATTAAATCAGCTTATGAAGGCCTGCTTTACCGGCGGGGCGTGGAATCTAATTTTACTGACACCAGTACTGGAGTGGACTTTACCGGTATTATACTTGGCGTGACGGAGGCAGGGCAGTTGCGGGTGCTGACGGAACAAGGCGAGCGGACTTTTGGGGTAAAGGAGATCGTTTACAGATAGATTTTAAAACAGCGAATCCCTCCAACAAAAAAAGTGCACCTCCAGAGGTGTCATCTGCGAGGTACGAGCAGGTGACATCTCCGGTAGTTTACCATTTTTATTGCCTGCTTTAAAATATCTCCTACAGCGCCTTAGCGATCTAAATTTTCACCTGTCTTGAGGTGTCACCTGCTCGTACCTCGCAGTTGACACCTCGGGCCACCGTTCTCTTTGCATCAAAAAACACTACCTTCCGCCCATATTTTGAACGAAACATTGCATATGAATCTGTTGACTAAATTCACATTCCTCTTTTGTTTTTGCTTAGCCCTTTCCACCGCCAACGCCCAGCAAAATTTCCTGTACCAATGCACTCCGGGCGATACGGTCGCCATTTTCGGCGACAAGATCAATGTGCGTGCGCAGCCGTCCACGGAGGCGGCCACCGTTACCCAATTGCTGGCTGCCGACCAGGTGAAAATCCTGGAAGTGAGCGATCAGACCTCCACCCTGAACGGTGTCACCTTGCCCTGGTACAAAGTGCAGGCACTGAATACGCGCTCCATGGGGTATGTTTGGGGCGGGCTGCTGTCCATCCTGCCGCCATCGGCAACGGGCGATGTCCGCTTCGTAGCAGGCGTTCTGAAAGCCGTCAAAAAAACGCCCGAAGATTTCCCATTGTACAGTTTTGAAATACGTGCTATCCGCAACAACGCTATCGCGAGCAGGGTGGCTACCAGCATTCAAAGCGAAGGCTCCGTTTACCTGCACCCCGTCGAGCAGGGTGCACGCGGACTCAAGGGCTATTCTACCCTGCTGATCCTGTCCATCGGATACGAAGCCTGCGGTTATCCCTGGCACGAATGGTACGTGTTGTGGAACGGCAGCCAGTTGTCCGCCATGCCCGTGTGCCAGTCGATTGCCGACGGCGGCGTTTTTGCGCACACCGAGGAATACATCTTTCCGCAGGGGCCCACCGAATCCATGCCGGGGCATTACGGTGCAGAAGACCTCGTACTCTTTTCCATTAACCACCGGGAAATGGAAGAGCGTGAAGACGGTGGCTGGGATGAAAACGGCTGGGCACGCACGCGCCCCATGCGCTGGGACGGCAAACAATGGATACGGCCGAAAAACATGAACGAACCCAAGGAAAAGTAGTTATTAGTTATCGGTCATTAGTTATCTGTGTTGATAATCAGGCATTTGCAGATAACCTAATGCAGTATCGGCTTGGTATTTAGTGTGGAATCCTTACAATGGGGAACGCACGAAGAGCCCTGAAGGGGCGTCAGCATCAACCCGCGGCAGCGCCGTGGGAGCGCTGCTGCGTAGCAGCGGCGCAAAAAACCGCCTAACACATTGAACGTCCGCCAATTCCCGGTGTATGCCATTGAAAAACAATCCATTTCAATCAAATTCACACCATGCACCGTATCATTTCCGGACTCTTGTTTTTCCTGTTCCTTCAAGTAGCATTACACGCTACCGCTTCCAATGAAGATTACGTCCTCCGTATACGGGAGGCCGAACTGGCGGGCGACCGCGACGCCGTGGCGGCCCGTTGCCGCGAGTGGTATGCCAGCGGGCAATTTTCTTCCGGCGTACTCAACTGGAACTACAACGCCCTGATGTCGCTCGAACCCGATGCCCTGCTCATCACGCAGAACGACAATGATACCTACCCCGTCTGGCTGCTGCAACACGCGCTCGACGTGCGGCCCGACGTACACGTGCTCAACCTGAGTCTGCTGGAAAACGATACCTACCGCGAGCGGGTGATCCGGCAGGAACATTTACCGGCCATTCCGGCAGGCGCGTCGCTGACTGAATTCCTGCAGGGTTGTATCTCCGGCAAAAACGAAACGCCTACCTACTTCGGCGTGATGACCGACAAAAGTCGCATCGAAACGGCCAAAAACAGTTTGTACCTGACAGGACTGGCGTTAAAATTCAGTATCCGCCCGTTCGACAACGTAGCGGTATTGCGCAACAATTATGAAAACAGGTTCCGGCTGGATTACCTGAAATTGCAAATGGCGCCGGAGCACGACCCGGCTGCAGTGGCTCAACTCAACCTGAATTATCTCCCGGCTTTCCTCCTGCTGTACAAACATTTTACCACCTCCGGAGAATTCGGCAAGGCAGCACAGTTGCGCGACATCATTGTACGGATCGGACGAGACGGCAACCGGGAATCCGAAGTGCTGGCATTTTTGAACAAGGACTTGTCTGCGTCCAGGCTACTGAGCGACATCACGCCGAAAATGCTGGAAAAAGACATGAAAAAAGTGGGGGCACGGCTTTATGCGGCCGAAACCGAAACCACCAATTTCCAGTATGAGCGTTTCCTGCAGGATTTGCTGAAAAACAAGGATTTCGATCAACTGGAAAAATGTAAAACCACTTTGACAAACTGGCGCGCCCTGCTGCCCGACTCCCTGAAAAACCTGCCCGATGCCGTTCTTTTCCCGCATGGCCACCCCGACCTGCCGGGAATGCCGGTGCAAAACATCAGCCACGAAGCCGCCGAGCATTATTGCGCCTGGATGACCACGGTGTACAACACTTCCACGGAGCGCAAAAAATTCAAAAAAGTGCTGTTCCGCCTGCCCACCGAACCCGAATGGATACAGGCGGCCTGCGGCGGCCTCAACGAGATCATTTACCCATGGGGCGGTTATTTCATCCGCAATGCAAAAGGTTGCTACCTGCTCAATATGAAAGTTGCCGAACCCTGCATCAAATGCCCCGAAAAAGGCGGACCCGATATGGATGGCGGCTTCTTTCCCGTTTTGGCGGAGTCGTATTTCCCCAATAACTACGGCCTGTACAATATTTCCGGAAACGTATCGGAAATGATTCAGGAAACCGGCAAATGCAAGGGCGGCAGTTGGAACGACATTCCTTATTACGGACAATTAAAAACCGTGGGTACCTGCACAGGCCCCAGCCCGGAAGTAGGTTTCAGGATATTTATGGAAGTCATCGAAGAGTGAGTTACCGCACACATACCGACAGCGCGCTGATGCAGGCCATTGCCCGGCGCGACGAGCAGGCGTTCGCCGAGCTATACGAGCGGTATGGCCGGCAGATGTATCGCTTTTTTTACCGTATGCTGTGGCGCGATGCCGGGCGGGCTGAGGACTTCACGCAGGAATTGTTTATCAAGATCATTGAGCGGCCGGAGGCTTACGACCCGGCCCGCTCGTTCGTCACCTGGCTCTATACCCTGTCGCACAACCTTTGCAAAAACGAATACCGGCGGCAGGCACGTTCGGTTCTGCACCTGTCGCGGGTGCAGCCGGACAGGGAAACAGATTTACCCGAAAATGCCGACCAGGAACTACTTGAAAAACAACTGCGCGCCGCTATAGATGCATTGCCGGACGTACACCGGCTGTGCTTTATTCTCCGGTATCAGGAAGAACGATCCCTACAGGAAATTGCGGAAATCATGGCCTGCCCGGAAGGCACCGTCAAGTCGCGTGTGCATTATGCCGTGCAAAAAATAGCGGCAGATATGCAGCACGTGTGGGGTGCGCAAAACCAGTCGGAACTGTATAAAAATTTGATTATCAAATATTTGTAAACACTGATTTAGTTTCGGCTAAATTCTTTTCAAATGCTTGATTATCAACCCTGATAACAAATAACTAATAACAGATAACTAGTTAAATGAAAGAGATAGCGACACTTGCTGCTGAAAAATCGTTTGCCGAACTGGACACCCGGGAAAGAGAAATGGTACTGTCCGTCACGACGGAAGCCGACTACGAGCAAATGCATCGCCTGCTGCGCAATGCCGCATCTCTGGACGCCCGCGCTGCGCCGCCGCACGCATTGGCCGCACGCCTTCATCAACACATGGCCGAATACCGCCCCACTCCTGCGAAACAACCTTTTCTGCGGCGCCTTTCAGCAATCCGCGTACCCGCCTGGCAGGCAGCAGCGGCTGTCTTATTTGCCCTGGCAATTGGGCAATGGAGAAAAACGGAGGCGCCGGATGTTGTCGTTCCCGCTCCTTTGGTACAAACCATCGTGCGAACCGACACCGTTTTTCTGGAAAAAATCAAGTGGAAAGAACGTATCGTTTTTCGAAAATCCGCTTCACCTATGCCGGCGGGACAGGAAAATATTTCTCCCGGATTCGCCGCTGAAATACCGCAACCTGTTCCCGCCACCCATTTTCTGCCCACCAGTACGCCAGAGTATTCGGCTTCCGGCACACCCATCGGCGAACAGCCTGAATTGTTGCAGTTTTTTACGCAACCGGGACAATGATTCCGACTATGATTCTAATATGATTTATATGATGGCCATGATTACCACTCAAGCAATCATGGTCATCATATAAATCATATTAGAATCATAGTCGGAGTATCATAGTCGGAATCACAGTCATCATCGTCCGTTTACGGCATTTCATCTATCCATTTTCACAGTTCATCGGACTGGTGCAGCCTTTCTGTAACCCGGAAGTCATTTCCCCTGTCTTGTGTAGCGAAACGGTTGATACGAATCGATTTTAAAGAGCCGTTTTGATCGTTCGTCGGCACAACGCTCCTGTTTATATAAAGGTTCTGGGCTTTGGTAGGTTCTATGCTTTACAAACTACCGCATCCCCACATCTTTGCCTCACCCCAAACCAAATGAAAACAATTTTTGACCGAACACAAGACAATCAACTTTCTGATTAAGCTATGAAACATTTCCTCTTGCCTGTACTGGTATTTATCGCCAGCGTTACGGCAGCCAATGCGCAGAAAATCAACGGTTTAGTACAACAATCCAATGGACAACCCGTCGAATTTGCTACCGTAACGCTGCACAAATCCCAGGACTCCACACTTGTAAAAGGCGCGCTTACCGGCGAGGATGGCCGCTTCGAAATTGCAGACGTAACCGCCGGACAGTATTTCCTGAAATCCAGCGCCATCGGCATGGGTGCAGGCTCCGGTCCGGTGTTCGACTACGATGGCAACGACAAAACAGTAGACCCGCTGACGGTTTCAGAAGCCTCCAACGAACTCGCACAGGTCACCGTGGTAGCACGCCGCCCGCCCATAGAAGTGAAGGCCGACAAAACGGTTCTGAACGTGGAAGGCACGGTGAATTCGACCGGCTTGAATGCGCTGGAACTGCTGCGCAAAGCCCCTGGCGTGACGGTAGACAACAACGACAACGTAAACGTAAAAGGTAAAAATGCGGTCAAGATCATGATCGACGGCCGCGAAGTGCCCCTCGACGGCAAAGACCTCTCAGCCCTGCTGAAAGGCACGCAGGCCTCGGACATTACCAACATTGAAATCATTTCCAATCCTTCCGCCAAATACGACGCTGCCGGCAATGCCGGTATCATCAATATTCGCCTGAAAAAGAACAAAGCCCTCGGCACCAACGGCAATTTCGGCCTGGAAGGTATCTACGGTAAAAGCCTGAAAGGCGGCGGAAACCTCAGCCTTAACCACCGCGCCAAAAACGTCAATCTTTTCGGTTCCTACAACGGCCACTACGGCGACTGGTACAACGACCAGCGTTTCCAGCGCGAACAGAACGGTCAGTTTTACAACCAGGAAAACGAAGAGATCTGGGAAAACCGTTACCAGGGCTACCGGGCCGGCGTGGATTGGTACCTCAACTCCAAACACACGGTAGGCGTACTCGTTAACGGTAACGTAAACCCCGGCGATTGGCGGAACCACAGTTTCACCAACATCGGCAAAACGGGCAACAACGGCCAGATCGACACCCTGCTGCG